>CAJFUH010000210.1 GCA_904420155.1 uncultured Clostridia bacterium
GAAGATCCTCTGGAATCCCTGTAATTCCTTGATGGGGCGGACCACGGAACTGTATCGGTCATGGATATAGACCTGAGGGACGGTTTCGCCGTCGCAGTCGCCGATATTTGTCACGTCAAAGATGACATCCACGCTTCCGTCCGGGGTAATCCGGGATGCGGATAGGCGCAGATTGGAATAGGAAAACTCCGTATAGCTAAGGCCATATCCGAAGGGATACAAAGGCAGCCAGTCCATTTCCACATACCGGACGCCGCCGCCGGGAAGGCGGCTGTGATGGCAGGGAACCTGTCCCACGCTGCGGGGGAAAGCCATAGGGAGATGACCGGAGGGATTGACGTCGCCGAACAGAACCTCCGCAACGGCCTGGCCGCCCTTTTCTCCCGGGAACCAGGCTTCCAGGATAGCGTTGACGTGATCCTGTTCCCAGGAGATGGAAAGAGGCCGGCCGCTGAGCAGTACCAGCACCACCGGCGTGCCGGTTTCCCATACAGCCTTTACCAGATCCAATTGCTTGCCCGGCAGGTTGAGGTCCGTACGGTCAAAGTTTTCCCCGCTGGTTTCCTCGTTATCCCCCATGCACAGAATAGCCACGTCGGACTGCCTGGCCAATTCCACCGCTTCCTCCGGATGCTCCGCTCCCTCGTTAAAACCAAAGAGCACGCGGGCGCCGCGGGCGTCGTTGCGGTACTCGATGCGGATATCATACGTTTTCCCCTTTTCAAAGGAGAAGGGGATCATCTGGTTGGCGGATTTTTCTTCCCATCCGTCTACGATCAACTGCCCGTCCACATACAGCCGCATGCTGTCCATGGAACTCAGCCCGATACAGCCCTCCACGCTGTAATCCGGACACATGGAGCCGGTCCACAGCACACAGAATTGGCGGGTATCTACATCTTTGTGGGGCTTAGAATAAATCCAGTTGAACTGGATACCGCGGTCGATGCGGGTAAGAACCGGTTCTCCCCCGATATGATCGCTGTTGTAGTAACGGCCGGTAAGGCCGTTCTTTCCGTCTTCACTGAACAGCCAGCGCAGGGGGACCGGTTTGACCTCTTCTCCCAGGATACTGCACCCTTTGGCAAAGCACACTTCGGTCTCCGGGGATACCTGGCTGCGGATGGCGTCCAACACGGAAATGCTGTTTTCTGGATACGGCTCATTGAGATAATCCCCCAAAACCGCGTGATCGGCGTTGGGGCCAATGACAGCGATTTTTTTCAGGTTTTTGGAGAGCGGAAGCAAATGATCCTGATTTTTGAGCAAGCAGATTCCCTTGCGGGCGATTTCCAAGGCGTCCTCCTGATGCTGCTTGCAGTGCATTACTTTTGGGGTTAACGTTTCGTCCGTATAGGGATGGTCGAACAGACCCAACATAAACTTTACCCGTAAGACGCGGGCTACCGCTTCATCCAGCACTTCTTGAGCAATCTCACCGGATTCCACCATGCTGCGGATCCCATTTTGATATTCCTCGTGGGGAAAATCATAAAGCTGCATATCCACGCCGGCTTCCAACCCCATTTTCATGGCTTTTTCCGGTGTCTCCGCTACAAAATGATCGGTATGGAGACGGGAAACCGCCGTCATGTCCGCCCGCACAAAGCCAGGCATTTGGAATTGGCCGCGCAGCACGTCTGTGAGCAGTTCGTGATCCATAGAGACGGGGACGCCGTCAATGGAGTTGTAGGAACACATAGTATTGGTGGCTTTTCCATCGACAAACGCAGCCTCAAAAACAGGGAGGCAATAGGCAAAGACGTCGTGCCGGCCCATGGTAGAAGGCGCGCAGTTGAGCCCGCCCACCGGGTTCGCATATCCTACATAATGTTTCGGTTCCGCAGCTACCGTATCCGGGCGGTCCAACCCTTCTCCCTGCAAGCCTTTTACCACGGCCTCCGCCATCTTGGCTGAAAGGTGGGTATCTTCCCCAAAGGTTTCCTCGGTGCGCCCGTAGCGGGGATCGCGCGCCAAATCCATAACCGGGCTAAAGGTTTCGTGAATGCCTACGCTGCGGGCCTCTGTGGCGATCCCGCGCCCCATCCGGTATCCCAGTTCCGGGGAAAAGGTGGAAGCCAACATAATCTGTTGGGGATACGTGGTAGCGCCCCGCTGGAAAAACGCATGCAACGCTTCTTCACTAAACAGCAGCGGGATACCTAAGCGGGTATTTTCTATGGCGTACCGCTGTAATTCATTATTGACTTTGGCGCTGGAATCCCGGCTCTGGACGCTTCCTACGCCGGTATCCCCGATGGTCTTTTTGGCTTTTTCCCAGTCAATGGATACGGTATCGCTGCCGGATTTTTTTTGAAAAAACTCATCTCCGGAATATTGGTCGATCTGTTTTACTTTTTCCTCCAGTGTCATGCGTCCCAGCAGATCCTGGACGCGTTCCTCCAAAGGAGTGGATGAATCTTGATATGGATACATAGAGAATCCCTCTTTTAAAAAAATTTTTTTCATTTTACTACAGTTTGATGAGATTGTACACCCATTATCAAAAAAAGCACAATGTATCAAAAAAGCACAATCTATCACTGAGGGAAAAGGCAAAATTTTTTCCTTTCCATGGTAATCTTTCCCGCTGCCAAAAACCCGATTGCAAACCGAAAATAGTTTACTGAAAAATATAGAACATGCACCGAATCCTAAGAAACCCGGTGCATGTACAGTTCCCATCCATTTATCCCGCCCTTCCTATCGTCTGGGAAAGACAGCATCTATTTTCTTTTACAACGCAACCACGCCCCTTTGGCAATGGGGCGATCTACTGGAATGTAGACTGTCTGGGTCGCGTGGGGCGCGCTTTCAATAGGTTCCTGTTCCTCATTATACATTTCTTCCGCCCGGATCAAAAAAGGAATTCCGCCTGGTTCCAGCACATCCAATTCCGCCCCTCGGAAAAACCGGTTCCTTTGAGAAAGCTTCGCTACGCCATTTTGATAATCTTCGCATACGGCCGCCACCTCATATTGGCGGATGTATCCTCCATTCTGATAAACCTGTCCGGGTTCATCCCCCAAATAAAAACCGGTATGATATTCCCGATGGCTGATTTTTTCCACTTCTTCCCGAATCCAGGGAGCTAATTTCCAATCTTTTCCCTGTTGTAAGTAATCATCCAGGGCGTGACGATAGGCATTTGTGGTCACTGCCACATAGTAAGCGGATTTAGCGCGCCCCTCAATTTTTAAACTGGTTATCCCAGCTTCCGCTAATTGGGGGATATACTCAATCATGCATAGATCCCGGGAATTAAAAAAATAGGTGCCGCCGTCGGCCTCCATAATGGGGAAAGACTGTCCCTCGCGTTTTTCCTCCACCAGCTGATATTTCCAGCGGCATGGCTGGGCACACTCCCCGCGGTTAGCATCACGTCCTGTCAAATAGTTAGAAATCAGGCAACGTCCAGAAAAAGAAACACACATCGCGCCATGTACAAAAGCCTCGATTTCCAGTTTGGGATCCGTTTTTTGACGGATCTCAGCGATCTCGTCCAGCGAAAGTTCCCTGGCCAGCACAACGCGGCTGGCCCCCATGTCCCAAAAAGCCCGAGCGGTTTCATAATTGACCACGCCCGCCTGGGTGGAAATA
This sequence comes from uncultured Clostridia bacterium, assembly GCA_904420155.1. Taxonomy (GTDB): domain Bacteria; phylum Bacillota; class Clostridia; order Oscillospirales; family Acutalibacteraceae; genus CAJFUH01. The sequence goes on from CAJFUH010000210.1 coordinate 3,601, forward strand.
TGGACATCCACCTTTGGCGCTACCCTTTTGGCAATGGCCAAAGCGCCCAGGTCGGTCAGGATAAAAGCGTCTACCCCTGCCTGGGCGCAGTCTTCCAGGAACCCGGGAAGGCGCGGCAGCTCCTGGTTGCGGGGAAGGGTGTTGCAGGTAAGGTATACCTTCACCCCTTTGCTATGGGCCAATGCCACCGCTTTTTGCAAGGCTTCTTTGTCAAAATTATCCGGGGAACTCCTCATCCCGAATTCTTTGCCCGCTAGATATACTGCGTGGGCCCCATAATCCAGCGCGGCCTCCAAACGTTCCCAATCCCCTGCCGGGGCCAAAATCTCCATAGGCGCTGTTTTTTGCTCCATTAGCCTATTCCTCTCCTTCTCTGATCAACCTTTTGAATCAAAAAGTTGCTCTGGTGGAGAATCCCCAACAGAGCAACTTTTCATAATATCTACTGTATATCCCCGGTTACGCCAATCCCAGCGATTTCAAATTACGCTCATGCTGCGCCCTGGTTTTTGCGTACAACGCCACCTGGTTTCCATTTGCGTCGGTACCGTGGCAGAAATACAAGTTCTTCGTGGTATCCGGGTTCAGCACCGCTTCAATAGCATCCATTCCCGGATTGCAGATAGGCCCTGGCGGCAATCCCTGGTTGTCATAGGTGCTATACGTACTCACAAACCCTTCTGGAGCCGTATTCTTTTTATAGGGATAGAACACGGTTGGATCGGAATCCAAGGTATAAATGTCATATTCCGCACCAAAATTCAGACGGTTGAGGAATACCCCGGCAACCTTTTTCATATCTTCCTGATCCGCCGCTTCCGCCTGCACCATGGAAGCCAGCGTCAATAGTTCTTGAGTGGTCATCCCTTTCTCTTGGGCCAGATCTGCGATGCTCACCTGATCTTCATAGCCCTTGACCTTCTCTTTTGTGTAAATCTTTTTGTTATAATTGCTCAGCATACGGCTGATCGTGTCCACCGGATCTTCTTCCTCATAGAACTCATAAGTGTCTGGGAAGAGGTATCCCTCCAGCTTATAGTATCTTTGATCCTGGTTGGTAATCTCTTGCAGGAACTCATAATCTTCATCAAACTCATCCGAGTTGCAGGCTTCCAGGAAATCTTCTTTTTTGCAAACGTTGTTTTCTTCCAATTTTTCCGCATACTGCAAAACGGTTTCGCCTTCATAAAAGGTAATGGACACCGTATCCTTACGGTTACTCTGGGTTTGGATATAATTGATAATCGCCTCATAATCCATATTGGTCTGCATATCAAAGGTGCCCTTCGTGAAGGTACGGCTCTGAGCGCTCCGGGTTAACATAGCGTACATTTTAAAGAAATCCGGGCGGTCTATCACATGTTTTTCCGTTAAAATTTGTGCTACGTCATCCAAAGAGGAATTTGAAGGGATATCCACCGTCACTGTGGATTCCGGGCGGTTAATAGCCAACATATCGTTAACGCCTACCAGTATGTACTGCGCCAGCACTACCGATACAAGCATAATCATAATAAGCCAAACAATTTTAAACAGGCATCCATTCTTTTTTGCCTTTTTTTTCTTCCTCTTTTTCTCTGCTTTTTCCGCTTTACGCCGTTCTTTTTTTTCTGCTTTACTCAACGGCATTTCCATGGCGGGCGGCCTATCATCGCTATGGCTATTCAAATTTGTTGGGGAAACGGGCGCAGGGGGGACAACCGGCAGATCCTCCTGAGAACCCTCTTCTGGATCTAGGTCTTCCTCTTGCAGATTAAGCTGAAAATTCTTTATCTTCTCCTGCCGTTTCTGTTCAAAGGATGGCAAAGGCTGATCAGGCTGCCCTTGAGGGCGCTGCGTGGGAACCGCCTCGTTCTTAAAGGGATTTCCCTCCTGCTCCTTTCGGTTGAGATCGTCATTCATCTTGTAATCCTCCCGTTTTTGGACAAGTCAAAAAATCTATTTTCCCTTTTCCTACAGGGAAAACACCACCTTCCTGTCACCCTTATCTATCCATTGCATATGATAGAACAGATCAAACAAAAGCGAGGTGAATATCATGTGCGGTTGTGGTAACAATTCCTGTATTCTTTTGTTATTGGTGATCTTTTTGGTATGCTGCTGTTGCTAACTTTTTCCCTAAGCCTCCGGAAGGAGGCTTTTCTTTTATGGTGAAGTCCTGCGGAGATACTTGTCGGTAATTAGTAAATTGACAGGCTTATCGTAACGCCCATGAGGCAACCGCCATTGCGTACAGTTGCTGTAACAGGTTCCCACCGTGACCCCGCGGAATTGAGAAAGGAAACGGTCATAGTACCCTTTTCCATAGCCCAGGCGGTAACCTCCCGCATCAAAACTCAAGCCTGGCACCACGCAAAATCCTTCCGAATAATCCGTCACTTTGGTACAGCGCTCCGGCACCGGTTCCAATACCCCAAATGCTCCCGGTTCCAAATCCTCTTCCCCTTGAATGATATAAAATTCCATATCAATCACGCCGGGAACACAACGGGGAACCGCCACCTGCTTATGATTGGCCCAGGCAGCCCGCATAATAGCGAACGTATCCACTTCAATCTCTTTAGAAACATATGTGAATATCAATGAATTCTCCGCATACTGGCGTAAAGACAGCACGCGGCTTTGAATCTCCGCGTCCATCGCCTGTTTTCTCTTGGGATTCATTTCTTTCCGGATCGCCTTATATTTGGCTCTTAAATTATTTTTGACGATTCTGATATCTTTTACATACATTGCATCGACATCCTAATGGATTCCGCCGCCTTCTGCCCCTTGAGCTGCGCCACTAACGTTAACCCAAACTCTATGGATACCCCCGGTCCTCGAGCTGTGACGATATTTCCATCCACACAAACCGGTTGACTGGACAGAACCGCCCCTGTCAGCTGATCCTCAAATCCCGGGAAGCAAATCGCCTGCTTTCCCTGGAGCAATCCCATATGTCCTAAAATAGAAGGAGCTGCGCAAATAGCCGCCACAAGCAGGCGGTTTTCTGCCGCATAACGGACCGCCGCCTGTACAATCGGGGATCTTTCCAGATTAAGCGTTCCCGGCATCCCTCCAGGCAGTACCACCGCTTCCAGGGGATCTGTGGTCACATCTTTTTCTAGGATATCGGCCTCTACAGTAATCCCATGCGCTCCCGTCACCTGCTTTCCGCCTACGCCTACGGTGCGCACCTCAAATTCCCCGCGGCGCAGCACATCCACAGTGGCAAGCGCTTCGATTTCTTCAAATCCATTGGCAAGAAATACATAGATCATTCCCACACGCTCCCTTTTCATCAAACCCCACCGGCTGGATGGGATGTTCTCCAAGAATTTCTTTTTTTCTAACTTTAATACTACCCGTATTTACGAAATATGTCAATCCAAAGTCATTCCTAAATAAGGGGTTTCCCCCTGTATTTTTTCTATTTTTAACCCCTGACACAAGGATTTTCCCATTCCAAATGGAATAAGATCCCCTTCCTTTGGGAATAGGGCATCTCTCCCGGACAAACGGAAACGGAATAATTCCGCATCGGTGTCCTTTAACAAAGCGGCCAGCAATGCTCCCATGTCCCCCAGGCATCTCCATTCCAAAATTTCAGCCAAGTCCCCTTGCCGCCGGTACAGGGCATACCCATCTACCGTACATACCCGTCCCCCTCCATATAGACTGTTGACGGCAAAGGCATATTCCACCATCTGCCGTCCCCATTGGATACCCGTTTGCTGGGACATGCTGATCTCCCGAATTTCCCACGGGGACAGCGCCGGGACAACGCACGGCCGCTCCCTTGTCCCCGCCAACGCTTCCAATTCCTCCCGTTCTTTTTCTACGGTCCGGAGATAAAAGGCAGTCCGATAGCCATACCTGGCATAAAAATTATAAAGGGATTTTGTCGCGGGAAGCAGGCAGGAAACCTGATCCCCTCTCTGCCTTGCCCCAGTGGAACCGGCAAAGGCAAGCAGCTTTCCCATCCATCCGCATCCGCGAAACGCCGGTAAGGTTGCCGCTCCATAAATATACTGCGCTTGGTAGCTTCTTTTCCCCTCCTGCCAGACGCCGGGCAGCAAATAAAGCGCCGACACTACTTTTCCCTGTTCCCAGGCCGCTACACAGCTGAAAGGAGAAAGCCAGCGCTCTAAAAAGAAATCCACTGCTTCCGGGGTATCTTCAAAGCTTTCCAGCCATAATTGTCTAAGGCCCTCCCGATCCTCTTGCCGGGCAAACCCTATATGCCCTGCCATCATTCTCCCCAGCGGGCGGTAAACCGCTCCAGCAACAGGGCGGGATAATAGGAAAGCTTCGCCTTGCGCAGGCCCTCTAATCCCATATCTTCTTCCCGGTTGATATAGCGATAACCGGATAAGCGATGGGCGGCAAATTCCCGGTTGATCATGGTATAAGACCCGGCGTAGCTCGACAGCGCCTTTTCAAAATGCACCACATAGGTCTGCCCGTCAATAGCTTCCCCTATGGTAAACGCCACCGGCTTTTCTTCTACGCGGATCAGCCCGCCGGTAAAACCCAGCTCTTGAAAATGGACAAACGATTCCCGCAGGGCGCACGCTTCCTTCTCTAAGCCGTTTTCTTCGCTGCATCCATTCTGGATACACCATTCCTTTGCCAAAATTTTGCATGCTTCCATGTTGGCGTCCGTCAAATCCTCATAGCTCCACGAATACTGGCGCTGGAATTTGGAGATATGGTTTCTCTTCCCATGATATTTTTTCCCAGCCAATTGGATCAAGTCTTCTGAACGGTATAAATAGTCGGCGGAATCCCGATCTTCGTGAAATACAAAGTATTCGGGAAACAGGCTTTCCAATTGCCCCTTGGCGTCTTGGGTAACGCCTGTTAATACAAAGGGGATTCCCCTCTCTGTCGCGTCCTTACGGAGCTCTCCCATCGCCTGGGCAAAATCTCCTTCTCCCAACGGAACGCCGTACCGATCCCCATACCGCCGCATAACAAACTGCCCATATTGGCAAATCTCTGTCTGATAAGCCTTTCTCCACACAAACATGGTGCCAAAAGCTCCGTCCGCCCCCAGGTAGCCCGCCTTTTGAAGGATCGGCGCAGCCCAGCGTTGGTCCTCCAAAGTTGGACTATGAAAATCTAACATTCGGTTTTTGAAACTCCCTTCCACACGTCTTGATGAATTTCCTCTATTGTCCGGGGTTCCCCATCTTTTGCGCAGGGAATGACATGCCATCCCAGATGTTGGGCGGAATACAAGGCCGCCTCCCTGCAATGACGGAGAAATTCTACATTGCTCTCATGCAGGTCTTTCTTGCTTTCATCCCCTTGGTACCGCCTGCTCATCAACTTTTGAGAAATTTCTGTGGGCATGTCCAAGTACAGCACACAATCCGGTTTGGGCAATCCCAGTTTCTTATACTCATAGTCTTGCAGCCAACACAGATAATTATTCCATTCCTCCCGCCGGCTTTTTACCATTTGATAAATTGCATTGGACGTGGTATAACGGTCCGCCAGGAGCAGCATTCCCCGTTCATAGTCCTCTTTCCAAAACTTCATATAACTGGCATAACGGTCTACCGCGTAAAAAGAAGAGGCTGCATAGGCATTGACATCAGAAGGATCTCTGCCGAACTCCCCCGATAAATACATTTTGACCAATGCCGAAGAAGGCTGCCGATAATCCGGAAAGGACAGCCGCCGTACCGGTTTCCCCTGAGCCAACAGCGCTTCAAAAAGTAGGCCGGTCTGCGTAGCTTTTCCGCTGCCGTCTAAACCCTCTATGACTACGAGTTTCCCTCTGCTCATTGTGCGCTCTCCTTGATTTTAATAAAAGTATCCCTCACTTCCCGCTGTTTGCCGCAGCTCATTTTTCCTTCTGGACAAGCGCCGCGCAGACAAGACGGACCCGCATTTTTAAACAGATTAGGAGCTACCTCCAACACCAAACGCAGCATCTGTGTGGCCAGCTCCCGGATCTCCCATTGCGCCCGGTTGCAGCACCGGTGTGTAAAGAAGTTCATAAGGCTTCTAGCGTTCATGGTACAGACCATCTTTGTAGCGCATGCATTAGGCAGCACAAAACGGGCGTCCTCAATGGCCTTTTTAGAAGCCAATCTCCGGGCCTCTTTTTCCTCTTTGCCCTGCGCTAAAAATTCCGGAACATGTTTTTCCGTGAGGATCTCGGTCAATCTGTCATAGTGACGTTGATCCTCTTCCATAGCGCGCAGGAACTCTTCCTTTGCTTCTGGAACCGCCTCAATTTCCAGCGGCAAAACAAATTCAAACATCTTTTCTTTGACATATCTCTGGCTCTGAACGCTATAAGAAGCCAAACGATGCCGGGTGATCTGCGCCAACAGAGAACGGGAAACCCCTTCTATCCCAAAGGTAAAGCTAGCGTGTTCAATCGGGCTTTCATGCCCGATTTCGGCCAACATATCTACAAACGCCGCCGTCTTTTCTTCCGTCAGCCCCTCCTGGATCTCCTCAATAGAAGCGGGGGAATAACATAGCTTCGCTGCGGAAGCGATGGTCTTTTCCGGCTGAGGCGTATACGAAATCAATGTTACTTTTGCCATCTTATTTTTTACTCCTTTCCAAAAGAACCCTTTCCGTATCGTTACATCAGACAACATTCTGATACTCTTTTAACTTTTTATCGATGGAAGTTTTTGTTATTATAACAGATCTCCCCTGTTTCTTCAACCAGCCCCATTGCACGTCATCGATTGCCTATCCTCTGAGACAGGGATCTATTACCTCTCTATCTTGTAAAGCAGGGAAAATCTTTGTTTCTTCTATCCCCTTCCAATTTTCCTGAACGTCTGCTCCCATACTAAGCGCAAGGGTATAAAAAGAACGCCTGGATACGCCAAGAAGCCCGAGGAATAATTCCTCAGGCTTCCGATCGCTTATGGGTTTAATTATGATCTGGGTTTGCAGCAGCACCCGTGGTCCTCTCCGCAAAGGTCCGTCACTTTAGGCGGGAAAAACTCATTGGTTGGGAAATCAATGCGGCTAAACAGCTCACAGGGGTTATCCGATGTAGCCACACATTCCTTATCCGGGATACAGAAATCATAAGCGGGTATCAGCATCTGGACATTGCGCTGGATCTGTACAATGGTAAAGATACCAATGGTAGCATAAACCACTTTACAGGTATTTTTGGTGCAGAAGTTTCCTCCGTACTGTTTGCAGATGCATTCAGGGATCCGGCAGCAACAGTCACAGCACTCCCGATACTCGCACAGCTTCGCGGACAAGCCGATCGGGTCGGCAATCTGTACGGTAGCCTTGGGCAGGTTTTTCACCGGGGCGTTCTGGTTGTCAATCTGGTCTGGGGCATAATCAGAAGTAAATACTTTCACGTTGCCTTCGCTGCCGTATAATACGACGCGTTTACTAAATATGGATAGCCCGCATACCGTAACCGGAGGCGCCGCCGGGGCCTGGAAGACATCCAAGCATACATTAAAGAAGAAAGTGATGTCTACCGAATAAAAACCTTTTTGGAAGGGAACCGGTTCCAGATCTACATATGCCATGATAACGTCTACATTGCGCATACGCACATTGCTGGCCTGATCAATGATACTTTGGCCGCATTCCGTAAAATACACTCTAAGATCCTCTAAACAGTCCTTATCACAAGACTGTGCAGGTTATCGATAAAAAGATTTCCTTTGAATCCATAACGTAAACCCGTCGGGGGGACTCCCCTTTTCTTTTTTATAGTCAATACGTTCTATCAAGCATTTCAACAGCTGATTTCTCTGCTGCGGTGACGCCCGCCCATATCCTAGCAACACTTGCCGTATAGTCTGGCAGGGA
>CAJFUH010000211.1 GCA_904420155.1 uncultured Clostridia bacterium
CTTGATCTGGAAATCCAGGCCAAATTACAGCAGATTTCCCATCTTCGCAATCTTGCAAAACAAGTGACATTTCCTACTGCCAAGGAAAAAACGCCTGGTTGCCCTAGCCAGACCGGGAATAACGCAATCCGTCAAATTCTGGATTTAGAGCAGGAAATCCAACAAGAGATTGAGGCTTTATGCGACACAAGAAAACGAATAAGGTCTAGTATCCAATCGATCGACGAGCATAACTACCGCCTTGTGTTAGAACTTCGTTATCTCAACCAAAAAACATGGGAAACATTGGCGGAAGAACTGGGTATTACCCGTCAATGGGCACATGAATTACACAAACGCGCGTTACAAAAAATTATCCTTTCTTAAAAGAAAAAGGCAAATCTCCTCTTTGCATAAACCCAAGAAAAGGAGGTTTGCCTTGTAAGAGATTTAAATTTTCAGGAACCTTTTGTTGGATAAAAGGATATATAAACCGCTCAATCTTTATCACCGCATGAATCATAGATGCGTTGAGCATCTATACAGACGGCTTCTTTAAAATTTCCAGAACAATCGGCTTCACTGGGGTTGATATTGCCATAGTTATCCGCCATAAAAACTCCTCCTAACAGGTATGATTACCTTTGTTTTCTATATCATCTTATGGTATTGTCTCAAATGTGTTCCTTTTCTTTTCTGAAATTAAAGTCTGGAAAAGCCCTCTCTATTTTCTAAAATAATCGCTCTTTCTTCTCAGGATATCAGAAAAAATAAAAAGTTGAAAAAACGTACAAGCACTACCATTACAGCAACCGTTGGCCGTTATTTTAGAAATAAGTTCCTTTTATCCAAATATTTGAAGAAGGAATTCTCCCATCTGCATGGCGATTGCTTACATAAAAGAAAGGGGCGCTGGATAAATTCCAAATCTGCCCCTTTTTTTGTGTGAAACTTTTTTGGGAAAAAGAAAGACATGATGTGAATGATATGCACATCATGTCCCATTTGATAAATACCGTGAAAAATCTTTTTATGTTTTTTCCGTTTCTTGGCCGCTTAACTGGCTTACCAACGATTCTTCTGGCGTCACATATAGGGTATGGTAATTTTCATAAATGACCATTCCCGGCTTGGCTCCAGAGGGTTTGTTGACATAGCGTACTTGTGTATAATCCACTGGAACCTGGGAAGAGCTTTTTGCCCGGCTATGATAAGCCGCCAGCATTGCCGCCTCCCGGATCGTCTCTTCCCCCGGTGTTCTTCCCTGCGTTACCAAAATCGTATGGGAGCCCGGAATATTCTTGGTATGGAACCATAAATCATTGTTGTTGGCCTGTTTCAGGGTCAATTTATCATTCTGGCGGTTATTCCTACCCACTAAAATAGGAAATCCTTCGCTGGAAGTAAAGACGATCGGCCCCATCATTGCCTGCGGTTTCTGTTTGCCCTTTCCCCGCTTCATATATCCCTGTTCCATCAATTCCTGCCGGATCTCATTGAGTTCCCGCTCTGTGGAAGCCCGGCTCAAGGCGTCAAATACCGTATCAATGTATTCCAGTTCCTGCTGCGCCTGTTGAATCTGCTCGGTCAGCATCTGTTCCGCCGTGTGGGCTTTTCGGTACTCTTTGTAGTACTTTTGGGCGTTCTGCGTGGGGCTAAGGGCGGGATTCAGACGGATCGTGATGGGTTTCATATCATCATAGAAATTCTCCAGTTCGATGGAGCCGGCCCCCCGTTCCATCCGATATAAATTGGCATTTAGGAGATCCCCATATATCCTCAGCTGATCTCGATTGGCGCATTGTTCCAATTCTGCTTTCTGGACATTGATTTTGCGGCTAAGCCGTTCAGAAAGGTTGGTGAGTAATTTCAATAGATCCTGGGAACGCGCCCGCATCCGCTCAATCCGGTCTCTTTCCACATAAAATTGGTCCAGCAGACTGGAAAATGAGTCCGGCCTGCTCACCACGGCGGCCGACCCATATTGAGAGATATTTTCAAAGCTGAAGTCCATAGGCTTGCCCTGCCGGTCCGTCACCAAATAAGGGGTCCCGCTTATTTGTACAACCTGTTGTTTGAGGCGATCCAAGAAAAAGCGGAAACGGCCTTGCTCTTCCTCCGTCAGGCCATGGATCGTGAGGTCGCGCCCCCGCCCGGTGAGATGTTCCAGTTCCCGGCATACCACGGGGGATAGGCCCTGGATATGCCCCAAAATGACTTTATGAAGGGGACGGTCCCCCGGTTCGCTTTTAAGCTCCTCCATGATTTCCTCCGTAGAGGCAGTCAAGAGATTACATTTATGCTGAGGAGGAGGCAACCGATACGTTAATCCGGGCAGAACCAAACGCTGAGAGGACATCTCCGCATCTACCCGTTTCAAAGCATCCACGATAACTTGATTTTCATCTACCAAAATAATGTTACTATACTTTCCCATGATCTCAATCACCAGGGTAAGCAGTACTTTATCCCCTAATTCATTGATGGATTCAAAGTCAAAGTAAAGCAAACGTTCCAGTTCCGGTTGGCGGATCGCCAGCAATTTGGCCCCAGACAGCCGTTTCCGCAGCAACATACACAGCATAGGGGGCGTCTTGGGGTTTTCCGGTACATATTGGGTAAAATGTACCCGCGGGCTATTAGCCCGGGCAGACATGAGTAACCGGAACATTTCATGACGAGTACGCAAGAACAGCACCAGTTCGTCCCGGTTCGGTTGATAAATCTTGTCCACACGGGCCAAAATAGCTTGGTCTTCTATTTCTTTTTTGATATGCCTTAAAAAGGCTCCGTCCAATGCCATAGGCATTCTCCCTTCTTATGGGACGTTCATTGTTCTTTCTAATTTTTCTATGTCTATAGATAATGTACGCCATCGGTGCAAACGTCAGAAGCAGCCACGGAAACTTGCGGAAACCGCCCGGAAATCTGCTTTACCAAACGTCCCACAATGACATTTTCCGTTTTAAAATGCCCGGCGTCCACCACAGTAAGCTCCGACTGAGAAGCGGCCAGCCATTCGTGATGTTTCATTTCCCCGGTTACATAAGCATCCACATTTCCCGCAATGGCTTCAAAAATCCGGTCTCCGCCTGCCCCGCCGCAAAAGGCCACACGCCTGATCGGGCGAGTCCCTTCTACATAACGGACCCCTTCACATTGTAAACGCTCTTTGACATGGGCTACAAATTCTTTGGGCTGCATTGGGGTTTCCCATTCCCCTACCACTGCCCCGGGAAGCTGCTTTACGGCCCCATAGTTCTTCACCACATCAAACGCCGGCTCCTCATAGGGGTGGGCTTTCCTCATTGCATCCAGCACTGCTGACAGATCATCCGGGCTGCATAGTACTTCTACCCTGCACTCGTCCACCTGCTCCGGCACTCCGCACTGTCCGATGGCGGGATGCGCCCCCTCCATCGGTAAAAACGCCCCCTTCCCTTGCACGGTAAATGAACAGCCTTGATATTGGCCCAGCCTACCCGCACCCGCCTGGGTCATGGCATCTGTAACCATCTGGGCGTATGCTACCGGTACAAATACGGCGATTTTCCAGTAGGGGATCGTATTTTCCGCAACAAAACAGCTTAGATTTTTCAGGCCGAGCGTTTCACCCAAGCAGTCGTTCACCCCGCCCTGGGCCATATCCAGATTGGTATGGGCGCAGACAGCCCCAATTCCGGCTTGTGCCAATCGATAGGGAATACTGTCCCGGGACAATCTGCGCAGCGGCTGAAAGATAACCGGATGATGGCTCACAATAAGCTGGGCGCCCTGCTGTCTGGCTTCCTCAATCACTGCCGGGGTGACGTCCAGCGCCACTAAGATCTTCTCTACCGTATCGTTCCGGCTGCCCACCAGCAGCCCGGCATTGTCAAACCCCAACGCGGTAGAAAACGGGGCGAATCCGTCGATATAATCGTATATCTCTCCTATGGTTATCATGTTTGCTCCTCCTTTTTCATCGATTCTAACCGGTCGTTCATTTGCTGTATAGCCTGCTTAATATCATCGGCCTGCTTTTCTTTTCCTTGTATCCGCAATCCTAATTCCCGCTTTCTTTGCCGGGAAATCTCTTTTTGGATATAGTCCGCCGCTTCTTTTGTTTTTTCCATGCCCACAAGTCCAATATACGGGTAAGCCAAATCCATATCCGGGACTGCTCCGGTATACCGTACCTTCATAGCGCTGTATACTTTCCCTTGAGCCTGGACTGCCCGTTCTGCCTGTACTTCATATCCTTCCTTACTAAGCCAAATACGCAGCTTATCCACCGAAGTCATGGGCTGTAGGATCAAGGTCGCCCCCTGTTTTAGCCAAGGGGCCTGTTCCAAAATATGGATCATCATCTCTCCCCCCATACCGGCGATCACGACCGTGTCCACCTCGTGGGGTCGAATCTTCTGCAATCCATCGGACAATCTGGCCTCTACCAACGATTGTACTTGGTACTTCTCGATATGCTGCATTGCCCGCTCTAACGGGCCTTCTCGGATATCGCAGGCAATGGCATGGGATATCCATCCCTTTTTCGCCAGCCATACGGGAAGATAAGCGTGATCCGTACCGATATCAGCAATTACCGCTCCATGCTCTACCAAAGAGGCGCACTCCATCAAACGTGGGTCCAGCTGAAAAAGAGGGCGTACGCCCATCTACTCCACCTTCCTCTCTCATTCCGATAAAAAAGAGGGTGTATCCTCCGGGCATTCACCCTTTGTTACACCCTCTTTCTATTTAAGCCATTACGGCTCTGCTTTTTAAAAATATGGGCATTTTAGCCCTGTTGCGCCATATGCTCATTCAGTTTTTTTACCAGTTCATTTACGTCTACCCCGTGCACCATGCAGGCTTCTTCCAAAGTTTCACCGCGGGAAGAAGGGCAACCTAAACAGTGCATCCCCATTTCCAGGAAGAAGGGGGCAGTCGTACGATCCATATCCAAAATATCGCCAATGATGGTATCTTTTGTCACTGTAGCCATCCTATGACATCCTTTCTATTTTTCATATTACAGACAGTATGCTGTTTATGTTTATTATAATAGCCCAGCGATCACATTGCAATACATAACCGCCAGGAAATTCTATAAAAATACCCCGGACAACAGCCCGGGGTATCCTTTTTGGAAAAGAATCTGTTTCTTATTCTTCTCTCATCTTAGCAAAGCACTCGCTGCAGTAGACCGGACGATCTTCACGGGGCTTAAACGGAACTCTTGCTACCTGGCCACAGCTGGCGCAAGTTGCTTCATACATCTCACGCTCCGGTCTGGAGGCGTTCTTGCGGGCGTCACGGCAGGCCTTACATCTCTGGGGCTCGTTTACGAAACCCTTAGATGCATAAAATTCCTGTTCGCCTGCGGTGAATACAAATTCATTACCGCACTCTTTGCAGATGAGAGTCTTGTCTTCGTACATTTGATTTACCTCGCTTTGGATTAATAAAATTTGCCCTTGGACGGATTTAAACCGCCACCTTTGATGATCAACGCTCTATTCTAAGCTACCTGGGCATATCAAACGGCCTTTCAGCCGCCAATCAACAAAAATCAGGATACAGAATTCTTTAACTTTTTCCGTGCCCGCTGTAAAGCATTATCTACCGTTTTGGGTGATATCTCCAGCCTTTCTGCAATCTCCTCATAAGTGCGACCGCTGAGATAGAGGGCTAATACCTTGAACTCTAACCCTGACAATGTTTGCTCTATATGCCGTTTGATCGATTTCATATCTTCACGGCTGATTACCAAAGCTTCCGGGTCCATCCAATCAATCGAGGTCAATGGGTTTTCCATATGTTTACTTTCCATCTCGTCATTGAGGGAAACATACTGGTTCAACGGAATATGCTTTTGTCTCGCTGCAGAACGGCATGCAGTAAGTAATCGTCTGTCCATACAAATATTAACAAAGGTTTGGAAACTGGCCCCCGCTTCGCTGTCATAGCTTTCCGCGGCGCTCAACAACCCCAACGTGGCTTCCTGTATCAGATCCTCCTGATCCAGTCCCGTCTGTTGGTAGGCGGCCGCTTTTGTTTGGATCAGAGAAGAGTACCTGGTCACCAAGGCGTCAAAAGCCTTTTTTTCACCTTGTTTCCATAATTGGGACAACTGATTATCAGTAAGATTTTCCATCCCTTGTGGATAACCTGGAATGTTCAATCCTAGCACCTCATGGTTCTGCGTTTTCACACTTTTCTATATCATACCGCACGCTTTCTAAAATGTCAATAAAAATAATATATAAATCAAAAATATTTTTTGCAGATTATCAAAATTCTTGTCACATTCTGTCCGATATGGTAGGTGAATACAGTATAACCCACCTTTGTGAAAAAAGCAAGCAACGATTGCGTACTATTTTTTATTGAGGTATAATGATTTTATTACTGGTATTTCTTGTAAGAATCAGTTGAAATATCTTTCACGATTTTTTGCCATCAGGAGGAATGGGAGTATGGTTTCCCGGGTGAATAGTTTAGGACTGTTAGGGATGGATGCGTTTCCTGTAGAAGTGGAGACCTCTTTATCCAACGGAATGCCCGCCTTTGACATGGTGGGGCTTCCCGATACCGCCGTCAAAGAGTCCAGGGAGCGAGTGCGTTCCGCCATGAAAAACTGCGGTTTTTCCTTCCCTGCCATCCGTATTGTCACCAATCTTGCCCCCGCTGATATCAAAAAAGAAGGGCCCATTTATGATCTCCCTATCCTAGTTTCCCTACTTCAAGCTACCGGAGGGCTTTCCTCTCCTCTGGACGACTGCGCTTTTATCGGGGAATTGTCCCTGTCCGGCATAGTGCGGCCGGTTCGTGGGGTCCTCCCCATGGCTATCCAGGCAAAAAATGCTGGTATTCAAAAACTCTTTGTCCCGGCGGAAAACGCCCAGGAAGGCGCCGTGGTAGAAGGGTTACAGGTTTATCCTGTGACTTCTATTGTTTCCCTTCTGGACCACTTCTCCGGAAAAGCCCCTATCTCCCCTGCCGTTCCTGAGGACTCCGTCCCTGCAAACGCCGATATCCTTCCCGATTTTTCCCAAGTAAGAGGACAAAATGATGCCAAACGGGCCTTAGAAATTGCGGCGGCCGGAGGCCACAACGTATTGATGATAGGCCCCCCTGGCTCTGGAAAAAGTATGCTGGCGAAACGTTTGCCTTCTATCCTCCCAGATATGACCTTATCGGAACAAATGGAGACCACAAAAATTCATTCTATCGCGGGTGTGCTCCCCCACGGCAGTTCTTTGATTCAAACCCGTCCCTTCCGGTCCCCTCACCATACCATCTCCTCTGCCGGATTATCCGGGGGAGGTATGATCCCCAGGCCGGGGGAACTCTCTTTGGCCCACAACGGCGTACTCTTTTTGGATGAATTGCCGGAATTTTCCCGCGCTTCTATTGAGGTGCTCCGCCAACCGATAGAAGACGGGCAGGTCACTATCTCGCGGGTCAACAGCACCCTTACCTATCCTTGTTCCATTATGCTAGTGGCGGCCATGAATCCCTGCCCATGCGGATACTTTGGACATCCCACCCATCCATGTACCTGTTCTTTCACAAAGGTTTCCCGTTATCTGGCCAGGGTGTCAGGCCCCTTGTTAGACCGGATGGACCTCCATGTGGAAGTACCCCCTGTCAGCTTTGACCATCTGGATTCCCAAGAAGAGGGGGAGCCCTCCTGCCAAATCAAAGCCCGCGTGGATGCCGCCCGAAGCCTTCAGCGAGAGCGGTATCAGGGAACAGGGATTTCCTGCAACGCTAGAATCACTCCCGCCGTCCTGCATAGCGTATGTGACATGACGGAATCTGCACGTAAACTGCTGAAAAACGCTTTTGAAAAATTGGGGCTTTCCGCCAGGGCCTACGACCGGATTCTCAAAGTATCGCGTACCATCGCGGATCTTGACCGTCAAGAAAAAATAGGCAGCTCTCATATTGCGGAGGCCGTCCAATACCGCACTTTGGATCGGAAATATTGGAATAAACAGTTTTGATA
>CAJFUH010000212.1 GCA_904420155.1 uncultured Clostridia bacterium
TGGTGCTTTTGATTATTTGATGTATCCATATTATCCTGCCTATATGGGCTAATGTTATCAGTTTGTTATCAGGGTTGATAACACTTGCCCTGTAACTGAGGATAATAGCAATATATTCCAGTTTAATTATAAGCGATTTTGCTTAGGATTTCAAGATGTCAAGCAAAACTTCTCATCTCTCCACCAAAATTTATTGGCGAATTGGAACAATTCAATCCTTTTGGGAGAAAATATTATCTTTATCTCGTCAACTTATTGAACTTCCGATTAAGAACAATCAAACCGAGGATAAGTATTAGCGGAAATGCAGTTGCCACAAGCAGCCCTATTTTCAGATTGCCGCCAGCCAGTTCCGAGATGTTTCCTACCACTGCCGGGCTTACTGTGCCGCCGAAATCCCCTGCTAAGGCCAAAAACGCGAACATTGCGGTACCGCCTTTCGGACATCTTTGAGAGGAAAGACTAATCGTACCCGGCCACATAATGCCCACACCGAAACCACAAAGAGCGCATCCAGCCAGGCCAAGAATTGGCAAGGGGGAAAGAGAGGCCAGCAAATAGCATGCCACGCACAGCAAGCCGCACAACAGCATGGTTTTGGTCAAGTTCAATTTCGCGCTCATTTTTCCGTACAGCATTCGGGAGATTCCCATGGAAAGGGCAAACAAACAGGGGCCGGCCAAATCACCCACGGTTTTGGACACACCGAGAGCCGACTCTGTAAATGCGGATGCCCACTGTGCCATAGCCGCTTCCGACGCCCCGGCACAGATCATCAGTAAAATCATCATCCACAGCAGCGGCAGCCGGAGCAACTTGCGAAGGGGCAGACTTTCCCCTTCTTCCACCAGGCGCTCCATGGGACAGGAGATAAACAGAAAGACATTGACCAGAGGTACCAGTGCCCAGATCAGCGTGAGTATCCTCCAATTTTCCGTTCCAAACACAGCAAAAAAGAGGGAAGAGCCTAAGATTACCCCCACCGCGCCCCAACAGTAAAAAGAGTGGAGAAGACTCATCATGCCGTCCTTGTTGGCAAAGGGGCAGGCCTCCACAATAGGGCTTACCAGCACCTCCACCAGGCCGCTGCCAATGGCATATAATACCACCGCAATGAGAATCCCAAGGAAAGGCACAGGGAGAATTTCCGGGAGAACCGCCAGTAGCATTAGTCCTACGGCGGAAACGATCTGGGACGCCACCACACAGATACGGTACCCGATTTTGTCGGCGAACTTGGTCACCCCCAGATCAATCAGCAACTGGGTGAGATAAAACACAACGGGAATCAGGGCGATCTTTTCCAGGGAGATCCCGTAGGTGTTTTGAAAGGTCAAAAACAACAAAGGAGCGAAGTTAGCGGCAATGGCTTGGGTGATAAATCCCAGATAACAGGCCGCCAGGGTTTTTCGATACTTTCGGTTTTCTGCCATGTCACTTGCCCGCCCGAATGTTTTTTACAGTCTTTTTCTCAATGCTGAGATGCTCATACACACGGATGCCGCCGGTCCCCACCGGAGCCTGGGCCAGCAGGCCCACTTTCACAGCGGGTTCCACAGGCAGATGGAAGTACCGCATCATATAAAAGTTTTCCCCATCCACAGAGTAGTGGAACGCGAAGTTGTTGCCCACTCGGCAGACCTGCAGCCAGGCGGCATTGCCCTCCAGATTACAGCCGTTGGCGTCATCGGAATCCCCTTTTGTCACCACGCTTACAGCAGCGTGTGTGCCAAAATCCGTCAGCTCAAAACAGCATTTTGCCCAGCAGTTCAAATCTTTCATGACCATGACAGAGGCGGAGTCGTAGGTGTCCTGAAAGCCGTGGGAGACTTTCACCCGGAGCACAAAGTCCCCTTCCACCTCTGTGTAGTAATAGGGGGCGTTGCACAGGGACTCCGGGAGGATGCCCTCCTGGCACTCGTCCATGCTGCCGAAGAAGAAATCCGTCTTTCCCGGCGCCAGAATCTCAATTCTGTCCCCGGTCTGTTTGACAGTGCTTTCGTTTAGCCATTTGAATTTCATATTGATTGTTCGCCTTCCGTGTTTTTTAGAAGTATTATAACATCGGATTTTTGGAAAACAAAGGCACAATCACAGTAAAAATAAGCACTATTTACCCAAATTGCGGTTTTGGCCGGGCGTAACGCCATAGACTTTCTTAAACTGGCGGCTGAAATAGTTTACAGAGTTAAATCCACAAGCGGCACTAATCTTCTGTAACGTCTGTGTTTTTTCACACAGCAGACGGCGGGCGGTTTGCAGCCGGTATTGAATCAGCGCCTCTATAGGCGAACACCCCAGATAGGTTTGAAAGCAGCGCCCGGCCTCACTGCGGCTGATGTGGGCAGCATTGGCAATCTCCTTTAGGGTGATGGTTTCCCCGTAATGTTCATAAATGAAGGTGAGCATCTGCTGCAGGCGGATTTGATTTTTCATCTGAACGCGGAAAGCATCAAATTTTGGGAAACAGTTCAGATTGAGGAAGAGATACTCCAAAATCCGGCTGAGGTTGCGCTGAACCTCCATTTCATAGCAGGGGGGGTGCTGGCTTAAACAACGGTAGGTCTCTTGAGTTAATCGGAGCACTTCCCTGTGAGCAGACTCATTCTGCCGGAACACAACAAAAGGCAATGAGTCGCACTGCGCAATAGGGAGAATATATTTTTGGTACATGGCGCTGTGCTCTGGAGCTACGGCTGCGCCAGAAAAGACAATGATGGGAACGGGGTCGGGTTTTTCGCCAGACACCTGCCGGACCCGGTGCAGCACATTCCCGTTGATAAAAATGCTGTCACCCGCCTCCAAGGTGATGTGCTGCTGCCCCACTTGATAATCCAAAACATTTCTTGCGGCAGTGGCAATTTCAAAGTCGGGATGCCAATGAATGGGTCCCGTCCAATTTGGCAATTGCCCCAACTCATCGTGGTAATAGGCGACGGGGAACTCTGTGGCTTCATGAGAGATTTGTTCTCGTAATTGATGGTCAAGTAGGATAGGCATCTGGTGATCGCTCCTGTAAAACTTTCGCTGTTTCGTTGCTAAAAGCATTATAGCATCGAGTCGTGCCTTTTTCTACCGAAATAATGCAAAGCGGTGGGAAGATTTTCCTCTCCACCGCTCTGCCTTAATTGTAGAGCAAATCATTATTTACAATCTCCATCACTCTACTGCGGATATTATTTATCCTACCAACCCATTCCATCTGATTTTCCTCTTTTAGCTGCTCGGTTACGCCCTCACGCTCCGCCATCTGTTCTACCAGCCGAGAAAATATTTCCTCTGCCTGTTCGTTAATATCGGCAATATAGCTATTCAGCCTTCCGCTTGTCAGCAGATTGGTGTAGAATATCCGTTTGTATTGACGGATATACCGCAGGTGTCGCTGTCCCCATACGCCGATAGGTCTATTTTCTTTTTCGGCTGGTAGAGACAGGCGAGGGAGATCATAATCTCCCTGCCGTACATAAGTGCCGCCCATTTTTTCAAAAATCGTCTTTGCCATTGTCTTTTCCTACCTTTCATAATCTTTATTTTTAGAGCGTTTCCCACGCTCCTGTGACTGTTGTTTACGAGCTGAAATCGGCTCATAATAAATGCTTTTTTCCTGTTTTTTGAATTTTTCAAGAATACCGCTGATAAAATCCTTGACCTTTTTCGGCGCAATCTTTGTATTCTTCCAGGCCGATCTTGTTTTTCTGAATCTCACTGACCACATGGCCGCTTTGGAGCAAGTATCCGACAATGGCCTCCGGATCCTCCACATCATACACCCGAAGGTAGCCATCTTCTTGTTTGACATTGCCAAATTTTGCTTGCAGAACTGTTTTTGCTCCTTGCATATCTTTCGTCTTAAGGGATACAAACACACGAGCTCTGCTTTCCATTTCCTGCGCTGAAAGCTCCTGAATCATTCTACCCTGACGGATAATACCGTAATGTGTGGCGATTTTCTCCAGCTCTCCGAGGATATGGGAAGAAATCACCACGGTACATCCGTAATTCTTTGTAATGTCCACAAGGATTTCCCGCATGATGCGCATACCGTCGGTATCCAGACCGTTAATCGGCTCGTCCAGAATCAGCAGGGCCGGATCGCCGAGAAGCGCCATAGCAATGCCGATCCGTTGCTTCATACCCAGAGAACAGCTTTTGAATTTGATGCGGGCAGAGTCTTCCATACGGACAATCTTCAGCACCCGGTTAATTTCCTCCTGTGGATTTTGAAGATTCAAATTGATGGCCTGCATTATCAGGTTATTCCACACACTGGAATTCGGGAAGCAGCCCGTGTTCTCAATTAAAGCACCGACTCTTACCCTTACGCCGGCGTCCTTGTAGTCCTTGCCAAACAGTTTAATGCTTCCTCCGTCCGGTACAAGGTGGCCGCAAATAAGCTTTTCCGTTGTGGATTTTCCGCTACCGTTTTCGCCGATAAAGCCATAGATAGCACCGACAGGCACCGTCATGTTCAGATGGTCCAGCGCATACAGCCCACGAAAACTCTTTGACAGGTTTCGAATTTCAATCGCATTCATTTTTTAATCTCCTTCCCTTGCTATCTCTTGACCTTTTTAAGGAAATCAGCAAAATGTCTCCCACGGTCAGATCACCTCATTTCAATATTTATGCTTTGCTCCGTTTTTCACAGCTTCATATTTTATGGGGATATCATAGAACTATTTTGTTTATGCAGTACTTCAGTTGTGTTTGAAAATTATTAATCGTGTTTTTGTGCAGATTTTTCCTTCTTATCTTGCTACGCATGGCTTTCAAAACGGCAAGAGTCTCTGGTCGTTTGGAAAAATCAAGCGGAGCAATGCGATTGCAAGGGCAATGGTTAAAATCTTTTCCGGTGATATGGGCAGCCACAAAAACGCCAGGTATCCGCTTGCCATGGCTATCATCCACTTTATGTTAAAAAGCGTTCCAAGCCCCAACATAACATACGACCATCCGTTTGTTATGATCCACGCTATTCCAAAGCATAAAATTAAATGAGGGTTGGATATAAATCGAATGATTTTCTTTACCGTTTCTTTCATCTTTCACGCCGCTTTCTTGTAATTTACAACTTACAAATGCGGTATTTTACCATACGAACATTTTTGTAGTTGAGAATTGAACATAAAAAGGCGGTGGTACTTTTTACAGTTCCACCGCCTTGGAAAAGGAAGTTATATTTTTGCTTGCAGCGATACTGTCCGGCTACAATGATTGTGCCGTTTCCTCCAATTTTATTTTCCATATTTTCCCATCAAGACAGATTAAAGCGTATCAAACTTTTCTCCGGTCTTTTCTTCGTCACTGTAAAGCTCTCTGGGAAGAATGTTGGGATAAGCATGCCACTGCCGGATCGACATAGAACCGCGCCCACCGGTCAGCGTTCTAACTGTGCCATCCTTATATGTAAATCTGCCTTCCACAGTATCGTAAATAAGGGTAGCAACGGGGTAATCCGGCACTTGGAAGGTAACGCCCCAGGTGCGGGCATTGCAGACATGAGCGCGTACTTCGTAAACGCCGTCCTCTACCTCAATTTTGATGTTGTACCAGGTGGGAACAAAACCATCCAGCTCACGCATAAAGGCCCAGTCCTCATGCTCAATAGTCATCTTGCCTTCGGGATAGTATTTTTCGTTTTCCAGATCATAGATGGCAAAATCCTTCATCCCAAGGCGCATATCATACATAGATGAGTGTACCTCGTTAAAGGTGATGAAGCCCCAATCTTCCCAGCCGCCAAGCTCAGCGGCGGAGGAATCTACTGCAACATAACGCTCGCGCTGGCCGGTGCCTTTTACCTTAACGGTTTTCCCTTGATAGGTAAACTCGCCGTCTACGTCGCCCGCCCAGTTATACCCATAGGTGATAGAATGCTGCGTGAGCAGAGAAGGCTTTTCACGGCCATACCACAGGGGATATCCGTGCGCTCTGTGCCAAAGATCCGCTTTATATTCACCGTCCAGCGTATCGGCAACAATATGCCATTCCCCGTTGTCAAAACACTCTACGCTGTACTGCGGGCCGCAGGTTACAAGTATGCTGTGTTCGCGCTGCTCGAACTGCAGTGTGCCTTGTGGATTTCTGTAAAACTTCTGCATAATGCAACCGGGATATTCTGCGAGCTTGTAGATCGAGCTTTTCAGCTGTCTTACAGAACCTTTGCCTTTGGAATAATTGAGGGTGACAAGATCCATTTTCTCCAGGTTCATAGAGAGAATGGAACCACCGAGTGCATATAGCTCTCCATCATCACCCTCCACATTCAATTCAAACAGCCAGTCAAGGAAACCGCTTCGGACTTCTTCTTCGACACCGGCTCTGGCTTCATCAGCTAACGTAACTTTTGGATTTTCAATTTTCATCTTGTATCACCTCATAAAATTAAGATTGTAGAACTAATGATTAAAACTGCTTGCTTACACAAAGGTAATTATTTGCGTTTCTTTACTACCGCAACAATGACTGCAATGACTACAACAACAGCTGCGGCAATGGCGATAACCCAACCCATTGTTCTTCCTCCTTTCTTGAAGCTGTATTTTTGATAATAGCTTCTATATCTATCTCATCCCGCTCATCCCGCCTCGTCGAGCAGACCGTTGGCCTTTTCACAGACGGTATAGAGCTCGTCATATTTGGAATCGATCAGGGGCGTCACCGCCACAGTCTTTTTCTTCTCAATAAAACGGTACAAGAAGTAGGGCAACAGCCAGCCGATAAATGCAGGTATTGCAAGGATAATACATGGGACAAGCATTCCAGATGTGATCGAAAAGACCGAACCGGCCATAAAGGCAGTACCGACAATGCCAACGATATAGGCCACAATGGAGGCCTTTATCCGTTTCGAGGATTCCAACGATACAATATCTGAAACAACTGCGTCAAACTGGCGCTGCAACCGGGTCAGTTCCGCTTTATTGCGAATCTTGCGATCTCGCTTAAACTTCATGGTAACTGAATCCGGCTTGCCTAAAGACGAGTAGGAATCCTCCAGCTTCCATCCGAAATTCTCATATCCATCTGCATAAACAGAGGACATCCCGCTTTTTACAGCAATCTCCTGATATTCGTATCCCACGAAAGCCTTATTGCGCATTCTATGCGTCCTCCTTTTTTTGCATCACATCGTCGCTCAGTCGCATGATTTCAGCGGCATACTTTTTCTTCCGGCTGCTGGTGATCAGATGATAAACAAGGAATGCCAGTAAAAGAACGACTAATCCAGGGATGCTGAGGGCCAAGCCCATCGTCATGTCACCCCAAACCATTACCAGCGACATCCCAGCGCCCATCACAAGGGCCCCAATAATACCAAGAATGCTTCCGACAATCTTTCCTGGCAGTTTTACCTTGCTGTCCAATTTTTGAAGCTGCTCCATTTTGTTTTCCTCACGACTGACATACTGCCGGCGGATATTCTCAGCTTTTTGCTGGTCTTGTGCATTTGCTCTGTATTCGCTCATTATTCTCTACTCCTTTTGCAATTGATTTGTTGTATGCCTGTATTATACAGGGCATTTGTTTATCGAATGCTTGAATTGTGTTTGCGCAAAATTAATCAAAAAGTTTTTTCAATAACAGCGGGGAGAGCACTTTCACAAGAGAATGGTTCATCGCTGGGAAGAAATCCAGCCGATGACTTTGCAATTATGCTGCCCGGTAATAAAAAAGGAGCAAAGATTTTTGCTTTGCTCCTTTAAGAAATGATATCATGCAAATAAAAGATTGAGTGCCGGAAAACCGCCGTTTGAAAAGTAAACGATTGCGATAACAACAACTGCGATCACCAATGCAATGGCACCGATGATATATTTAACCTTACCCGCGAAAATTCCCTTGGCAATTTGCTTAGGCCAGAGTAGCAAGGTCACAGCGATGGACAGGAACAGTGCTGCAATAAATACCGCTGCAGATGCAAATCCCAACGAGATATTTGCAAAGAATAACACGATGGAGCCGATGATACCAACCACGCCAATTCCCCAGGCCAAATATTTCATGCCGATGAGTAAACCGTCAATCAGTTTGAAAAGTCCCATTTTAATATTACCTCCGTATCTGTGATATGTAGTTAATGTACAACTTCCAAGTCATGTCTCTTCTTTGGAAGAAGCTTCGGTTGAATCCGAAGCATCTGAGGATTCTGCTTTTTTGTTCTTTGCCTTAGCTTTATCATCAAGGTCGTTTAAGACGTCTTTTACAGTTTCAGCGCCTTCTTTAAAACCTTTAATCAATGCACCACCAGCAACGACTGCTCCCATAGTAAGAAGGCCGGTCGCACCGATTACCATTTTGACAAATCCCAAAAAATTTTTTTCTACTGCACAACTGATAAGTCATACCTCCTTTCATCAATCTCTTTGATGGACCTTGTTGGTTTCGATGTTCGTTGCTCCCTTTGCGACTTTGTGTTCCTATTATAGAGACACTTTGTTTATCGAATGCTTGAATTGTGTTTATAAAAAATTAATCGAAAGAATTGTGACATCAAAGAAAGTGCTGGATTCTCAAACAAATAGACGGATTCATTCATCTTCCAGCAACAAGGTGAGAGAAGGAATGTTTTCAGTCAGAAATTCCGTACAGCGGAATACCTCTCCATCTGCTTCCAGCTTATGGCCGCTGATCTCTTTTCCTTCCTCCCAACCGAGACAGATTCCGGTTTCTTGATCCACACAGAATTGATAGGTCACCGAAAAGTTCCCTGCGCCAGTTTCTATCTTATACACAGCGCATTCTCTACCGGAGACAACCTGTTCCCCCGTGCTTTCCATTCCGGGGACAAACCGGTCTTCGGATTTTTCCGCGTATTCCATAAACTTTTCTGTCACATTTTCTACGTAGGTGGCGTTGTAAAGAGTATCTGGATCATGGGTCAAAAAGTTTCCATTTTCATCTGGCTGATAGAGGATATAGTTATTTCCGTCGGCAAGGAAAAGCATTTCCTCCTCGCTGGAATGAAAATAAATATTCCCGTCTGCATCTTTGGTTTTTTGAATAGTGTGAATAACACCTTCCGCCGATTCAATCTCATAGGTAATACTGTACTGTTCCGGCATCATTGCAGTCTTGGGAATGTTCTCCGGCACCTCGCTGGTAGACATATTTGTTGCCTCACTCGACACATTTGTTTCTGCATTTCTCGCCGGAGTAACGGAACAGCCGGCAAAGGAAATTAGCATTGCACCGGCAAGTGCAGCCGGGAAAATAAGATTTCGCATTTTCATGGGTAAGACCTCCGTTTCTAAATTTGGTATCAGATTTCCCATCCGACATCCATATAGTACCGGGTAATTGTTTATAATATCGTTCAGAATTGTTTGAATTAAATTAATCAGAATTTTTTTGAAAGTTGTCCATAGCTTTTTATCTGTCGCAGGTAAAGAACGCAAAAAGCCGGTATCCGAATTCCGGATACCGGCCGAGAGCAATCATCTGCTATAGCAAAGAATGCCCCTTTTCACATATGTCGTAAATTTCGTTCTGCTTTGCTTCAATCATGGGCTGAATTTTCTTTGTCTGCCTTACCGCAATGCGTCGATACAGAAAGTAAGGCAGCGCCCATCCAATGAACCCAGGAACTGCTAAAAGAATACAAAGGAGAATCATCGGTGGCTCATGCGTCACCGCAAAAGTAGACCCTGCCATAAAAGCTGTGCCAATTATTCCAACAATCAAAGCCCAGATAGATGCGACCGATGTTTTTGCTTTCTCCAATGCTTCGATTTCTTTGGCACAGGATTCAAAATGACGCTGGAGGCGCGTCAGTTCCATTTTGTTGACGATTTTCCGATCCCGTTTCATGCGGAGCGTGGTATGATGTAATCCACTGACAGTGGGCATATTGGCATCTGCCTGCCATCCAAAGCTCTCATAACAGTCCATATATAGGGAGATCTTATTGGTAGGTGCGGTGATCTCCTTGTATTCGTATCCTACAAAATCTTTTTGTTCACTCATTGATTTATTTCCTCCCTATGAAATGACGCAGGCAGCCGAACGGTAAAAGTACTGCCTTGACCGATACGGCTTTTCACGGTAATGGTGCCGTCGGAAAGCTGCAAAATCCGCTGTACCAGCGCGAGTCCAAGCCCGTTTCCTTCAGTAGAATGGGATGTGTCGCCCTGGTAAAACTTATCGTAAATATGGCGCATAGTCTCTTCGTCAATCCCGCAGCCGGTATCTGAAACAGAAATCACAATTTCCTTTTCATCGGACGTCTGCGTTAGTGTTATGGTACCGCCTGCCGGTGTAAATTTGACGGCGTTGGAGAGCAGATTCGTCCAGACGAGCTCCAAAAGCCCCGGATCGGCCTCAACCATCACGCGGTCTTCTATGTCTGCAACAAATTCAAGGTCTTTATTTTCCCATGCATCCTCGAACTGCAAAGCGCAGTCGCATAGTTGCTGGCACAAATTGTAGTGTTCAGGCGCAGGACGGATGGTTTGTTTTTCCAATTTGTTCAATTTGAGAATATTAGTAATCAGGTTGGAAAGCTTTCTGGTGGATTGTAAAATAGAGTCCGTATATTCCCGACGCTTTTCTTCTGTGATATCTTCTTTTTGCAAAAGCTGGGCGCAGTTCTGAATCACAGCCAGCGGCGTCTTCATCTCGTGGGAAACGTTGGAGAAGAAGTCGGTCTTGAGCGTTTCGATGCTTCCAAGTTCCTCTACCATAGTATTGAAATCCAATATCATAACGTCGAGATAATCCAGCTTGTCGGCAGTATGCAGAGGCGGAACA
>CAJFUH010000213.1 GCA_904420155.1 uncultured Clostridia bacterium
AGCAAGTACCAAACAGATCAAAAAAATCAACATGTGGGTTCTCCTTTTTCCTGGTATCATAAGGGCGGGCATAGTATCCTCCTAAAGGACTCCAAAGAAAGAGGATAGCAATCCATCTTCCCTGTTTTGGGGAGAGGAGAAATATGGCGGGGTTCGTTGCCTTTTTCGCCGTTCTCATACAGGGAATTTACGCAGTTTCTGTCTCTCCCCTCTCCGGCGCTGACCGTAAGCAGGTTTTCCTTCTATGCAGACTATAATGGTTTGCGAAGGGATTTGCAAGACTTTCTGAGATAAAGTTTTTTCGGTACATAAGCGCGCAACAGGGGACTTTTCCAATAATTTTTTTATAAGGGAGCGATTTTCATGGGACGTCAGCCCATTTTCCGGCTGGAAATGTCTTACCAGATCCGTCATTATTTACAGCAAAACCATCTCAGCCAGCGGGCTTTTGCCAGGAAATGCAAGATAGCCCTGTCCACGGTTCAGCGTATCGTCAAAAACGAAGGGCGGGTAAAAGCGGAAACGGCAAAACGGATTGCGGAGGGGATTGGCTGTACGCTGGGAGATCTTGCCGGGCCTCCCTCTGACGAAGGTTTTGAAACTTTTCTCCAACAGCTTCTGGAGACGCTGCCCAATGACCTGTCCTCCTCCCCTTATCTTCTGGAATGCTGCAAGCGGGAGCCGGAGCGCGCATGCCTCTACCTTCTGTGGATTGCCGACGCCGTGGGGCTGCCGGATGATATCAAATGGAAAGATATCCAAAGCTGGATTAACCGTTCTTTCTATGAAGTGCCCAATCCTTCTTTGCCGTTGGATGCCGTTTCTTCAGAAAGGACTGAACAGGCACTGGCGTTTGCCCATGCGTAAACAATATCTTTGATTTCCCTTCAGCGGGAATATCATCAAAAAAAGGACAATGACCCCTCAGAGAAGACCGGGGATCATTGTCTTTTTTGCATCTATTTTAGAATTCCAATTTTTCAGCGATATAGTCCACCAAGCTGTCAATAGATACGCGTTCCTGCTGCATGGTGTCGCGGTCGCGCACGGTAACACAGCCGTCGTTCTCGCTGTCGAAATCGTAGGTCAGGCAGAACGGCGTGCCGATTTCGTCCTGGCGGCGGTACCGCTTGCCGATGGAACCGGTATCGTCAAACTCCACCATAAAGTGGCGGCTGAGCTGGGCGAAGACCTCCTCCGCTTTGGGGGAGAGTTTCTTAGACAAGGGCAGCACGGCGGCCTTGTAAGGGGCCAGGGCGGGATGCAGGTGCATCACCACGCGGGTATCCTTTTCATCCAGCTGCTCTTCGTCGTACGCCTCCACCAGGAATGCCAGGGCAACGCGGTCGGCGCCCAAAGAAGGTTCGATGACATAGGGGATATAACGGCTGTTTTCGGCCTGATCGAAATATTCCAGGCTTTTGCCGGAGTGTTCCTGATGCTGTTTCAAGTCGTAATCGGTGCGGTCTGCAATTCCCCACAGTTCGCCCCAGCCGAAGGGGAACAGGTACTCGATATCGGTGGTAGCCTTGGAATAGAAGGAAAGTTCTTCCTGCTCATGGTCGCGCAGGCGCATGTTTTCTTCCTTCATACCCAAAGAGAGCAGCCAGTTTTTGCAGTAATCCTTCCAGTAGTAGAACCACTCCAGGTCGGAACCCGGCTTACAGAAAAATTCCAGTTCCATCTGCTCAAATTCCCGGATACGGAAAATAAAGTTGCCGGGCGTGATCTCGTTGCGGAAAGATTTCCCCACCTGCGCTACGCCGAAAGGAAGCTTGCGGCGGGTGGTGCGCTGGATATTGTTGAAGTTCACAAAGATTCCCTGGGCGGTTTCCGGGCGGAGGTAGATCTCGCTTTTCGCATCCTCGGTAACGCCCTGGAAGGTCTTAAACATCAAGTTAAATTTGCGGATATCGGTAAAGTTCTCGGAACCGCACACCGGGCATTTGATATGGTGTTCCTGGATAAAGGACATCATTTCCTCATTGCTCCAGCCGTCGGCGGGCTTGCCGGTGGCGTCCTCGATGAGCTTATCGGCGCGGTGACGGCTTTTACAGTCGCGGCAGTCCATCAGCGGATCAGAAAAACCGCCCACGTGGCCGGAAGCCACCCACACCTGGGGATTCATCAAAATAGCCGAATCCAGGCCCACATTGTACTTGCTCTCCTGGACAAACTTTTTCCACCAGGCCTTTTTGACGTTATTTTTAAATTCCACCCCCAAAGGGCCGTAATCCCAGGAGTTGGAAAGACCTCCGTAAATCTCAGACCCGGGATACACAAAACCCCGGCCTTTGCATAAAGCGACCACTTTTTCCATGGTCTTTTCAGTATTTGCTAGCATATCATTTCCTCCGTAATTTCAGATGTATTAATAGTAATGCAGCCGGGCTAAAATGTCAATGTAAAAGG
>CAJFUH010000214.1 GCA_904420155.1 uncultured Clostridia bacterium
AAGGAGAAGATAGAAAAATCAGATCAAGAAAAGAAAATTATTTTCTCTTTTTGGAGATCACCACAGCGGCGCCAGCCAGTGCGGTGAAGGCCATCAGTGCAAAAGCGCCTGTGTCGCCCGTCTTGGTAACAGGAGCGGAACCTTCGCCGGTATTCTCTACCATGGCGTCATCCGTCTCCGGGACTTCTACTATCGGAACATCAATGGTCTCAGCTTTCACCAATCCAGCTTGTGCCGCTTCCAGATTGGCGACCGCTGCGTCTATATCTTCCTGGGTAGCATTCTCGTCTGCTGCGACTGCCTTGGCAGCATCCAGGGCGGCGTTAAATACAGTCACGCTATCAGCGGTGTATCCGCCTACATCTATGGTAGAGGCGTTGGCGATCATATCGTTGAGGATATCCTTATTGGGTTTCATACGCAGATCTGTCATAGCGTCTACCAGAGCGTTCCAGGCCGCATCCACATCGTCCTGCATGGCATTGCCGCTGGCCAGGACTTCCTGAGCCTTGGTATAGGCCTCTACAAAGGCTTCCGTGTCAATATAAAGATCCAAATTCTCGTTGATGGAATCGGCCACTGCCACCGCTACTTCCAGGATGGTCTTATCGCCCTGTTTCCATTCCACCTTAGCCATGTAGCCCAGCAGCTCCACAGCCGCGTCGTTGAGCTGGGTCTGGGTGGCGTCCGGATCCGCGATGAGGGTTTTTGCATTCTCCAGCGCGTTGTTAAATCCATTGACTACCACTTCTACGGTATTGTCCAAAGCGCCCTCCGCCTTCATCTGTTCTGCTTGATCCACAACCTTTTGCAGGACATCGGTTACCGCCTTGACGTTATCCAGCGCCTCATCCAGCGCTACCTGCGCGTTGGAAATGGCAAGGAATCCGGATTCCTCAGTAATCCCCTCGGCAGCTGCCAGGGCTTTTGCCAGGGCGTCATAGCCCACGGGGTAATCTTCTTCTGTGATCGCCTGGGCTTTTTCTACCAGGGCGCTCAAAATTTCATACGGCGTGATGGTGTATCTATCGGATGGGTTCAATCCCCCATGACGGATTTCCAGGGTAACCTGACCGTTGATATCCGCCATTACCATGTTCTCAATGGTGGTAGAGGTTTCGCCCTCCGCTACCGGCAAGGACCTCTTGGTGTACACTTCGTCGCCGGCATTCTTATATGCATAGACCACATCGCCGGGCTGCAAGCCGTCTACCTTCAAAGAATAGTAAACGTCGTCTTCCAGGAAACGATAGTTGTCGGAATCCTTCTCCATGAAGGGGGTAAAGATGACATCCTGGGACTGGGCGGCTTTTTCCTCATTATCCGCAGCCAGATAAGAAATGCTCATCCTGCCGCTCTCGCCGCTGCCGGTACGGATATCGGTAGAGGTATAATAGAGTTTGCCTGCTTCGTCCGTGCCGAAATCCAATCCCTCAAACTTCAAGGTTGTGCCATAGGCACTGGAAGTCTGGGTGGCCAAAGGCTCTTCCGCATCCGCAGAGGCGTAAACTCTGATCTCCTTGCCCTGTTCTACATTGTAGAAAGTGGCGGTATCGGTTGCGCCCGGATTATTATCCGCTTCGGCCAGGTTGGCAGGATGTACCAAGGAAGGTTCCTGTCCGGGCTCCTCAAACATCTGCCATTCATATACTCTCAGCGCGCCCCAGGTTGCCTGATAGTAGGCGCGGTCAATCTGAAGCTTGAATTCCTGGGCGGTGATGGGCTCCGCCAGTACGCGGTCTGTCACCGGGTTGCGGTTGCCGGACACATAATCTGCCGACTGCCAGTTGCCGTCGGCGTCTTTGTACTGCAATCCGAAATTATAGGTGTTGCTGTTGGGATCCTCGCCGCCGGCTTCCGCATGTTCGATCCTCCAGCGGGAAATGGTGGTGGGTTTGTCCAGCTTGATGGTCATCCAGCCGCTGATCGCATTGGGGATACACCATTTGCTGTTGATATCGTCGTCCAGCGCCATGGCGGCCGTCTCGCCGCTGTTCTCGCCGGATTTGCCGGTAATTTCCGCGTTCAGGCATACATTCTCCGACATGGGCTGTTCCGGATGCGGGATAAAGACGCCGTCTTCCTGCATCTGGGCGTCCCATTTGATGGTCAGGGTCTGCATATCGCCCTTGGCGCCGTCGGGGGCTACTGCACGGACTTTCACATTGGTATAGTCCTTGCCCTCCATGGCGCTCAAGGAATTGATATAATACACGGTATTGGGGATGGCGTTAATTAACGTGTCGGTTCCGTCGGCGTTCTCATGGAAGATTTCATAGTATTGAGCGCCTTCCACTTCTTCCCAATTGAGACGGACTTCCGCTTTCATATCGCTGCTTCCGTCGTCATCGGCGAAGTACTGCATCTCTTCCACGCTGATGGAAGCCGGGGCGGGAAGTTCGATGCTGTCGCTGTCCACAATAGACAACTGGCCCAGGTTCAACTTATAGTCCTGTACGCCCGCTTCGCTTTCCACGCGGATGCCCAAGCCGATAGCCACTTTGCCGGCGTCGGCGGACAGATCCACCACGCCGGTGGTCCAGCCGTTTTCAGCGTCTTCATTGGCTAAATCATAATAAACAACGTTCTTTTCCTCGTAGCTGTCGCCGTAATATACGCCCAGCTGGAGTTTTTGGTCGCTGTTCTGCTTATAGGTGAGTTTAATCTTGGTGCTGTCCGTCACGTCGATCTGGGTGCTGTACAGCAGGGAAGTATTGGCCTTGCCGGCGTCCAGGTCGCCTTCATATTTCACGGAGTTGCCGCCGTTGTAAGCGTCCTCAAAGTCGTAATTGGCTTCCAAGGTGGAGCCTTCGGAGCGTACAATCCAGGTATAGGTGGGGAGTACGTCGGACATGGAGCGGTTGTTCCACTCTTTGGTGCGGGACAGCTCGCCGTTTACAAACCACTGGCTGCCGTGTCCGGTATTAAAGGTGGTGGTAAAGGGGGTGTCGTTTACCACGGATTTCTCCGCAAAGAAACGGGAAAGCCCGATCCACTTAGGCGCGCTGGGGTCGGAGGGGTCGCCCGGCCATACGGTGGGATCGCCGCTGAACCCTACATACAGGTCGCGTTCCTTCACGTGGAAGTCGGCGGGATCTTTGGCCCTGCCCAGGGTGGTATTGGGGATAAACAGGCCGATGGAAGTCTTGATCCGGCCGTCCTCACCCATCAGCAGATGGTCGCTCAACTGGGTATCCACGTCGCCGCCGCGCTGCATCTCATAACCGATAAAGGCGTCATACGGGTTGCGCCCGTTGTCAATCATAGTCTGGACGGTGGTATCCACACTGTATTCCGCACCGTAGTTGCAGAACATTTCATCCACCGGATAAATACCTTCGCTATCCTTTGCAATAAACGGCGCCGTATAGCTGTTCACGCCGGGGCCGCCGATGCAGTTGTACCAGCTCCAGATAAAGTCCGGATACTTCTTATGTACGTACTTCATCAATTCGATGAGCTCGTCCACAGCGTCGTTCCAGCCAAAGCCTTCCGCATTAAAGAAGTAGCCGTCAAAGCCATAGTACTGGGCCATTTCCACCAGCTTGTCCGCCACGGGATAGGATCCGTCGGGGGCCTTCTGCACCATGTTGCGCAGTTCCGTCATGCCGGAGCCGCCGTCTTCCCAGGGGAAGGCCAGCATGCCCAGGACGGGAACGCCGTTCCTGTGTCCGGAATCGATCAAATCCGAGGTGGGCAGAAGCACAATGCCTTCCGTGGAACCGGAACCCGCCCAATAAATGTAGCTGTCCAAATACTGCCAATAATCAAACGCGAAGTTGCTGAACATATCGTCGCCCTGGGACGGGGTGTCGTCATGGTTCAGGTTCGCCATAGACGC
This sequence comes from uncultured Clostridia bacterium, assembly GCA_904420155.1. Classification (GTDB taxonomy): domain Bacteria; phylum Bacillota; class Clostridia; order Oscillospirales; family Acutalibacteraceae; genus CAJFUH01. The sequence continues at coordinate 3,842 of CAJFUH010000214.1, forward strand.
GATGGTAAGTTTGGCGTCCGGGTTTTTCACGTCGCTGACCAGCGGGCCGGTAAACCGGTCGGCAATCGGGATGCTGGCGCGGTTATACTGGGCGTCGGTATCGTATTCCGGCGTCCACTCCAACACCGTCTCCATCTGGAACGCCAGGGAAGTAGGCTGCAAACTGAGATGCTCATTGTACTCCTCGTTAATGGGAGTACCGTCTCCAAACGGCGACTGCGATCCTGCGCGGGCGTTGGCAAGCAGCATGCCGCTGGAAGATACCACAAGAGCCGCCGCACAGCATACTGCCGTCACTTTGCGCAAAGAAGCCCTTGTTTTCGACTTTCTTCTCATTTTTCCTAAACCTCCTAAAAAATTTTTAGTAAAATTATTGTATCATATTTCCATTTTAAATAGCAAGAGAAATAAATTCATTCCAATCAATAAGGTATTTTTATATAATTCTATAAGATTTTTAGACAAACTTGAGTCTAAAAACGTTAGGTGCTTTTGTTATTTCTCCGCCGGAAATTTCAAAATAACGCCCGGCAGAAAACTTTTTGCTGACTTCCACGATCCGTCACAGAGGGCGCCCGCAGGAAATATCCTGCGGGCAAGGCGTTTTGCCAGCATCAAAAAAGGGAACCCTTTGGCCATCCCAAAAGGTCCCCTCTTTCTATATTATAGATTATAGCCGGTAGCTCTCAGCCGCCGTTTGCCTTCTGTGCTCCCGTGTTCTTTTGATCCAGCAGGGCGCTCACCCTTTCCCGTACCCGTTCCAGGTCCGGGCTGCACAGCAGGGGAAGGGCTTCCACCAATTGTTCCGGTTCCAGATCCCACCATTTCCATTGGAGCAACAGATCGATCAGTTCCTGCGAAAAGCGTTTTTTGATCAGCCTGGCGGGATTCCCTCCCACCACGCTGTAGGGTTCCACATCCTTTGTCACTACCGAACGGGCGGCAACGATAGCGCCGTCCCCAATATGCACCCCGGGCATGACCACGCATTCCCGTCCGAACCAGACGTCGTTGCCCACCACGGTATCCCCTTTCCGGGGCAGCTGGGACAAGTGAGGCGGCGCATTCTCCTCCCAGGCCCCGCCAAAGACGGAAAAAGGATAGGCGGTCACGCTGCTGATGCGGTGGTTGGCTGTGTTCATGATAAATTGGGTGCCGCAGGCGATACTGCAAAATTTCCCAATGATTAGCTTATCGCCAAATTCAGGGCAATGAAACAGCACGTTATTCTTTTCAAAACCCGTGGGATCCACGGGATCGTCGTAGTAAGTATAGTCGCCGATGATGATGTTGGGCGCCGTCACCACATTCTTGATGAAGCAGGACGTCCCATATGCATTGGGAAAGACCGCGTTGGGGTCAGGTATGTTTTTCATGAAAAATCCTCCTAAATCGATTGGGTCACATCCTTTCCGCTTCGTTCTACCGTGGCTACCGCTCTCTTTTTTCGGATCCATTCCATGCCGGATTCCCCCTTTTTCCTTTATCCTACCATCTTCCGTTCTTTCCGGCAAGTACGTTTGCGGAAAGCTTTTTTCCCGCCGCAAGGCTCACGGAAACGGGAATCTTCCTTGCATCCGTTGCCCATTGCGGCAATTTGTGTTATAATCGGTTTTACTTTACGGGATAACATTACAATTTTCCGGGCTGTTTCATCAGCCACCCGCCCGCAGATTGCCGGGCCCTCCTTTGCTGAAAATCATCCTTATCCCATCCGATTTTTCTTATCCGTTGGATAATCATATATCACCAGGCCTCCCGCGCGTCCGCTGCGCCCGGCCTGTATGGAAGAAGGTGAACCCTATGCAAAATCATAAGCGACTTCGCCGCCTATTGGAAGGCGTCCCCGGATTTTCCTGGATCCGAAACCGCCTCCAGCCGGGGAAAAGCGGCGATCTTTCCGCTTCCCCCGTCAGGATCCATCAAAAGCCTGTGATGCGCCGGTTAACCGGGGCTTGCGTCTTTCTTGTTTTCTTAGCCGTCAGCGCTGGGATATGCAGTTTTCTTTCCACATCCTGTAAAATTTCCGCGAATTCTGCGGAAACTTCTATGCTCACCTCTTCCCTTTCCACCAGCCTTTCTAAAAATTCCATTCAAAAGGAAGTTTCCTCTACTGCAAGCGCCTTGCTGTACAATATTCTTCCCGCCCAAGGCATAGACGACTATTGGACGCTCTTCTACGACCTGGAAGCGGAACATTCCGCAGGTTTCAGCAGCGAAGAAATATCCAATTGCTATTTATACCGGGGGCAGGACGACAATGCGCTCCTTTTGGGCCCCGCCTTACAGCGGGAATTAGAGGAATGCTCCCCTGATTCTGTCCATAACGTGGTAGTCAATGTGGAATACGCCGATCCCTCTTCCAATCTGGTATCGGAAATACAGTCCCAAAGCTTACTCAGCTTAGACAGTTCTCGGTATTATGTACAGCTGGACCAGGAGGAAATCTATCAATACGCCCGTGCCGACATGGAAATCATGCTGGTGGCCCCCGGAGCCCCCAAACGCCCCTATGGATACCCGGAAATCCTGGACGACGGCTGCGCCTGGATTTACCAGCAATCCCCGGACGGCACTCCCCTTTCGGTACAGCTTTCGATTCCTGTGCCTGATACAGCGGGCTCTTCCGGCAGCCAATATGACCGGGCTATGGATTATGTCTCTCAGATCTTGTCTTCCTTTGATATCGAGGTCTATGATTCCAATTTGACCATCCAGCAGAAAGATGAACGGCTGTACGCACTGTATCTCACTTCGCTGGACCGGCAATCCGCGCTGCTGTTATGCGATACCGGTTTGATTGAGGAAATAGAAGCCATTGTCAATCCTGTTAGTTCCAATTCGGTGGAACAGGAATATTTTTATCAGGCCTATGGCGACGGCTGGGTTTTCTCCAACTGATCCCTCCAAAACGCGTAAAATCAAAGGCAGCTATTGCAGCCCTATCTTATGGGTATGGTTGCAATAG
>CAJFUH010000215.1 GCA_904420155.1 uncultured Clostridia bacterium
TACCACTATTGTTATGCCACTTCGACAGAGGCGGCCCGCCAGGAAGCGGAACATTTTTTAGAAGTAATCAAGCCTTACCAATTCCCCTATCCGGTGGCGCTGGACCTAGAGGACGCCGCCATTGCCGCGCTGGGCAAGGGGACGGCCACCGATATCGCTCAAACTTTTTTGGATACGGTACGGGCCGCTGGCTATTACGTCGTCCTGTACAGCAACCTGAACTGGCTTGTCAATTATCTGGATATGGAACGATTGTCTTCGTATGACGTCTGGCTGGCTCAATGGAGCAGCAAACCTACGTATCAAGGCAATTTTGGCATTTGGCAATATTCTTCGGAAGGGCAGATAGACGGGATTTCCGCCCCTGTAGACGAAGATCTCTGCTACAAAGACTATCCTTCCCTGATCCAGTCGGCGGGTCAGAATGGATTGGGGCAGGGGGAGGAGGGCCTTCCCGCTCCGGAACCCACTCCAAAACCCGAGGAAAAAACCTATACGGTGCAAAAAGGGGATTCTATGAGCAGTATCGCCCAGAAATTCGGGGTAAGCTTAAATGCGCTGATAGCGGCTAACCCCCAGATCCCTGATCCCGGTATCATTTATGCGGGGCAGGTACTGACAATCCCCCACTCCGGAGGGGAACAACGGCCGCAGCCCAGTAAAAAGACCTATACGGTACAAAGCGGCGATTCCATGAGCGGTATCGCTCAGAAATTTGGGGTAAGTTTGAACGCGCTTCTGCAAGCAAACCCCCAAATCAGCGATCCCAATGTGATCTACGCCGGCCAAGTGCTTACCATCCCCACCCAAGGGGAGGGCACCGCAACGCCCCAGGAACCCGCACAAAAGGAGTATACCGTCCAGAAAGGGGATTCTTTAAGCGCTATCGCCCAAAGATTTGGAGTGAGCCTACAGGCAATCGTACAGGCCAATCCAGATATCACAAACCCCAATGTGATCTATGTTGGGCAAAGGATCAACATCCCCACATCCGGATCCACAAGTTCATCTACAAAACCCCAGACGCAAAAATATACCGTCAAGTCCCGGGATACCCTGAGCGGTATCGCCAAGGATTTTGGGATCAGCCTACAGGCACTCCGGCAGGCAAATCCCCAGATCACCGATCCTAATGTGATCTATCCCGGCCAGGTTCTCACCATTCCCAAAGCTTAAAAAGAGCGCTTTTATGGATCAAAAGTATGAAAAAGAAAATCTGGGGAGAATTTTTTGCCTCCCCAGATTTTCTTTTTCTTTTCGACCGCTCAAAATCCGGCCTGTTTCTATTTCTTCTTTTTTCTCAAAATCATGTTTTACTTCTTCCTTCACGGCTTCTCCAAGGTTCTAATTTTCCGGTTATGCGTTTGCGGAAACTTCCTTATAGATCCATTTTTTCAGAGTATCCATCACGGATTTCCGCTGGGCCTCGTCTAAAGCCTGGATTTCCTGATAAATCCGCTCTTGTTTGTGCATCTCTTCGCTGACAGGAGAATCTGTCCATCCCATCAGGTAGTCCACCGAAACGCCGAACAAAACCGCCAAACGAACCACCGAATCATAAGAAGGGGGCAACAGGTTCTTTTCATACCGGTACAAGGTCTCTTTCGTCACCTGGATCTTGCCGGCCAGTTCCTGCTGCGTCCATTTATTCTTTTTGCGTAATTGTTTCAGCCTTATACTGAATTCCCGGCTTAACGTTTCTTGCATTCCTTATCACCATCTTTTTCTTAAATTTGCCGACGCTTTTCCCTGATTTTCAAAGCTATCTGCAAATCGATACGCCTGCCCATATCAAATCATCCTTCTTGTCCCCCTATGAAATCCCTTCGACAGGCAGGTCAAAGGGGATTCTGGGGAAAATGTTTACCCGCTCACCCGCTCGCAGAACACCACATATCTCTGATAGTTGTGCCGATAGGGGTGGCAGGTAATCAGCGTCACCAGATCCCTGCCGGGCTGGATAAGAAGCTCGTTGATATCGGTAGGACTGATCACCCGGATTTCCGCCACCTTGTAAATCAGTTTCTCCCGGAAGTTCTGGATCTCAATCTCGTCCCCTATTTGCAGCTCTTCAATATCCCGGAACATCGCCGTCCGGCTGTATCCCCGGTGGGCGGCGATGACGCAATTGGTATTGCCGCCTCCCACCGGATAAGAGGTTTCCGTCAGATGGACGGCTCCTTTCGCCATATTTTTCTGGTTCGCACCCAGATAGATGGGCAGCTCTATACCCATCCTGTCAATTTTGAGAAAGCCAATGATGTTGTCGGAAATCCCGTACTGGGAAAGGTCGATATCGGGCTGCTGGTAGGAAAAGGGATCCTTTAAATCTTTTTGATGTTCTTCATACAGTTCGGTGTTCCTGCGCACCAGCTCCTGATACAGTTTTTCGGTGAGGTTGTCGCTTTCGCTCTCTTCCCCGTCATCCGAGGAGGATTCCACATGCTGCATAAAAATCTGTTTGGTTTCGGCTACCTCTCTCCGGTATTGATAATCGGTGAATTTCGGATACATCAGCACCACAAGGCCCGATAGGAATAGGACGCCCGCCAGGAGGTACAGGATGATCCTACTTTTCTTCTTTTGCCTCTGCTTTTCTTTTTTCACGTTTTTTCCTCCTGCTTTGCGTCAGTCCCAGTACAATCAGCACCAGGAACACAAGGAATACGCCTACCACAATGGCTATCTGCTCCGGCCTCCAGCGTTCGATCTGGCTGAGAAGCCGGATGCCGCTGTCCCCCTCGGTTTCTTCCGGCGCAATATCCGCCGCCCGGACGCCGCGCACCAACAGCCGGTGGCTGTTTACGCCATAGGGGGTACAGGTCAACAGGGTGACCAGGTCTTCCCCCGGCACTACGGTTAGTTTTTCCAGCTGGTCCGGTTCTATCACTTCGATCTGGTCCACTTGGTAGGTGAGCGTCTTGTCCAGTACGTGGATAAAAAAGTAATCCCCCACCTCCAATTCATCCAGGCGGGTAAACAGCTCCGCGCTGGGCAATCCCCGGTGCCCGGTCAGGACCGAGTAGCGGCTCTTCCCCCCAATAGGCAGGGAAGTGGATTCCAGATGGCCAATCCCCTTTTCCAGCACCTCTTCGCTGGTGCCGTGGTATACCGGCAGCTTGAGGCTGATTTTAGGGATTTCCAGATAGCACATCACGCCGTCTACATTCAGCACTTCCTCATAATTCTGGGGCAGCACGTAACCGCTGCCCGGGATAAAAGGGTCGTAAACAGGGTCGCCGTTTAAGTTTTCGTTGTATTCTATGGCCTTGTCCCACTGCTCTTGCAGCTCTTCCTGTGAAATCTCTTCCAGCGCATCCTGATAGTTCTGCACCACCTGGGTCTGGCTTTTCTGCGCCAGATAGTTGCTGACCACCGGATAAAAGAAAACCCCGCTGCCTATCACAAAAAATACAATCGCTATCCCGATAAAAAGGCGGTCGAATTTGCGCTTGCTTTGGTTTTTGTCTTTCATAAAGCCAGTCCCTCATCAAAATCAGATGGGGCGGGGCAATGTCCATTGCCCCGCCCTATCCTGCAAACAAAATTTACTGTTTCAATACGCCGCGCTTATCGATCAGAGTTCTGTCTCTTCTTTCTGTAGACCAGAACCAGCAGCACGCCGCTGGCCATGAGCACAACGCCCACGACGGTGAACAGCACGGTGCCGATACCGCCGGTCACAGGCAGGTTAAAGCCCTTGCTGTTGACGACCTGAATGCCGGTGAGCACATTGTCGGCGTCGTTATCCAACTCGCCGTTTTTATCGGTATCCGTCAACTTAATTTCCAATGCGTTTTGCAGCAGGTTGTATCCGCCCGGGGCCTTGATCTCTTTCAGGTAATAGGTACCCAGATCCAGGCCTTGCAGGTTGAGAACGCCGTCGCTGTCCACTACCAGGGTCTCTGCGCCTTCCTCGTCCGCTTTGGCTACGCGATAAGTACCATCCGCCGTTTGGACGAATTTGATTTCATTCTGGAGATCCGCATCGCTGTACAGTTTGAATTCCGCGCCGGACAGCGGGTTCTGATCTTCGTCAACCTTGTTGACAGTGACGCCGTAAGTATAAATTTCCTTATCTTCGCCGGGGTTCTCGTCGTAAGAAGAATCGTCATAGGGATCGGTGTTGACGCCTACATAGGAGCTGTTGCCCAGGGCGTCCTCTTCAAAGGCAAACTCATTGACGGTAGCGTTGTATTCCACATAGGCATGGGTTCCTTCAAAATCGGCCACCAAAGCGTCATAGTTGAATTTGATATCAAAGCCGCCCTTTTCCAAATCGGTGGGGTCTTGGATGGTAACGGTATAGTATTTGTTATCGGTATTGACAACCGTCTTAGCGGTTTCCACATCATTGCCAACCTTTACGATAATGGAAGAAGGATCCAGGGTCAGACCTTTGCTCAATCTATCGCCCATGGTAAAGCGTTTGGCGACCGCGTCGCCAGGATAAATCGGGATAAGCGCGTCCAGACGGTAGCCTACTTCGTCGCCGATGGCTACAGTGTTGTCATCCGGATCTTGGACGTCCTTGTCGATGGAGGAGCCCTCGCCCTTCAGAGCAACTTCCACGGGGTTCAGTTCCCATTTATGGGTTCCTTCATTATAGGTGGGAACCAGGTTGGCGGAGGCGGGATCGTAGTTGCTGCCCGCCTTGGTTGCCAGGGCGATGTACTGGCCCATTTCTACCGTAAAGTCCACGGCATAATCCGGGGCGGCCAGAGTCTGTGCATCGGTGGCCGGGGTTTGCAGCGTATTAATAACGGCGCCCAGGGCTACGTAAAAGTCTTTCTTGTCTTTGGCATCAAGATTGTAATTAAACGCTTTTGTTACCGCATTGCCGTTATCCTCATCGATGTAGTCCGGATAGTTTTCGGCTACCCAATTGGCAACCGCAGCGTTCCATACATACACCGGCTCATAAGGCTGCTGGGCGTCGGCGTCAAAGTGGACGTCGATGATCTTGTACACAGAGACTTGCGCGCCCTCGTCACTGGCCAGCCCCTGGACGGTGATCGTACCGGACTGGTTGTCTGACGTGATCGGCGCGGCCGCTGCGGTAAGCGCCATGGATACGGTCAGCATCAGCGCCAGGCATAATGCCAACAATTTCGCGGGGATTGTTTTCTTCTTGGTCATTTCTGAAAACTTCCTTTCTTACAAAATAAGTTCTCTGATATGATTTATGATTACGGTCGGACTTAGCCCTGTTGTCTGGAGCGATACCGTACACAGCACAGCAGCCCGCCGCCAATCATCAATAAAGTTCCGGCAAGCAGGAACGTTGTCCAGCCTTGCCCTCCGGTGATGGGAATCTCAACCGGCTTATAGTTGTACACACGATAAGTATTCTGTTCCGTTACCCATTCAAACGCCGGCGTTTTGGCAGTATCGATCGCCTCAATGGTAAACTGATCCTTCTCCGACATGGCGGAAATATTGACTTCCACATTCCACTGGCCCGACGGGAGCTGGAACCCCGAGGGGGCTTTGGTCTCTACCAAGCGGTAGGTACCGCTTGCCAGATCTTCCAGGGTAACCTGTCCGTCCTCCGCAGAAATGCCGTCGTCAACAAACGTCCAGCAGTCGCCCGGATCGTCGGGGTCGATGGGCTCTGTAAGATGGGAATGCCCTTCGTCCCCAAGCTGGGAACAGTCAAGGCGATACAGCTTGAATTCTGCTCCTTGCAGCGGGGCGCTGTCCGCGCCCGCCGTCCCGTCCGCCTTGATAAAGGAGAAGGGGCTTGTCTGGGCGATCCATGTGTTGAGAAAGCTCACCAACTGTTCCGAAGGGGTGCCGTTGCCGGTTGGCGGTCTGATATCGCCGGTGCCTAAGCGGTCCGTCGTGCCTTCGGATACCTCTACCCCGTTGACCTTCACGGTGGTGACATAGTCCTCTCCACTGGTGTTGGGATCGGCTTCCTGTACTTTAAAGTCGGTCTCCGTGGGCAGGCCCAGAATCGTGATGTTTTCCCCATGCTTCAATGTTAAAGTGGTTTGTCCGTTTTGGTCCAGGGTAATTTGCCCGGTCACAGGCGTCGCCTGGCCGCTTACGGTTTTTTGATACGAATAGGTCCCTGTCACCGGGGCGTTATCCCGATACGGATTGGTAAAGGTGAGGGTAAAAGAGAAATCCCGGTTCATCTGACCGCGGTTGCCTCCTACGGATTTTTCAACCTTCAGGTTTCCGTAGTTTGGCCGGATGGTCAGCAGGCCGTTATTTCCCAGGTTGGCTTCAATGTGGAAATGGCCGGGATTGTCCATATTGGGCTGCAAAACTGGCTCCAGCACATATCCCGCCGTATCCGTGGTATTCTGGCCCTTATCGACGGTCTTAATATTCTCCTGGCGTTTGGGCGTACCCTTGGGGATATACCAGGTGTTGGTTTCCCGGTCGTACTGCGCCTTTTCCAGGGCGGCTTCGCTGATGGGAAGCTGCCGCCGGTCAATATCCGTGTATCTTCCAACAGTGAAGACCTCTTTCTGGTAGTAGCCCGTTGTGGGCTCTGTCCTGCCCTTATATACGCTTCCGTCGGCGTTGCGGATCGTGGTATCCCTGTGATAATAATAGAACTCGTTCTCCTGGGAGGGGTCGAAACTCACCTTGGTCTGCGCGACCTTTTTCCCGCTCCCATCCGTCGTCCAAGCATTGGTATACAGGGTGTATGTATCGTCCGCCTCGTTATAGTAGGCGTAATCCTTGCCCGCCATCAGCGCTATGTTGTCGGCCGTGGCGGCTGCGCCTACCTCATAGAACAGGCGCATGGGGTAAGCTTCCGTCCGCTCTACGGAAATGGCTTCGTCCGCATCGTCCAAAGAATTGCCCTGGATGGTAATTTTGTATTTCACCTGGGGGATCAACGACGCAGGGACGGAGAACGTCACTTTCTGCTGCCCGGTGGCGATATCCGTGCTCACCCGGACGGTGATATACATCAGATCGGTGGTAAGGGTCACGCCGGCACCCACTTCTGTGGTATAGTCGCCGGAGAACAGGTACGACTCGTTGATGTACGCCGCTTCCTGAGGGGCGCTGGTATCCGTACTTCTCCACGGCCCGATGTAGGAGCCGTCGGCCTTGGCATACCATTTCACGCTGTTATTAAAATCGTATTCGCTTTGGTAATAGAGCTGTCCGTCTCGATAGGCGGTATCGATCAGGTTCTGCGCCTGCTGCGGGGTAATATCCAAGCGGTCTACAATAGAACGGACCACCTCGTCATAATACTCCTCAGCTTCCTCGCCGGGACGCCAGGATTCCGCCTCTTGGATAGTCCTGGCAAAGTTCTTGCCGGTATACAACTCGTCTTTGTAGGTCAGGCCGTTGATTTTTTTGACCTGCATATACTGGCCGACGGTATCTTCAAAGGTCAGGTAACCGCTCAAGCTGGAGTTGTTGCCCGAAACGTCGGTGGGGTAGTACATGGACTGGATGTAGATCTCTTCGATGATGGACTGGAACGCATCTCCCAATTCCCCGGAATCCCTGGCGGAAAAATATTCATCCACGTAATACCGGTCCGCACTGGAGATGGTATCGTCGGCTTTGGTGATCCATTGCCGACCGTATTGGGAATAGTCCCCCTCACGCGTATTGTCGAACGTCCGCCAATATTTATCAATAGTATTGTTCGTATGGTTCGATGGGTTTAACGTGATGCTTGCCGCTTCATAATCATCCCCCTCTAAGTTGTCGAGCCCTAACCCCAAGGTATAGAACAGCGGTTCCCGTCCATAGGCCTCTTCCATCTGATTGCGGATCCAAGCCGCAGTAAGCTGGTTGGTAAAGGTGTAAATATCGCCCGTATCCCCGCCGTTGCCTATGTCGCTCCTGCCCACATTGCTGTAGCTGGTGGTAGCCGCCGTGGGGGCGCCGTCGCCCATGAGCACCATAACCGGTATTTTGTTGGCGCCGTCCACCGTCTTATTGTCAGCGTCCCGTAGTTCTTCCCAAGCCTGATACAGGCCGTTCTGGATATAGGTGCCGCCTTCCACGATTTTGCTCTTTCGGGTTACGGAGCTTCCGTCTTCGTACCTGACACCGGATGCAGTGCGAACCACAGAGTTTCCTTTATCGGAAACATTGCCGCCATCCTCGTCGTTCGTAATAAAATTACCGCGCCTGTCAGGGGTATACCGTCCTAAGGGGAGCAGCATGGTGGCGGTGCCTACCCCAGAAGCCTCCAATCTTCTATTGCCTGAAAAGAGCACTACGCCCACGCGGTTGTTGATGTTCAGCGCCAGAAGCTGGCTAATAGCGTTGTTGGTAGACTTCACCAGAGCGGGAATAGATTTGCTGCCACTGTCACCGCCGCCCATACTTCCCGACACGTCCAGCACCAGCATCACGTCGATGGGGATGGTATCCTGCCCCACAATGCTCTTGCTGGAACTGATGGCCGACAGGCCCACCAGGAAGTTGTTCACGTCGGAGCGCTCCACCGTCAGCAGCGGGTTTCCCCCGGTCTGCCCGTCCCGGTACAGGGGAACATCCCCGTCGGCGACGGATTTATCCACCCAGACGCGCCCGGCGGTATCGGTGGTGGTAATGGATTCGCCGAACTGGTCTTCCCACCCTGTCAGGGTGCCGGCATCTGCGGAACGGGGGAGTTGGCCGTCGTCCACTGCCAATGCTATGCTTCCGGTCCCGAACATGCAGCCAACAAGTAAAAGTAAAACCAATAGCACCGCCGTCAAGCGGTGCCTGCGATAAATTTGCATCTTATGCACCTTCTGACCAGTTAAATTTGTGTTGTTCTACACACATGCCGTTTAGGAACAAGGAAAACGTACCGTTCACCACCTTAACGTACGCTTTTTTGTTCCAACGGGTACATTTACATTGATCCATCGCATCTCCTCACTTTCGTAATTTGCACCTTGGAAAAGAGTTATGCTGACAACATAATAAAAATTATGTTGCGAATGGATCTGAAGTAGGGCGGTTAACACTTTAGAAAAGAAAAAATCAATTGATGAAATTCGCCTCAAAAATATAAAAAGGCGCAAAAAAGCAGACCATCCCCTTTTTTGAGTTTAGTTTCATGAGTGTTTTATTATTTTTCTGGTAAGATAAGGAGGATTAAAATATCTTAACCTATCTTGCATGAAAGTTATTCTTGTGTTAGTATATTTACAAGATAGAATATATATTTTTTATGTAGGTTATTATGATCATTGCAAA
>CAJFUH010000216.1 GCA_904420155.1 uncultured Clostridia bacterium
CCCCATCGGGTAGGATATGTGAGTAAATTTTCACCTGCAACTGTAATCTGCGCATAACATGCGAACCCAATGGCCGCTATGGTCAGCACAAATAAAATCGCTTTCAGAATTTTATTTATTTTTTTCATCATTTTGTTTCCTCCTCTTGACGCCACGGATGAAGAGAAATACATAGAGGGCAGCCAGCAGCAAAAATACAACGCCGCCTATGATCCAGTACATGATGTTGCTGCCCTGGGCTGTGCGCGATACGACAGCCGTATATTGGGCCTGGTTGCCAGCGGCGTCCTGGGCGGTCAGGGTAATCTGGTTATCCCCCAGCCCCAAGTCGCATCTTACCTGGAAGTATCCGCTGATCATAGAAACCGGCTGCCCATTCAAAAGCAGCTGCGCCCCTTGTTCGGAATGCCCCTCCAGATATACCCAACTATCCGGGGTGCTTAGCCCATCCAAATCCCGCTGAATGGAAAGCTGGGGCGGTACGGTGTCCACCTGCAAAGACTTGACATAGGAAAACAGGTTGCCCGCCGGGTCTTCCAGATAAAACACCAGGATATTGTCGCCCTCCTTCATGTCCACACGGTATTGACCGGACTTGCCCCCCTCTACCAGAAGCTCGTCGTTGAGCGCGGCGGACACGGTATACTCTCCGGTAAATTCCACCGGCACCAGGACGGTTTTGGTATTGACCACATCCTTTTCCGGAAAGGTAATCGTGGCCTCCGGCTGCGCGCTGCGCTGTAACGGATATTCTGTAAACCGGCCGGTTCTTCCATTTTCCCAGAGAGCCACCGCCGCTTGCGCCCCGTCATATTGTTCGGGGAGCGTCCATAAAAAACTGGTATCCGCTTCCACGATTTCGTCATGCAAAAGCCCGCCGTTGTCAGGCGCGAATACCATTACCCGGTAGCTGGAATCCTCATTGACTTCTCCCCAGGTGAGGAATATGTCGCCGTCCAACATGCGCGCTTTCACCCCGCTCAATTCCTGGGAAGCGGAATCCTCAAACCACAAAAGGGATTCCTCCGCGTATTTGCGGGTAAATATCCCCTGTTCGCCGCGTACATACAGGTAAAAATGATATCGGCCGCCGTCCAGGCCGCTTAGGGAGATCTCCTGTTCCCCTTCGGCGCCTGCGGTAAAGGAAGCCACCTCCTGCCCGTCATAGCCGTCGGTATCGGTATCGGCATATACCTGTAGCTGCATGCTTTCCGGGCAGTCCAAAATTTTCCAGGAGGCATACGCCTTGCCGCCGCGCATTTCCACGGCGAAGAACTCGATTTCCATACTGCCCGGCAATTCGCCGCTGTCTACCGAAACCGTGCCTAGGCCTTCGCCGGTGATGGAAACCACCCAGTTGCCGGGGACCGCCGCCCCCACGTTAAATACAATCAGACCTTCCCCGCAGTGCGCCTCTGGGGTTTGCTCCGTGCTGTACACGGTACCGTCAGGGGAAGTGATGGTCACCGAAGCCTCTTGATCGGTATTCGGCCATGTGATTTGGAATACCCGGCTGGTAGAACCTTCCCCTACTGGCACCACAATTTCTTCCGTCTTAGCAAACGCCAACAAAGGGAAGCTGCAAAGCACCACCAAACACAACAATATGCAGGATATAATTTTTTTCATAAGTTGGCACCCCTCGATTCCCTCAAATTAAAAATTGGATTCCGCATGGAAACGGTTAAAGAAGACCGCGCTGCTGTTCTTGTCATACCAGAAGCGGGCGAACTGGTCGCCGCTACGCATAGAAACCTCAATCAGGTCTCCCCCGTCTTCCACATTGAACTCCAGACGGACATCCCCGTCCCAATTGGTATGCGTCCAGGAGCAGCTCAAGCTGGCGTCGCCCGCAAGCCAAATACCGCCGGAGCTGGAAGTGGCTTTTGCCCCCAGTTCTACCCCGCCGGACAAGGCCACGCCAAAGGCGGAAACATCCAGGCTGACACCGCCGGAAATTTCAAATCCGGGTTTTCCAAGCTTGACGGAAGCGTTTGCAATCGGCGCCTGTAAAATGGACAGGTCGGCCTCCGCGTAAAACTGCAACTGGGTGCAGTTAAAGCCAATCTCCCCGTCCAACGCGCCCAATTCGCCCCAGCGGGAAATCTCTTCCGACGCGGGCAAGCTCAAGCTCTTAAACAGGTTGATATCGGCTCCCACCGTACCGGCCAGGATGATATCCTTCTGTGAAACCTCATCGATATTGATATCGGTGCCCAGGGCTTTCTGCATATGTTCGCTCAGGCCCTGCGCCCACATCACGACGGTACTGATGCCTTCCACCTTGCCGCCCAGCTCATCCAGATAAACCACTTTATAGATGGGGATCCCCGGATTCAGGTTTGCCTGGAAGGTCACGGAATCGGGGTACCAGTAGTAGGATCCCAAGGAAGCCTCAAAGCCGCTCACGCCGGAACCGCCCAAACCGGGCACGATCTTTGAAAAGTCAATGGCCCCGCCGATCTTCCAGTATTCCTGGTTTGGATCCAGCGTGTTAAACTTGATGCTGAAATCACGGATCCCAAAATATTGAAAATTAATGGCGTCGTTGATCTTGAGTTTCACTTCGCCGCCCACGCGGATATCGTCTGCGGAAAGCGCCATCGATAAGCTGCCCTCAAAGCCGTCGAACTTAAATGCCTCCTCTTTCGAGGTATATGGTTTGGAGGCCTCCTTCTTCGCCGCGGCGCCGCCGGAAAGACCTGTCTTTACCGTATCGATAATATCCCCAACATCCAGCGTCGAAGCGTCTATCTGCAACCGATCGGCATACAAGGTACACTTTGCCACCTGGATGGACGCCATATTGGGGATCTTAACGTCAAAGTCGTACATACTATCGGTAAATTCCGTGGTTGTGCCATTTACCGATACGTTAAATACCCCATTTTTCACAATGTAGTCCTTACCGTCCATCACCAGCTCGGCAAAGGCATTGGCCGCTGCATTCTGCACCGCTCCACCGTCGTCGGCCACTTCCTTGGCCTGTTGATAGCTGATATACAGCTTGCCGTCGCCGGAAAGGGTGCCTTTCTCTCCCAAATAAGAGGAAGAAGAGCTATTGATATCAAAGTCTGCCGGCAAAGCGTCCACCTTGATTTCCAGGTTTTCGGCGCTGTGCAGGAAATTGTTGACGCTCACATTGCCGGAGGCCCAGAAAGTATTGTCGTCTATCTGTCCGATGGTATCCGCCAGGATGGTTGTGGTTCCCAGGCGGACCGACCTAGTAGAGCCCGCACGGAATACCAAAAACGCTTCGTTTTTCATATCCACGCGCCCATCCGGCAGGGTAACCCGCACCGCATACTTGCCTGCGGGAATGTCGCCGCGCAGCGTGCCGGTGGCGGTATTGGCGTCCGTTATGCTCAGGTTCGTCACCGCCAGGTCTCCCACGCTCACATTCAGACCATCCGAAAAGCCGGAACCGTTGATCGTAACCGTGACCCCTTCCTGCAAATCCTTGGCGGAAACGCCGCCCGGCGTCACCGAAAACAAAGCCAGTTCCCCGTCTTCCACCTGCTGGATATCCTCCGCCTCTTCCCCTTCTTCCACAGGGTCTCCGGAAATCCGGTAAGCCTTCTGGTCGGAAGTCTGATAAGAGGGTACGTTTACCGTCAGGCTGCGGGGATCCGTATCCACGTTCTCCGTAACCGTATATTCAAAACAGTAGTTATTTACAATATACTTTTGCAGGGTGATGTAAATATCGGAAAGCTCGGTGGAATTGGCGGCGTAAATAAATTTGCCGCCGGTGCTCTGGGCAATATTGCTCATATATTCGCTGTTCACGTCGCCGAACCCCACGGCATAAATCGCCACGCCCGCTTGCTGCGCCTTCTGGATGGTTTCGTCCATCTCGTCGGGATTGCCGTCCTGTCCATCGGTCAGCAGGATAATCGCATGGGTACCGCTTACGTCGGACAACGTCTCCAGCCCGGCCCGAAGCCCGGCCGAAATATTGGTCCCGCCGGCGGATTGGATCTCGCGCACTCCGCTGGTAAGGGTTGCCTGCGCGGAAGTGAGCCCCACGTCTACGTTGGCGCTGTCCGAATATGTAATGACCGCCAGCTTTTGGGTGGCAGGATCCATATGATCGATGCACGCTTCCGCCGCCAGCTTCGCGTCGTCCAACGGGGTGCCCGACATGCTTCCGCTGTTGTCCATCACTACAGCAATATTAATCTGGCTGTTCTCTTCCGAATCGATGATCTGGAAGTCCTGAATCTGATATTGGGTATCGATCAGCTCAAAATCTTCCTTCCCAAAATCGCTGGCAAGGCCGAATGTGTTTTCTTTGGTGCCGTTGATGTTAGCATAGGCCCGGATGGTGGGATAGTTTGTGGTATCCACCTTACTGATATGGATCGAGATCCGGTCATATTTTAAGGTAGAGGCGATATAGTTGGAAAGTTCCCCGTTGATATTGCCCTCGGTGACTGTCACCACATCCTGGCTTTCCGCCACTACCAACTGATGCACGGCGCTGTCCAGCAAAGGGCTCGCCTCGTCGTTGGTGGACTGGTTGTAAGCGTCCACAACCTCCAGCAAAGGTTCCTTAATGGGGGAATCCTGCCGTATGCTGCCGCTGCTGCCCACAACCTGATGGATATACTCCCGTGCGGTGTCCCGGTCGTCCACGGCCAGATACAGCTTGGCAATCTGTAAGTCAAGCAGACCGGTATCATCCCCCAACAGCGGTTTTTTGGCAATCAGATAATTGATCGCGCGGTTAATCTCCACTTGGGCGGCCTGCTCCTGCAAGTCCTGCGCCAGGTTTTGCAGCTCGTCGCGCCGTTCCTCATCGGATTCGGTAATAACCTGTATTTCATTCGCCTGCTTCTGCAAGGCTTCCGATTGGGCGAGCAGGCTTTTTACTTCGCCGTCTTCCGCCAAATCGGCGCTTAATCCCCGTTCCGCTACTGTCTGCGCTATGACGTCCGTATAAATGACATAGCTCTCCTCGTTGCGGGCCGTCTGCACCAACTGGTAAGCGCAATCCCTGGCTTGGTCATAGCGCCCCGTGCTCATATAATATTTCGCGCCCAACTTCAGCATATCGGTATCATTGGGATAAGCAGCCAACATTTGCTCCACCGCCGAACTGTCCAGTCGCGACACATCGTCGGTATTGAGCATAGCGTCCAGTTCAAAGACCGCCTGATACTTCTTCTGCTGCTCTTCACTCAGATCTAAATCCTGAAAACACAGGTCTATTTCACCTGTAATCTGGGACTGTGCATCTTCCTCACTGAGGGTTACCACGTCCGTATCTTCCTGTGTAGAAACGCCTATTAAAGGCAGTTCTTTGCCGCCTTCCTGGTCAAACCCCAGCATTTGGGACGCAATATCCTGTACCTTCTGCACACTGGATTGCAGGGAAGCGTCCACTTGTCCGTTTTCCAACAAACGGGTAGCCGTAAAATAGGCGCTGATGTAATCGCCATCCACAGCTTCCGCAAACAGAGAAATGAGCTTGTCATGTCCTTTGGGGCTGTCGGGGCATAAATCCGCCTTTTCCCGCGCATTGTCCCCTTCGCCGCTTTGCAAATAACGGTATGCCAAATACAGGTTGGAATCCCTTTGATCCTGGTTCCCTGTCAAAAAGCGCACTCCCATAACGCCGGTAACGGCAACCGAAACCACCAGCACCGCCAACAAAGCCCAATGGGCAATGGTGCGGGATACTTTCAGCAGCTTATGGCCTATCAAGTCCACCAAAACAAAAAGCAGCAAGACCCCGCACAAAACCAGCCATACAGATATCTGCATTTTCAACCCTCCTTGTTGATCGTTTGGAAAAAAGGATTTGACGCCGATGGTGAATCGGTCTCAAATCCTTTTCCAAAAGAACCCTCAAATATTAATTGAGGGGATGACCGCACTTGGAACAAAAAGCAGAACCACTCTGGTTCTGGGTTCCGCATTGCGGGCAGAATACGGTGTTTTCCTGTAATGGGGTTTCCGGCTGCGCA
>CAJFUH010000217.1 GCA_904420155.1 uncultured Clostridia bacterium
AATATTTTTGATACCGATTACGGCAGGCAGACGCTAGAGACCCTGCACCGGTATTACGAAGCCGGGTATATCAACAACGACGCCGCTGTCAATGATAACGGAAGCCTCACAAAGGGGCAAAAGACCTTTCTGCGGGTCGCGTCAGGGGGACCGGCCTCCGACGTCACCTGGTCCAACGACAGGGGATATCCGGTAGTGGCCCAGCAGGTCACGGAATCATATATCACGCCCAGCTCCGCCTGTGGGGCTTTGATGTGCGTGAACGCCCAGACCGATCAACCGGACGCCTGTATTCGTTTTTTAAATCTATTGAATACCGATCCCGAACTGAGAGACCTGTTTAATTATGGAATCGAAGGGGTACACTACACCCGCAACGAGGACAACAAGGTGGTATTGCCCGAAGACCGGAAATACGCCGGCGTGCAGTATACGCAAGGGAATTTTTTTATTCTCAGCCTGACAGAGGACGATCCCGACGATAAATGGGAACAATTCCAGACCTTTAACCAGGAAGCCAAGGTGTCCACCCTATTGGGGTTTGTGGCGGATCGCGGCGAAATTTCTGACGAGCTCAATCAGATCAGCATCGTATGTCAGAAGTATTGGTCGAACCTGATCACCGGAACTGTCAACCCGGAAACGGAATTGCCCAAATTCCTGGACGAGTTGCAGATGGCTGGTCTGGATAAAGTACAAGAGGAACTGCAAAGGCAGCTGGACGACTTTCGGGAATCCAAAGCCCAGCAGTAACTTTACAAAAACGGCGTCGCGGATGCGTTCGTTCTTTTCTAAACCAAAAGAAAGGCGGCGCTCAGCGATAGTCCATAATTTTGGCGGGATGGAGACATTCCCCCGCAGGATCCTTTTTTGATGAAGATCAGCCGCCAGACGGCCCTGACGCGGAAAAAAAAGATTTTGCCGTGGGAAATGCAGCCGGAATGCCGATGATACAAAGGAGTGACAATATGGTATTTGCAAAGGAACGCGCACAGGTTATCTGTGAGCAGCTCAAGAAAATGTCCAAGGTCCAAAAAGTATCCCTTGACCAGTGGCAAATGAAGGAAGGAAACTTCCTGTATCCGAAGGATGCCGATCAGGCCCCCGGCGAGTGGCAAACGTTTGACAGCCGCACCATGCACTGGTATGGTCCCGACCGGCATTACTGGTTCCGCACCCAATTTACCGTGCCGGAAAGCTTTGACGGCAAACCGCTGTGGATGATTATCCATACCCAGATCGACGAGTGGGATGACGCCAAGAACCCGCAATTCCTGCTGTTTGTGGACGATGTGATCACCCAGGGCGTGGATATGAACCACCGGGAAGTGCTCATCACCAAGAGCGCCAAGGCCGGCAAGACCTATCGGATTGACCTGCAATCCTATACCGGCATCCTGCATCCTGAATTCCAGCTGATCGGGGAAATGGCGGAAATCAATCCCCAGGTAACCGGCCTGTACTATGATTTGCAGGTTCCCCTGTGGGCTCTGGAACGCATGGACAAAGATAACAAGATCCGTCTGGATATCGAGACCTGCCTGAACGACACCATCAACCTGCTGGATCTGCGCAAGCCCCATAGCGAGGCTTTCTATGAATCCGTAGATAAGGCCCGCGCCTATATCCAGAAAGCCATGTATGAAGATATGGCCGGTTTTGACGACGTGGTGGCCACCTGTATCGGCCATACTCACATCGACGTAGCCTGGTGGTGGACCGTCGCCCAGACCCGCGAAAAGGTTGCCCGCAGCTTCTCCACGGTTTTAAAGCTGATGGACGAATATCCGGGTTACAAATTCATGTCCAGCCAGCCGCAGCTGTACTACTTCCTCAAAGAGCGCTATCCTGAGCTGTACGCCCAGGTGAAAGAGCGTATCAAAGAGGGACGCTGGGAGCCGGAAGGCGGCATGTGGCTGGAAGCCGACTGCAACCTGACCTCCGGCGAATCCCTGGTCCGCCAGTTCCTGCACGGCAAACGCTTCTTCAAAGAAGAGTTCGGCGTGGACAACCACGTTTTGTGGCTGCCCGACGTATTCGGCTATTCTGCGGCCCTGCCCCAGATCTGCAAGAAGAGCGGCATCGATTACTTCATGACCACCAAGCTGTCCTGGAACCAGTTCAACAAAGTGCCCTACGACACCATGAAATGGCGCGGCATCGACGGCACCGAAGTGTTTACCCACATGATCACCACTTTGGGCGTGGGCCAGTCCAGCGACCGTTTCTTCACCACCTATAACGGCCTGCTGCATCCGGACGCCATCATGGGCGGCTGGGAGCGCTACCAGAATAAAGAGATCAACAACGATATCCTCATTGCTTTCGGTTACGGGGACGGCGGCGGCGGACCCACCAGGGAGATGCTGGAAACCTCCACCCGTATGGAAAAAGGCGTTAAGGGCATCCCGAAGGTACGCCAGGAGTTCTCCCTCAAGTATTTTGAGGAGCTGGAAGCCCGCGTGAAAGACAACAAGCGCCTGCCCACCTGGGTTGGGGAACTGTACTTTGAGTACCATCGCGGCACCTATACCTCCATGGCCCGCAACAAGCGTTCCAACCGCAAGAGCGAACTCATGCTGATGGATGTGGA
>CAJFUH010000218.1 GCA_904420155.1 uncultured Clostridia bacterium
CACAGTGATTGAAGGAAATCAGTTTGCCATGCCGGCGGAAGACGTCACTGTTACGGCGGAATTTGAAGAGATCCCAGTACAGGTTGTCACCAAAGTATTGGAAACGGTTGTAGAGAAAGCGGAATATCTGTGGGAGAACGGTGCTCTGGAAAACACCATGGAAGCTGTTGTTACGGAATTCCAGAATGCTGTGGAAGCAGGAAAACAGCTGCTGGCAGATCCCAGCCAAGCTACACAGGAACAGATCAACGACGCTACAGAGAGAATTCTGAAGGTTATGGCAAAAGTGGATTGGAAACAGGGTGACAAGACCGTACTGGAAGTAGCGGTGGACATTGCCAATACCATTAAGCCTGATTTGGATCTGTATGTAGAAGAAGGTAAACAGGAATTCCTGGATGCTCTGGCCAAGGCGGAAGAAGTACTGGCCAGCGGCAACATGGATCAGGAAGATATAGACAATGCATACGACGCATTGATGGAAGCCATGATCGCCCTGCGGATGGCTCCGAACAAGGATATCCTCAACGATATGATCGCCCAGGCGGGCACCATTGATCTGAGCGGATACACCGCAGACAGCGCGGCAGCCCTGACCAACGCCCTAGCGGAAGCCCAGGCGGTAGCAGCGAACGCCAACGCCACCCAGGCGGAAGTAGACGCGGCGGCCAACACCCTGCAAGCTGCCATGAACGGACTGGTATTTGTAAACGGCGGTAATAATGAAACCGCCGAGGACAATACGACTGGCGCTGTTACCACAACACCGGCCGGTGATGGCACAGCGCCCACTAAGACCGGCGACTCTGGTGTAGTAGGCTTGGCTATCCTAGGGGTAGTCAGCGCTTTGGGCGCCATGTGGACGCTGAGAAAAAAGAAATAATCGTTTCAGACATTTGAATGTGGAATAAGGATTCCCGGCTTTTTCTTCCATGGAAAGAGCCGGGAATTTTTTGTAGTTGCCCCTCTGCTATGCTGGTGGAGATATCCTGTAAGCTTTAGCTTTCGGCATTAAGCAAAGAGAGCTGATAACAGCGATTTTACAGTTACAAGAAAACTTTCGATAGAAATTGAAATATTGCTTAGTACTTCTGGAGTGGTTTGTGAGTATTATGCTTTTTGGGGCTTACACAAACTCTTTGCTTTGACAATTATAAACGCGAGAACATATAAAAATATAATTTAATAAGTACAATACAAAAAACGAAAAAAATTTGATTAATTGTGCAAAAATATTTTTTCTATTTTTGTATAAAAATGGCGCAATAGCGGGATTTTTTTAATTATTAAACAAAACTAACCTACAAATTAACTGAAATTTATCGCTATTGACTTTTAAAAAAGGAATACGTAATATGTAGTTAACTTCTCTAAATTTGATTTTTATGGGAAGGAAAAATGAGGAGTTTAAACTAAAAGAAAAGAGGTTGATGAAATGAGAAAACAAAGAAGATGGTGCAAATCCATCGTATCCCTTATGCTGGCGTCCGCTATGGCATTGCCGGGTATGGGAACAGCCTTCGCAGGCGGGGACACGCTTCCGCCGCGGGAAGGGGAACAGGGATACAAGGGGGAACACCAGCCCAGCGCCCATGGCTACAATCGGTCCAATATTTTGAATTGGTCTCCGGAAACCGATGGGTATGGGGATTTCATGCAGTCGAAGGTTCCGCTCCAGGAACGCAACGAGGCGTTTACCGCTACGCAGGCAAACCCGCTTTTGGATCAGGAGGTACAAAGCCTGAGCCTGATGGGAGATTATGGGATCGGTTTTTTTGATTCTTTCCAGTACAATGACCAATTCTCCCAGTACCTTTTTAACTTCTGGCAATACCTTGATTACCATGCTTCCTGGCACGGCTTGGCGACAGACCCGCAGTCTCACGATTTGTTTACCCCGGGAAATCCGGAAGGCCAAGGAACGTTTGAATTTGGCGTGGTAAACCTGCCAAACCCTGCTTATACCAATGCGGCCCACAAAAACGGCGTAAAGTCTCTGGGTTGTATTTTCTTCCCCCGGACGGAGCATACCGAAGATTTCGTTTATCAAGACGAGAACGGACGCTTCCCTATTGCGGATAAGCTGGTTGAAATGGCCAAATATTACGGATTTGACGGCTATTTTATCAACGCCGAAGAGGATCTAAAGCCGGAACAGATGCCCTTGTATGAAGAGTTCTGCCGCGCCATGACTTCCCAGGGAATTTATGTACAAGTCTACGCTTCCTGCCTGTATGGGCCGGACAATGAATCCAATTGGGGCCATATGGATTATGGCGAGAAAAACGCGGGCGCTTTTAGCAATTGGCTGAAAGAACCGGGAGAAGAGATAGCGGCGAATTCCTTGTACATGAATCCAGATCCCACCAAACAGCAGATCGATGATTCTGTAACTTCCATGGAAGCATTGGGATTGGATCCCAAGAAAGTGGTCTTCCAAACACTGGAAGCTGGACAGACAGGTTTTAGCGGGAAAAGGGGAACCCTGTTTAACACCCTGGATGAAAACCTGGTCCCTCGGACCGGTTTGGCGTTCTTAGGGGCGGATACTTGCAAGAACCATTTGGACGAGCAGGTATTCGGACATGTAGGGGATAATTCTTATCAATACAACAAACGTGATGATCCAGAATACCAGAAATATGTATTCGCAAGAGAAAGGACCTGGTGGTCCGGCGCTCTGGACCAGCCCTATTATGAACCTATGAAAACCCAGCAGCCGGACGATTATTTCCCGGAAGAGCTGTGCCAGGAAATTTTGGACGCTACCACCGATCCTTATCAGACGGCCAATAACCCCAACAGAGGACAGGCTAATGAAGGGAAAGATTACCAGTCCTGGCCCGGATTGGCGGCGTTTATCTCAGAGCGTTCGGTGATCGACGGTTCTAACTTCTATACGAACTTCAACACCGGCCACGGCATGCAGTATTTTGTAGACGGCCAGGTATCCAACGACAATGAATGGTCCAACATCAATATCCAGGATATCCTGCCCACTTGGCAATGGTGGATTGAAACAGACGGAACCCGGCTGGATGTAGACTTTGACTACGGCGAGAAGTACAACCCGGCCTTTGAGCTCAATCAAGTGGGCGGATATAACGGCGGTTCCTCTCTGGTGGTCAAAGGAACACTGGATGCGGAGAACACCCTGCGTCTGTATAAGACCAATCTGGCGGTCAATGAAAACACCAAGGTTTCCGTAACCTACAATAAGACTTCCGCCACGGACAGCGCTAAGATGGAACTGGCGGTGATCTTTAAGAATGACCCGAACACGGTTGTGACCTTCAACGTGCCCCAAGCTAACCAGCAGACAGACGGTTGGGTAACGAAAGACATCAGCTTGGGCGACTATGCCGGCGAAGAGATCGTTTCCCTGGGATTCAATTTTGATCCTGGCAAAGAAGCGGTGGAAGACTACCAGATGAACATCGGCGAACTGAAAGTTTCGGACGGTTCTGTAGAAGCTTCCAGCGCGCCCACAGGATTAAGCATTGACCAATTCTTTGAAACCTCTGAAACTTATATCTCCTGGGATCTGGACGACTATGACGACGTACAGAGATATAATGTATATATGAAAGATTCCACCGGAAAACGTACTTATCTGGGCGGTACCTACGACGATATCTACTATATCAAGGATCTGTATGATACCCAAGGGGATATCACCATTCAGGTGACGGCGGTAGGACTGGACGGAACGGAAAGCGCCCCGGCTGAAGTCGTATTGCAGCAGGAGAACGCGGTCCGTGATATCCAGGTAACCCAGGAAGTAGGGGCGTTTGACGTCTCCTGGACAAATCCGGAGATCGATTACGACCACGCGAAAGTGGAAGTTTCCTTTGAAAGCCATCCGGATGATGTGTACACAACAGAAGTGGCAAAAGGGGAAAACCAGGCCGCTCTGGAAATTCCGATCATGGATGGGACCAACTATACGGTCCGTGTCTCCCTGATGGATGCAGAAGATCAGGCAATCAGCTCTATGGATCAGACCGGTCAGTTGGAGGATTATTTCTGCCATCCGTATGACAGAGACGTAGTATTTTCCAACAGCCTCTTGAGTTTCCAATCTCCGGGTGTGAATGACTGGAACAAAATGTACGCTTTCTATAAGGGTGAACCCATCAAGTTCCGTTCAGGAAATATCGGAGCGATTCGAGGATACGACGATATCCGCGGAATTTTAATCAACGACGACTACGGCGTGGTGGAAGTAGTGCTGGAAGACTACGCGGGCAATCAGTCCGAACGGGTCCGCATCCCCTTCCACAAAGATGGCATGACCTGCACGGCGATTGACGAAACAGCGTTCCCGGATCCGGCTCTGCTGGAAGCGGTGAAGAAAGTAGCGGAAACCCCGGCGGACCTGCTATCCATCACCTCTCTGGATCTGTCCAATTCCGAGGTAAAGGATCTCACCGGGCTTCGTTACTTGAGAAATCTGGAATCCCTAAATTTGAGCAACTGCACATCCCTGGAAGTGATCCAGGAACAGGATTTGTCCTTGAACGTACATTTAAAAGAAATCAATTTGACCGGATGTACACAGCTGAAAGCGGCCTTCCTGGCGGATACCACCTTGGAAACCATCACATGCGACGACGTTTCCGCGCTTTCCCAGCTGTACTTCCTGGACGTATCTGGTTCCCGTTTTGATTTGTCCGAAGGTACTCCGGAACGGCAGTTTGTAGACGCCATCGCTGCCCAGGCGGAAGGGAAAGGCGACTTCAGCGTTACGCTGCCCAATCCCGTCAA
>CAJFUH010000219.1 GCA_904420155.1 uncultured Clostridia bacterium
ACCGTATGAAGAACAGAAAAAGGCAGCTTGCCGTTTTACTTTCCATTTTTTGCTTGTGTATCGTCTTTACGTCCTGCCATTCCCGGGGATCGGCCGTGCCGTCGGGCTCTTCCGCGGCCGACGGTTTGCCCCCGCAGGCGTCTCCACTTTTGTCCTGCGATATCGGTGGGCCGGGGTCGGATTCCCCCTATGGGGATTCCTATCAGCCCGGTATAGACGATGCATATATGATCCATGGGTATTTATCCCATATTGATTTGGCGGAATCCGATACAGGGTTTTACTTTACCGCAACCAACAGCACGGGGAAATACCTGTATTATATGCCCAAAAATACCATGCAGGCCCAACCTCTGTGCAATAAGCCCAACTGCATGCATGAAGAGCGACAAGACGACCCCCGCCAGGATATGCAGGAGATCAACGCCGCCCGTATGCAGTGCAACGCCTATGTAAACGACGTCAATCACATATTCTTCTATGACGGTTCCCTCTATCTGGTAGGCAACCTGGACGCGCTTACACAGGATTTAGCGCTTTATCGGATTTCTCCGGACGGCAGCCAGAAAGACAAGCTCTATTCCTTCCGGTTGAAAGAAAATGATGATGAAAACGGCAATCCGGTTGCGTCGACCCCCGTGGCCTATATCCTGGGTTCCGTCACCGCACACCGGGGTTATCTCTACTATGTGGTACAATCCCCCGAAAAGACCGCCCTCTACCGGCTGCCGTTCCAGGATGGGGAAAAACAGCCCGAGCTGTTATATGTCTATCAAAGCCAAGAAGGGGTGGCCACGCGCTTGTTTTACGGCAAATATCTGTATGCTGCGGATATCGACGGGCAAGGGGAGGTTTTTTATAACCGGATTGATTTGGAAACCGGACAAAATACAGGACGTATGGGCTCTGTGGGGCCCACCTATGAAATCCAATCCTTTTATGAGGGCAGGTTGCTGCTTTGCAGCGGGTTAAACCGGGACGGGCTGTATCTGGCGGACCTTGACGGCAGTAACCTGTACAAGCTTCCCGAACCTTGTAAAAATCCCATAGGCACAGCGGCCGGCCCCTATATCATTGGTTATGACAACTCCCAGGGGGAACAGGAACGGCAGCAATTCACCCTGACGCTATATAATGGCAAAGGGGAGAAGCAGGGGGATATCCAGGTGGCGTCTGAAAAGGTCCCCCGCATTGACGGCGCAAGCAAAGATAAGCTGTTCCTCTCCTTAGTCACCGGCGGAAAACGGGGCTATTACTGCTTTGATTTTGCCACGAAAGAATTGACCCTCTATTTTTCTCCGAAAGAGGAATGATCCCACCGGCTTTTGCGGATTCCTTCATCGGCGGCCCGGTTGGAACGAAGCCGTTGGAAAGGGGCAAGCCATAGCCGACAGCCGATGGCATAGCGGGGTTTCCGCCATAGGGAAGAACGGGCTTGCCCCGGTAAGGATAAAAAAGAAAACCGGAACGTCTGGAAATCGCCGACGAAAGGGAAAAATAAATAGGCGTTGCGGTTGACAATATGGGCATATGCACACTATAATGAGTAGGAATTTAGGCCCGGCTCATAAGGAGGTGAGGAGATGCCCAGGGTTGCCAAATGCCGGCGCGTATGTGCAGAACCGGTCAACCGGTGTTTTATGCCCCAGCGGGACACCCGCCGTACCACCCATATCACGGTGGAAGAGCTGGAAGCGTTGCGGCTGTGCGACCTGGAAGGATTCGACCAGGAAGCCGCCGCGAAGCAGATGGATGTTTCCCGGGGGACGCTCCAGCGCATCCTGTACGCCGCCCGGAAAAAGACCGCTTCCGCTTTGGTGGAAGGGACGGGGATCCGCATCGAGGGAGGAAATTACCAGGTGTCTTCCTCCTGCGCTTCCATGTGCCAGGGGGCTTGCCGTTACTGCCCTTTGTACGCCCAAGGGGCGGGGCAGGACCGGTCAAAATCAAGCAAATAGGAGATGCATATCATGAGTGAAGCTTGCAACCATAACTGCGAGGGATGCAGCGCCGACTGCTCCTCCAGGGACAAAGCGCCCGGTATTCAGAAAGAGGCGCTCAACCAGGCCAGCAGCGTGAAAAAAGTCATTGGCATTGTCAGCGGAAAAGGCGGCGTAGGGAAATCCTTGGTGACGTCTTTGCTGGCCACTACCTTCCAGCGCCGGGGCATGCACGCCGCGATCCTGGACGCCGATATCACGGGGCCGTCCATTCCCAAAGCCTTTGGGATTCACCAAAAAGCCATGGGATCGGAGCTAGGGATCCTGCCCGCCACCACTAAGACGGGGATTGACCTGATGTCGGTGAACCTGCTGCTGGAACACGATACCGATCCGGTGGTATGGAGGGGGCCCATCATCGCGGGAACCGTCAAGCAATTCTGGAGCGACGTCATTTGGAAAGATGTGGACTACATGTTTGTAGACATGCCCCCTGGAACCGGGGATGTCCCCCTGACGGTATTCCAGTCTTTGCCTTTGGATGGCATTGTCATTGTGACTTCCCCGCAGGAACTGGTCTCTATGATTGTGGGAAAAGCGGTCAATATGGCGAAAATGATGGATATCCCGATTTTAGGGATTGTGGAGAACATGAGTTATTTCCAATGCCCGGACTGCGGGAAGAAATATGCGATTTTCGG
>CAJFUH010000220.1 GCA_904420155.1 uncultured Clostridia bacterium
CGCCTCCCGCATCCTTTGCCAGATGGTAGCCTGCGCCTTGGTGGAAATCTGCTGCCCCACAATATGGTGAACCACGGCGGAAAACAGGTCCGGGTCCACCTCCCGGTCGATATGCCCCACCTGCTGGATTACTTCCCCCATCTTGGGGTCCTTCTGTTTTAAGTATTCTATTTCCGTCTCGCCGTAATGAAAATACATAGGCGGTTTCCCTTCCATTTCATCGAACTTTTGTTGTTTTTATTTTACCATAAAGCGGCAGGAAAGGCTATGGTAATCTTTTGGATACCGGCAACAAAAAAGGACCGCGCACCGGGCTTTCCATCCGGCGCCACAATCCCCGACGCTTTTTCTTGATTTTTTCTAAAAATACTTTTCCTCTTCTCTGGATTCGGACGGTGTTGGCGGAATCGTAATTTCACCATTTTCTTTTTCGAATTCTTTGATGCATTGCCGAATCAGATATAAAATTTGTCCATTTGCTGAACGTCCTTCATACTTCGCAATATAATGCAGTTTGAAGTGTAACGCTGGATCCACTTCGATTCCTAAATGTTTATTCTTTTTATTCCTCATGGTTTCTCCCCTGATAATCTTATTTTAAGTATATTTTAAGATCATTTTGTGGTATCATAAGGATAGTATACTTAAATTAAGTATACTAAATTTATGAAAGGAAATTCAGCTATGAAAATTGCTATCATTGGTTCTAGAAGCTTGGTAATGACAGATTTCAAACACTATTTACCAGAGGGTGTGACCGAAATTGTTTCCGGCGGGGCAAAGGGAATTGACACATGTGCAAAAGAATATGCGCATGTAAATGGGTTAAAATACACGGAATTTTTACCTAAATATGAACAATATGGACGACGCGCGCCGCTGTGTCGAAACCTTCAAATCGTGGACTATGCCGATGAGGTAATTGCATTCTGGGATGGGCATTCGAAGGGTACAAAATATGTAATTAAAATCTGTAAACAGAAAAATAAAAAATTAACAGTGTTTCTAAAATGAACCGACACTAGAAAAAAGTGCAGGGAACTATCCCAGACAACCCCTATACACGGAAAATAGATTCAACCAGATTAATCTAGTTTCTGTTATCACTGATGAAATACAAAAAACCGGCAAGAAGCCTTAAAAATAACTTCCCACCGGTTTTTATGAAAATCTTTTATGGTTATTAAGCCTTATCCCAAATACATATGCATTGGCCAAGTGAGGTATTCCACATCATCCAGCTTCTCAGCAGTGATATATCCCGCAGGAGCGTTCAAAATGGTAGGAATCCGATTTACCAATGTCGCGCAGGTATGCTCAGGCGTGGCAGGCTTGACTACATGGAATTCTGTATCAGGTTCCCCGATAATCTTCCAGTCGCACATATCCCCGTCGTCCGGGCCGTATACCTTGCCGATGCATTGGGTCTCGATGGTAATTCCCTGGAAGGTTTCTGTGGTGACCACAGCACTCATACCGATGCAGTTTCCCTTTTTGATGGTCTCGCCAGTGGTCTCGCACCACAGGTCGGTGTCGTAGAAATAGGGGACGCATTTCTGGCTAATGGATTTGATCGTAAGCCCCAGCTTGTTCGCTAACGCTTCGTTGGAATTCCAGACATAAGCAGGTTCAACCGTTTCAGGATGGGCAAGCTGCGCTTCAAATTCCTCCGGCGTCAAACCTACGCCATGCGCTTTGGCCAAAGCTAAACCATAATCTTCCACATTATAGCTGACAGCGCCTTCAATCTTTTTTATATTGTGTACGCCGCCCGCTATCGTACCGATCATATTGACCCAGTAAATGTCCTGCATGCCCGTACCAGTAATGGTACAATTATTCTCTTTGGCCAATTTATCCAGGCGGTTGGTAATGGAAGCTGCGGTCGTCCAAGGATAAATGGCTTCCTCACAAGTAGTCACTACATTGATACCACGAGACAGGCAGCGCTCGAAGTGGGGCAGCACATCATTCATAAAACTGAACAGCGTAACAACTGCAATATCCGCATCGCATTCGTCCAGCACCGCGTCGGCGTCGGAACGGATGGGAACGTTCAGTTTCACGCCTAAGCCCGCGTAATCCCCCACATCCATCCCTACAATTTCAGGGTTCGTGTCAATTGCACCCACAATTTCCGCACCTTTTTCAAATAGGTAACGAAGGATATACTTGCTCATCTTTCCGCAGCCGTACTGAACAACACGGATTTTTTCAAGATTGACCATTAAAAATTACCTACCTTTCATCTTGTGTATGGATTGGATCCGAACTGCTATCCATAAATTATTATAAAGGTTATGATCGGTATAAGGTCAATAGTTTTTTGACATTTTTTTAACGAAACCGGACAGGGACTTGCAGCCGCAGATAGAGGCCGCGGGAATCCGCCTTTGTCACTGGAATATCTGCAATCGATTCACATAAGTAATCCCCGCATACTTCATAACCAATATTTCTAATATATCCCAGCAGACGGGAGATATACTCTTTTTCCTTATAGAAATCATCGCAGTAAATGCAAACATAGTTTCCCGCCGGAATTGTGGTTGTAAGCGACTCCGGCACAAATTCCCGATCTACAAAGACGAACACCTTAGTGGAATAAAAACGCGATGCCAAAAAATTCTCCTTGCTTAAAATCGTACCGGCATTGCAAAAATAAATTTGAGGCAAATTGTCTTTTACAAGATTATCCTGTAAATTTCTCAGGGAGTTTTCGTAATGTTCCACATCATAATCATAAAAATTCATCCCGGTATCTACCACATACATTTGGCGCGAACCGATATATTCTATTTGCAAAGTTCCGTCTGGAGGTGCGGAACGATATCTGGAAAAGCTCTCTATTGTTCGTTCTAAAGCGCGGCGTTGACATTTTAGCAACCGGATTTCTTCCTCTGTCTGACGCTGCTTTTCCCTTAAGGCCGATTCTATCTGCGATAAATCTTTTTGCTCTAATTGGTATTTAATCTCCTTGAGCGAAATGCCGAGACTTTTCATATATTGGATAATATCCAGCAAAGCGCTTTGTTGAATATCGTAATAACGATATCCATTTTCTCCTCGACCATTTGGGGAAAACAAGCCGATTCTATCATATAAGCGCAAAGTTTGTTCCGATACATGGTTTAATTTTGCCATTTGTCCAATTGTTAGTCTCTGCATCTGTGCCCCCTCCTTTTTTAACATTATACTGGAAACAAGGTTTAGAAGCAATAATGAGAGGACAGACGCAAGCCTTGAAACTGTATTTCATTTTCAATGCCCCTTCAAATCAAATAATTCAAAGGCAGCAGGTTCCTACTCCCTAAATTTCCCACATACCTATAGATGGGTAGATGGGCCTGAGTATCCAGCTTCCTCCCTATTGCGGTAAATCTGAGGATGGTACGTACCCCCGCAGGAAAAGCAGGCGGGGGTGCTTATCAATGTTCTTTTGATCTATTCTAATGGCGATATAGCAATCCCGCAACACTGTTGTTGATGCAGGTTAGTTTTTTATAATAACGTTTCATGGTATTCCTTGGGATTATTAAAACAATTTATTTGTCATTTTTAATGTACCAACTTTTTCTTTCCTATGCTCATGGATTTGATAATTACAATGGTAAGTTTCCAAAGTAGCTTACCAATAACAAACAGCACAACACCAAGCAGAATAGAAATAGGCAAAAATACAATCGCATTAGCAGAAAAGGAACCCATGCTGATACCAATTTCCGTGATTTCATATCCCATCAGATGAGCGGCTAACTTAATAATGCCTGCAATCGGACAAAGCACTCCACTTATCATAAAGGCAATTCCGCAAATGCTGGTAATTGGTAAAATAAACAGTCCCCCGATACCTGCAAGGCTATAAAAAGCAATCACTGCACTCAATTTATGCCAGCTAAAACCTCTTTTGGCAATCGTTTCTCCCAAATAGGCTTTTGCTAACTCTTTAGGATTTCCCAATCGCTCGATAATCTGCTCCGCAGAAACGCCATTACCCTGTAATTCCTGCATTTCACTTTTGATTTCCTTAACAATATCTATACGCTCAGAAACAGCCATTGGTTTCAGATATTTTTCAACTTTTTCAAGATACTCGTTCATCGTTCTTTCCATTTCCATGGTCTTACTCTCCTTTAATCTCATTGATTGCGTTCAACAAATTATCCCACTCGGCAGATATGGCATATAGATATTCAAGCCCTTTGTCCGTAATGGAATAATATTTCCTTGGCGGCAAGCCCTCGGCACTTTCTTGCCATGAGGACGAAATGTAATCTTCTTTTAGCAACCTCCTAAGTAGTGGGTAGATTGTATTCTCTTTTGCAGCCAGAATGGGATATTTTTCTAAATTGCTGATAATTTCATATCCATAAGACGCCCGCTGCTTTATCATCAGCAGAATACAAAATTCAAGTGTCCCCCGTTTAATCTGGGATCTCCAATCTTCAATATTCATTTACTGTGCCTCCTTATGGTACAGTGTACCACACAGTATATCTTTTGTAAATGGTATATCGCGATAAAATCAAAAATATTTAAAATATTTTTTACAATAGGGGACAACACTTTATCTCCATTTAAAAATAGAAAAAGCCCGGAAAACCCATAATATCAGGCCTTCCGGGCATAGATAAAAAAAACAGCCTTCCAATTTGAAAGGCTGTTTTTTACCTATGATTGTTCCTCAACTTGGGAAGCGTTGACAAAATAAAAAAGAGAAAATATTCAGTTTTCTTATATTATGATACACTCAATACAGCCAATAAAACGTTTACTACCCCTGACAAAAGTAATGTTGCGCAGTCAATCGGATGCCATTTTAGCTTACCTGTATTATAACGGCTTGACACGGCACATAATAACTTCCGTTTGCAGTACTTTCCATATCTTCAATGTAACCGGTCTATCCCATTCATATCCCGGCACAAATTATCAAGCCTCTTATAAGAATTCATAAATCCCATAATAACCTCCAAAAAAAGCCGTATCATTTAAAGAAACCTGCGAACAAATAAAGAACCGCCTCCTGCAAAAAGCTGGTAGTGATCCAGAAGGCGTTTTCACCGGCCAGATGAGCCCGAACGTGACTTTTTGCGGAAGAGGAGGAACATTGGAGCTTGACTATTTTTCATAAAATAAAAACAGGAACGAGAGTAACGCATTCCGACGTAGGTCTGTTTTACAAAAAAAGATACCAGCGTTAAACGCGGGCATTTGGGTAAATAAAAAGAAAACCTGCGGCGCGCGACTTGCTCACCGCAGGTGTGGTGCGAGCGATGGGACTTGAACCCACACGTCATAGACACACGCACCTCAAACGTGCCTGTCTGCCTGTTCCAGCACACTCGCATA
>CAJFUH010000221.1 GCA_904420155.1 uncultured Clostridia bacterium
AATGAGGAGGACGGAGCCTATAAGAGTTCCATTGGGCTATTGTATGGTGTGGCCTACACCATCAAAATGAGTAAGATGGGGACGCATAGAATGGAGGGATATTTTGATTATGTGGTCCCGCCACTGGAAGGCTTCTGGTGGCAGGAGGGCCGGCAAGGGATAGACTACTCCCATAAAGAGGATTTTCGCTGGATTTCCCTCTTACGTTTGCCGGAGTTCGTGACAAGAGAGGAATTCGAGTGGGCAATCCGGGAATCAACTCAGAAGAAAGGGACCGATTTTTCCAAAGTGGAATTCCTGACTTATGAAGAGGGATTGTGCGTGCAGTGTATGCATATCGGCCCTTATGACAACGAACCGGAAACGATCCAGAATATGGAGCAGTTTGCTGAGAAGCAGGGATATAAACTGGATATCACTGACAGCAGGTATCACCATGAAATTTATTTAAGCGATGTACGCAAGTGCAGGCCGGAGAATTTAAAAACAGTGATCCGGCAGCCAATAAAAAAGCGATAAGTGACAATAGAATAGTTTGAAAGGATAGAACAGCTAAACTTTAGTAATGGCAAAGACAAAATAATAAAAAACGGGGTAGAGCATATTCGCTCGGCCTCGTTTTCTTTAATGATATATTATCATATCTTGATTGACTTTTTTGAAAAGATGAGGTATATTACATACAAGTATGAATTTCATACTTGTATGTAATATTAAAATAGAGGTGTGATTGATGGAAATCCCAAAGGGCCATTATATATTTGGTACAGTAAAAGTAGGAGAACGCGGCCAGATTATTATTCCCAAAGAAGCCAGGGATGTTTTTCAAATCAAGGCGGGGGATACCCTTATTGTGTTGGGAGACGAGAAATGGGGAATCGCTGTAACAAAATCGGATGTATTAGAACGGCATGCGAATGAGGTGTTCAGGAAAATTTCGGAGGGTGACAATGATGACAATCAATGAAACGACACTTTCTTTTTTGCTGGAAGACTGTATTAAAGAATTTGGTACAGAGAAGGGGGAAAAATTTTTTCAACGCACGGAACAGATATACCAGAATCTTTTAGATTCTGCGGATTATAAGAACAGCGAAGTTATTCGAGAACATCTGCAAAGAAAGCTTTTCCCCCCTATGGCCTATTATAAAACGCTGATAGCCGAAGGATACGATAAGAGTACGGCGTTGGATTATGTGGAAAAGGAAACCCGCAAAGCGGCTCTTGCTAAAAAAGAAAAAATGCAAGGGCTTGCAAGAATGCCCTTTGCCTATACCATATATAGGATGGGCGTAAAAAAGCATATGAAAAAGAATTTTCCTGATGAAGGTTGGGAGACAGAATGGGTACGCTGTGATGGCCGAGAAATTCATTTTGATTTGCGCCGCTGTATCTATTGGGAGTTATCAAAGCTTTATAAATGCCCTGAATTATGTTGTGTGTACTGCGAAAATGACGATATTGCCTTTTCAGGGCTACTCCCTAAAATAAAGTTTGAGAGAACCGGAACTCTTGGAACTGGTTCATCTTGTTGTGATTTTCACTTTATCAAAGCTTGAAAAAAGAGGTTGTCGTAATGGATGTTATCATTTGTTTGGATGACAAAAACGGTATGATATTTAATCACAGAAGACAGAGCCGCGATAGCAAGGTCACAGAGGACATTCTAAAATGCCTGCATGGAAAACAACTACTTATTAGTGAATTTTCAGCGGCGCTTTTTCCTGGTGCATGTGGAAACATAAAAGTAGAGGATAATCCATTATTGGCGGCAAAGCAGGATGATATCTGCTTTATTGAAAATTTCATCTTAGAGCCATATGAAAAATGTATCGAAAGGCTGATCATTTACCGCTGGAATCGTGTGTACCCGGCAGATGTCTATCTGGATATCAAGTTGAATCATGGCTGGCGAATGATCTCTACAACGGAATTTTCCGGACATTCCCATGAAAAAATCACGAAGGAGATTTATACGAGATGAAGAAAAAGCTCTATACCATATTGCCATTTCTATTAGCCCTTTCCATTTTATTTGGCGGCTGTTCCTTAATGGAGGATACTACTGTGCCGGCATCCGTTGTTTCCCTGGATGAGATTCCGGAATTCAGAGATTCACCATATGTGGAGATCGATGGAAACCAGCCCAAATTTTCAGAAGGAGAGAAAACAACAGAATCATTTGAAACCTACAGTAACTTGGACATCCTGGGCCGGTGTGGCGTAGCTTACGCCTGTATTGGGCAGGATTTAATGCCTACAGAGGATCGGGAAAGCATCAGCCAGATAAAGCCTTCCGGTTGGCAAACTGCCGAATACGATTTTGTAGATGGAAAGTATCTGTATAACCGCTGCCACCTAATTGGATTTCAGTTGACCGGAGAAAACGCAAATGAGGAAAACCTGATTACTGGAACACGCTACATGAATGTAGACGGTATGCTTCCGTTTGAAAATATGGTAGCTGACTACATAAAGGAGACTGGCAATCATGTACTGTACCGGGTAACTCCTGTTTTTGAAGGCGAAGAGCTAGTGGCAAGAGGGGTACAGATGGAAGCTTGGTCTGTAGAGGATAACGGCGATGGCATTTGTTACAACGTCTATGTTTATAATAATCAGCCTGGAGTCACAATTGATTATCAAACTGGAGAGAGCTGGGTCAGTGGTGGGCAGCCGGTTTCTTCCGAAACAGTGACATCAACAGGAGAATACATCTTAAATATTAGCTCTTATAAATTCCACTTGCCGAATTGTCCATCCGTTGATACGATTAAGGAAAAGAATAAGAAAGAATATCATGGCAGTCGGGATGATTTGATTGCAGAAGGCTATGAACCTTGTCAGAGCTGTAATCCGTAAGCAATTCCATTTATTGATTTGGATAGTTGTGCGGCTGTCGGTACTAGCCAAGAGATGCCATGCATCCGTGTGTTTTCCAAAAGTAGATATACGACATGATTTTATTGTATATGTTATATTGCTATTCGTGAGGGACATTGCGGTAGCGGCCTGTCCAACGTATATTGTACTTCTACAATTTTGGAAAGTTATTTCTTCAAATTTGCAGATCTATGTGTTATAATATAATATTGAGCTTATGTCCGTGTTACGGTATATTGCCAAACCAGAAAACTCTAATTTCGTGATACAATCCGTGTAATTCTTATATTAGCATAGCTTGATGATGAGGATAGTAAAGAGGTGCAGAATGGAAGAAATCAATAGACCATTCAAATTGGTATCGTCATATAAACCGACTGGAGATCAGCCGGAAGCCATTGCAAAATTGGTGGAAGGAATCAAAAAAGGGGACAAAGAGCAGACTTTGCTAGGGGTCACTGGTTCTGGCAAGACATTTACCATGGCAAACGTTATTGCTCAGGTAAATAAGCCTACTTTGGTTTTGGCTCACAATAAGACGTTGGCTGCCCAATTGTGCTCAGAATTCCGTGAGTTTTTCCCAGAAAACGCCGTAGAATATTTCGTGTCATACTATGATTATTATCAACCGGAAGCTTATATTGCCACCACCGATACCTATATTGAAAAAGATTCAGCCATTAATGACGAAATAGATAAACTTCGGCATTCCGCGACCTCGGCATTATCGGAACGGCGGGACGTCATCATTGTTGCCAGTGTTTCTTGTATTTATAGTTTGGGTAACCCTATTGATTATCGCACAATGGTCATTTCTCTGCGCCCGGGTATGAATAAAAACCGAGACGATCTTCTAAAAAAATTAGTAGAACTCCAATATGAACGCAATGATATCAATTTTATTCGTAATAAGTTTCGAGTAAGGGGAGATGTTGTAGAAATTTTTCCTGCTACCTCTAATGATACTGCTATTCGGGTGGAATTTTTTGGTGATGAAGTGGATCGCATTAGTGAAATCAATGTGGTTACAGGGGAAGTCAAGGCACAATTAAAACATATAGCAATCTATCCGGCTTCCCACTATATTGTTCCTCCGGAAAAAATGAAGATAGCAGTTAAAGATATCGAATCTGAGTTGGAACAGCGTCTCGCTCAATTTCGAGCACAGGGAAAGCTGCTGGAAGCCCAACGGATTGAACAGCGTACGAGATATGATATCGAAATGCTGCAAGAAATCGGGTTTTGTAAGGGGATTGAAAACTATTCCCGGGTTCTTTCCGGTCGTCCTGCGGGAAGCGCCCCTTTTACTCTGTTAGATTATTTTCCAGAAGATTACCTTTTGTTTGTAGATGAATCCCATGTTACTTTACCACAAGTCCGGGGAATGTTTGCTGGAGATCGCGCCAGAAAAGAATCTCTTATCGAATATGGATTTCGTTTGCCTTCTGCCTATGATAATCGGCCTTTAAATTTCGATGAATTTTATGATCGAATCCATCAGGTGGTTTTTGTAAGCGCGACGCCTGGAGAATTAGAAAAAGAAAAAAGTGCACAGATTGTAGAACAAGTAATCCGTCCCACTGGACTATTAGATCCTGAAATTATTGTTAAACCCACAGATGGTCAAATTGATGACCTGATTTCAGAAATTCATATGAGGATTTCTAAAGGTTTTCGCGTTTTAATCACTACTCTGACCAAAAAAATGGCGGAGGACTTGACTGCCTACTTAGAAGGTATGGGAATTCGCGTCCGTTATATGCATCATGATATTGATACTGTGGAACGAATGGAAATTATCCGGGATCTTCGAATGGGAGAATTTGATGTCTTAGTAGGGATTAATCTTTTAAGAGAAGGATTGGATATTCCCGAAGTAGCATTGGTGGCTATTTTAGATGCGGATAAAGAAGGATTCCTTCGTTCGGAGCGTTCTTTAATCCAAACAATCGGGCGCGCCGCAAGAAATGCAGAAGGACAGGTCATTATGTATGCCGATCAAGTCACTCCCTCTATGGAGCAGGCTATTAGAGAAACTGAACGCCGCAGGGCGATTCAAATGGCATATAATGAAAAACATGGCATAATTCCTAAAACTATTGTAAAAAAGGTGTCTGATGTTTTAGAGATTACTACTCACGCCAAAGAGGAGAAAAAAGGGAAAAAGCGCTTAACCAAATTAGAACGCCAGCAGCTTATTGAGCAACTGACCAAGGAAATGAAAGCCGCAGCAAAGCTTCTAGAGTTTGAACACGCAGCCTATTTAAGAGATAAAATAAAAAAATTAAGTGAAGGAAAATAAGATATTGCATTTAAGGAAAAGGGAGGACAACTATGTCGAGTAGCCACATCTATGTAAAAGGGGCACGTGAACACAATTTAAAAAATATAGATGTAAAAATTCCTCGAGATAAATTGGTGGTGCTCACAGGTTTATCAGGATCAGGAAAATCCTCTTTAGCTTTTGATACCATCTATGCGGAAGGACAACGGAGATATGTAGAATCTTTGTCTTCCTATGCCAGGCAGTTTTTAGGGCAGATGGAAAAACCTGATGTTGATTATATTGAGGGATTATCTCCTGCTATTTCTATCGATCAAAAAACTACATCTAAGAATCCGAGATCTACTGTAGGAACAGTAACAGAAATTTATGACTATTTACGTTTGCTTTATGCGAGGATTGGAATCCCTCACTGCCCCGTATGTGGCAGGGAAATTAAACAGCAAACTGTTGATCAGATCGTAGATCAAGTTATGGCTCTACCAGAAAGCAGCAAAATTTTGGTATTAGCCCCGGTTATTCGAGGTCGAAAAGGAGAGCATGTCAAGGAATTCGAAGCTGCACGCAAGAGCGGATATGCTCGTGTTCGCGTAGATGGGATTATTTATGATTTAACAGAAAACATTCAGTTGGAAAAAAATAAAAAACATACCATTGAAATTGTGGTGGATCGGTTGGTTATCCGTCCTGATATCGTGTCGCGTCTTACGGATTCTATTGAGACTGCATCTGGCCTCTCCGGCGGACTTACCATTATCCATATTATGGATGGGGAAGATATTACATTTTCTCAGAATTATGCATGTCCGGAACATGGCATTAGTGTGGAAGAACTTACCCCCAGGATGTTTTCCTTTAATAATCCTTTCGGCGCTTGTAAAAAATGTACCGGTTTGGGAGTATTTATGAAGATTGATCCGGAATTGATTCTTCCCGATCGTAGCCTGTCCGTCCGGCAAGGTGGAATAAAAGCCAGCGGCTGGGCTATGGAGGGCAGTACAATTGCCACTATGTATTTTGAGGCGTTGGCCAAGCATTATGGATTTTCTTTAGATACTCCCATTGATGAACTTCCCAAAGAAATTGTAGATATTCTATTATATGGAACAAAAGGGGAAAAAATCAAACTGGTTCGAAAAAGCGAGTATGGTAGCGGTGTTTATCAAAGCGAATTTGAAGGCATCATCAATAATTTGGAGCGCCGTTTTCGAGAAACACAAAGCAGTTGGATTAAAGAGGAAATTGAATCCTATATGTCTGCTATTCCTTGTGACGCCTGTGGGGGCCAACGTCTCAATCCTGTTAGCCTTGCCGTCACAGTAGGAGATATCAATATTAGCGCTTTTTGTGAGAAATCGGTTTCTGATGCGTTATCCTTTATTCAAAATCTTGAGTTGACGGAACGAGAACACTTAATTGCCGACGCTATTTTAAAAGAGATTTCGGAACGATTAGGATTTTTACAAAGCGTAGGATTAGAGTATCTCACATTATCCAGGTCTTCAGGAACCTTATCCGGTGGGGAAAGCCAAAGAATCCGTCTTGCCACCCAGATAGGCTCCTCCTTAATGGGAGTACTTTATATCCTAGATGAACCCAGTATCGGCCTTCATCAGCGGGATAATGATAAATTATTAGCGACCTTAAAGCGCTTGAGAGATTTAGGAAATACTGTAATTGTGGTAGAACATGATGAGGATACCATGTATGCTGCCGATTATATTGTCGATATTGGACCGGGAGCAGGCGTAAAGGGCGGAAATGTGGTCTGTTGCGGGACCGCAGAAGAGGTCAAAGCGTGTCCAGAATCTATTACTGGGCAGTATTTAAGCGGAAAGAAAAAAGTAGAAATACCGGAGAAGCGCCGCAAGGGAAATGGTAAAAAGTTAAAGATTATAGGGGCTTCCCAAAATAACCTGAAAAATATTAATGTAGACATTCCTTTAGGAAAATTTGTTTGTGTGACAGGGGTATCCGGTTCTGGAAAATCTTCTCTTGTCAATGAGATCTTATATAAAAAGTTGGCCTCTCAGCTTAATGGGGCGAAATGTAGGCCGGGATCTCATAAAAAAATTCAGGGCATCGATGCGCTAGATAAAGTCATCGATATTAATCAATCTCCCATTGGAAGAACGCCCCGCTCCAATCCAGCTACTTATACTGGGGTTTTTGGAGATATTCGAGAGCTTTATGCATCTACCCAGGATGCAAAAATGCATGGATTTTCCAGCGGCCGCTTTTCCTTCAATGTAAAAGGAGGACGATGTGAGGCTTGCCAAGGTGACGGGATTATCAAGATTGAAATGCACTTTCTTCCAGATATTTATGTCCCTTGCGAAGTCTGTAAAGGCAAACGTTACAATCGGGAAACCTTAGAAGTCCGCTACAAAGATAAAAATATCTATGATATATTAGAAATGACGGTAGATGAAGGGTTGGATTTCTTCTCGAGTATTCCTAAAATTGCCCGTAAATTACAGACACTACAGGATGTAGGGTTGGGATATGTAAAGATAGGACAGTCTTCTACCACCCTTTCCGGCGGAGAAGCGCAACGGGTTAAGCTAGCCACGGAATTGAGCAAACGGTCTACAGGAAAGACAATTTATATATTGGATGAACCGACTACCGGTTTGCATATTGCAGATGTACACAAATTAATCGATGTACTGCAAAAGCTAGTGGATGCGGGAAATACTGTGGTAGTTATTGAGCATAACTTGGACTTGATAAAAACAGCGGATTACATCATTGATTTAGGGCCGGAAGGTGGAAATAGAGGAGGGTACGTTGTTGCTACAGGGACTCCAGAGCAGATTGCGCAGACAGAAGAATCATACACAGGCCGATATTTAAAAAAACTATTTGAAAAAGAAAAGAATTTATAGGGCTGAGAACTACCGATCGGGAAGACCTATCGGTAGTTTCTTTTATATTTGCCTGGATTGTGTACCTTATGATATAATAAAAATAATATAATAAAAAGATCGGAGCGGTTAGATGTATCAAAATTGGGATGAGCTGGAAGCGTGTTGTCATGCGTGTACCAATTGTAACTTATGCAAAACTCGTAAAAATGTTGTCGTAGGGGTTGGAAACCGTGAAGCAGAAGTCCTTTTTATCGGGGAAGGCCCGGGTGAAAATGAAGATCTCCAAGGGGAGCCTTTTGTGGGTCGCGGGGGACAATTACTGGATAAAATGTTGCATGCAATAGATTTAGACCGTAATAAAAACATTTATATTGCCAATATTGTGAAATGCCGTCCCCCTCAAAACAGGGATCCGTTACCGGAAGAACAAGAGGCATGCATCCAATGGTTGAGGAACCAAGTAGCTCTTATCAGACCCAAGATTATTGTATGTTTGGGCCGAATCGCCGGAATGAAACTGATCAAACCAGACTTAAAAATTACAAAGGAACACGGTATCTTTTTTGAAAAAAACGGTGTCTGGATGATGGCTACTTTACATCCTGCCGCTTTATTACGAAACCCTGCGCAAAAGCCGGGAGCTTTTGATGATTTTTTGAAACTCAGAGAAAAAATTAAGGAAGTATGTCAACAAACTTATTCTGATATCTGAAAATATGAAAAGAGAGTTATACTGACAAAAAGAAGCAGTACAACTCTCTTTTTATTTCTTTTGTTCCTTTTCTCAGTATCAAACAATCTGTCTTTCGCATAGCATAGACTAGATTGAACAGGAGGGATCACATATGAAGTATGAATTACCTAAATATTTTTTAGGCGCCAACACGCCATCAGGTTTTATTTCCCGATTTGATCATCTTTATGATCCCAACGATGGATGGTTTGCTTATATTCTGAAAGGAGGGCCTGGAACAGGAAAATCTACCCTCATGAAACGGGCCGCGAAGGAGGCTTGTGGAGCACAGATAGAGACAGAGCTGATTTATTGTTCCTCGGACCCACATTCTCTGGACGCTGTTATTTTCCCGGAAATAAAAGTGTGTATTGTGGATGGTACCGCTCCGCATGTCACAGTACCTATATAC
>CAJFUH010000222.1 GCA_904420155.1 uncultured Clostridia bacterium
AACCCTTTCAAGGAATCCATGATCTTCGTGATAATGGCGTTCCCTGTTTCCTTTTTCAAGCGTGTTCCATCAATTAAAAGATCACAGGTTAGCATTTTTTCTCACCTCCTTCCACTCTGGCCGGGTTAGGCGGGTTCATCTGAATCTTCTTTAAAAAGCTCCATAATAGGAACATCGGGAAAAACAAGATTTCTGATTCTACACGCTTCATCAAGATATAACTTTGTTTTCCCACTTAGCTTTCGAGATAAAGTGTCTCTATTCATTCCTGTAATTCTACAGATATCCATTTTAGATATGTTTCTTCGTCCCATTTCAGCCCGTAAGTTTTCATATTTGATGGTACTCAACATCTCAATTCACCTCCGATCTAACGCATTGCGTTAAGATTGTCTATATAATAACACGCATTGCGTTGGATTGCAATACCTTTTTGCAAAAAAATCTTGCAATGCGTGATTTTATATGCTAAAATACAGATAACAGGAGGGGGATACATGGATTTTTATTTAGTTCTAGCCGATATAATGGACAGGAAACATCTTACAATTCCAGAAGTCGCCAGACTTTGTGGTTTGTCAGATTCCACGGTTAGGAGTATTTTTGATCGAAAGCAAAAAAAAATTGCATTAAATGTAGCCTTTAAAATTTCAGAGGGGTTAGGGGTATCTCTAGATGAATTAAACACAGGGATAAAACCGCTAGAAGAAAAAGAACCCCCTAGTCCAGAAAAATCCGAACTAGGGGAAGATCAAGAATTAAGTAAAGAAGATGAAGAATTATATTTAAGCTTGAGAGCTGTACTCGAAAAAGCTAAAATAGTTGCCCCGGGGGAGCCTTTATCACCGGATCAAGCTCAAAGAGTAATTGCTATTCTTCAACTTATCAGGCTCCTTTTCGATAAGGGTACTGAGAAACATTAGAATCTCAGAAGGTTTTTTAAACGATTTGATTTCATTCAACACTCTTAATGTTTCAGGATCGCATTCCGAAATTTTCACGACAACAGCCTCCTTTATCTATTGGTCATCAGAGCCCACACCGATCAAATGTTTTGATACCAATATAATAGTACATTTGTTTGATACTTTCAAGAGGTTTAGAAGAAAAATTCTTACTGATTTCTATAGTATATTTTTGGTAACATTCTCCTTTCCTTGTTAATGATTTAAAGCTTATATCCTGTTAAAACCAATTATATTACCATCTTTATCTATAGTAATAATTAAGTGAAAAAATTTCACTTGAAATTTTGAATAAAGTAGAGATTGTTGCGATAGATATTTATTTTAATCGTGACGGATAAACACATGTAAATAAACAAAAAAAGAACCCGCTCCTGTATGAACAGAAGCGGGCAGAGGAAGGTTGTCATCTATTGGTGGCATCTTTTTATATAGTAGACATTACATTTTTATGTTTATCTTTTATCTTAACTTCATTTTCATTGAAAATCTTTCTTTGTGTGCTTCGTTTTTCAATCTCTTTTTTCTTTCGTTTATCCACTTTTTTCAATAAATAATGCAAAATATGCAACATAATATTTTTTTTAGCATTATTTATTCTAAACTTTATAGGATGTTTAATTTGATATATATCCTCGGTTAAAGTGGATTCATCGTTAAAAATATTAAGTATATCTTTTTCTTTATTTTTAGACAGACGCACCCATTCACTCATTAATTCCTTAGCGAAATCTTCATCTGTTCCTATAGGCTGTATTGTGACATTCTGAAATTCCATTCCCCCTTCTTCCAAAAGCTCAGAAACTTTTTTGAGGTATTGGTTCATATAAGGATAATTGTCTAAACGCCCTTTTATTTT
Organism: uncultured Clostridia bacterium; assembly: GCA_904420155.1. Taxonomy (GTDB): domain Bacteria; phylum Bacillota; class Clostridia; order Oscillospirales; family Acutalibacteraceae; genus CAJFUH01. The sequence continues at coordinate 1,825 of CAJFUH010000222.1, forward strand.
CAGTCTTAGATACTCTCTTTCAATCTTTATAGCTTTTATTTTAGTTTTCTCTATTAATAAATCCTTCTTAATTCTCTTTTTAGTGGAATGGAGATAACACCAATTAACCGCTGAATTCACAATTAGTAATAATAAGATCAAAAAAACGATGAACAGGATTATATACATAGTGAAACCTCCTTACAATTTATTTTTTATTAACTGAAAGCCTTTCTATGTGTTCCAGTAACATTTTTTGAGTTTTACGTGACTCTTTCTTTTGATCAGAATATGCTTCAATCAAATCTTTTTTTGCATTATCATATGCTATTCTAATTTGTTTTACTGTAAAGCGATTTTGAAACATAAGGATAACAAGAAAAGCGATTACTAATATTGCTAAAATTACCAATACAGGAGCATTTTCTGATAATTCAGCTGCTGCTTGAGACAAAAAATCAAAATTTAAGAGTATCACTGGTTCTAATCCCAACTTCAACATCCCCTATTTTGTAACCCCAATCTCACAGTTACATTTTACCATTTCAGGAGAAGTGATTCAAGATGTTACCTAAATTTGGTGTAACACTGTCAAAAATAGCTAAAAATTAATTTTTAAAATATAATTATCATCGGTTTTTTGGACACTTTTTCATGGTAGTATCCTTGTTTAAGTGGTATTATAAAATATACACTAACTGTACCATATCCGGTGAAACAGCGGACAAAAACTTGAAGTGGCGATGGTATGCCGGAGCATTTCGTTCAAAGTAACCATAACAGCACAATTATCCATAAAGATAGAAATCGGGAACAGCATATAGGAAAGGGGAATGAAAGAGCATGAGTATAGTGGCCGTCTATGCGCGTAAATCAAAATACAACGCGGCGGGAGAGAGTATAGAGAACCAAGTTTCTCTGTGTAAAGAATATGCTTTCCATAAGTTTGGGGACGATTGCCAGATTCAAGTTTATGAAGACGAAGGATATACAGGCGGAAATATGGAACGCCCCATGTTCCAAAAGTTTTTGAACGATTGCAAGGAAACCCCTTTCGCGGCGCTTGTTTGCTATCGTCTGGACAGGATCAGCCGCAGCGTATCAGATTTTTCAACGGTTCTGGATCAGCTGCAAGAGAGCGGTGTGGATTTCATTTCGATAAACGAGAGCTTCGATACGTCTACTCCAATGGGGCGGGCTATGATGTATATCGCCAGTGTGTTTGCCCAGTTGGAGCGTGAGACTATCGCAGAAAGGGTGCGCGACAACAAATACATGCTTGCCCATACGGGAAGGTGGCAGGGCGGCACAGTGCCCCAGGGGTACCAGGCACAACAGATTGAATATATAGACGAAAGCGGAAAAAAGCGGAAATATTTCCAACTGGTACAAGACCAAGAATGGGCCCCTACTATTGCAATGCTGTACAGTAAATACATAGAGCTGGGAAGCTTTGCACAATTGGAGGCGTACCTGTTGAAAAACAGCATTTATACCATAAAAGGGAAAGAGTATACCAGGGCGGGGCTTCAAAGCTTGATCCGCAATCCTGTCTATGCCGTCAATTCGCCGGAAGTATATGATTATATGCTGCAACAAGGGGTACAGATGGCCAACGATAGGGAGGCATACGACGGCACAAAGGGATTGATTGGCTATTCCAAAACCCAGCAATACGGGAAATACGCCAAAAGGAGAAAACTGTCCAAAGAAAATTGGATTGTAGCGGTTGGAAACCATGCCGGGATCATTCCCGGGAATGTCTGGGTACAGGCGCAGCAGGTGATGGAATCCAACAGTGGCGCTTATGTACGTACGGGAACGGGGCAGAATGATCTTTTTTCAGGGATACTATTTTGTGAAAAGTGCGGGCATCGGATGATTGTCAAGTGTAACCGGCGAAATAAAAACGGCGAGCAGGTATTCTATTACAAATGCGGCTTGAAGGATCGCAGCAAGGGGGCGCTGTGCGATTGTAAGAATATAAACGGCGTTGAATTTGACAAAGGCGTGATATTGGCCCTTAAGGAGAGGTTTCGGAAAGAAGGGGAGATCGGCCGGGTTGTGAATCAGAGCCAACAGAAAGCCAAACAAAGATGGGAATATCAGGCTAAAGAAATCAGAGGCATTGAAAAAGAGATTGCGGCGAATGACCGTTCCATCCAAAAGCTGGTGCTTTCTTTCTCCCAGTCGGAAGACGAGGAGATGGATAGGCAATTTAAATCCATGATTAAAGAGTTAACAGGAAAGAACGCGAAATTAAAGGAACGTCTCATGATGCTTTCCCGGCGGCAAACAGCCGAAAAGAATGAGGAATACAACATGGAATTGATTGGCTCTGCTATCACAAGATTCACAACGGAATTTGACGACCTGCCGTTACATGAAAAAAGGCGGATGCTACAGACCTTTATCCAATCCCTGTCCTGGGATGGGGAAAATGTGGGTATCCACTTGTATACTGATAAGATCGCACCGGAGTGAAGGGGAGAACTATATAATTTTGGTAATTACGGATACTTCTGTCACCATGGCGGCAAAATCCCATCTGAGAATTGGCAGGCCGGTACTCCTGGCTTTGGCTACCAATGATGGGTTGGGGGCTTCTGCACAAAATATTGGAAGACTAGTCAATACCAAACAAGTATATTTTGTCCCCTTCTCCCAGGATGACACGGAGAAAAAACCAAATTCCCTGGTAGCCCATTTTGATTTATTACCCATTTCGTTAGAGGCTGCACTGAGGGGAAATCAAATACAACCTATGATTTTATAAGAGATCCTTGATGAAAAAGGGCTGGACGATTTTTTCGGTCCAGCCTTTTCTATGGTAGGAAGCATACAGAACCGATGACGCGCATAAAAGTTAAGGCGAGAACGGTTCCGGAGGCCCAAAACCAGTTTTGCCGCAGCGCGCTCCTTGCGATTTTATGGGGAATCGTTTACAATAGGGGAAGAAAATTAGAAATAGGAGTGAATACAGTGAGATATTGTCCCCGCTGTCAAAGAATAGAGGAAAAAGAAATAGAAAGATGCCCCGTCTGCCATAAGCAGTTAAAAAGAAATATTGAGGAAAACGATCCCGTTTTTTTATTGGAAACGAGTATTTTGGAGTCCGAACGGGTTGAGGCGGCCTTAGATGACGAGGGCATTCCTTATGCGAGCCGTACCCCTAAAAAAGAGCCCTCGGCTACCATTATTACGGGCAATAAAAACGCCGGCGTCTATTTGTACGTCCCCTTTCAAGTGTGGGAGAAGGCTAAGGATATTGCTATTGGGATCGGGGCTATGCAGCCAGCGGAAGAAGATACGCAACAGCTACAGGAAAAACCCCGCACCATTGAGAAAAAAGGGGAAGAATTTGAAGAGATGAGCCGTTCTAAACGGCTGATTGTCCGTATTGTATCCGTTATTCTTTTTATTTTAGTGATTTGGGCAGTGGTTGCAGGGACGGACTTTGTTATGAATCTCATCAAGGGCCTTTGGTAAATTTGGAAAGAGAAATGGCTAGATGATGAAACTGCTCATAAAAATGGGAATAATGCTGTAAATTTATTCATATTTATAGGATAAATGGCAAAGAAATGGTCATGGATCATAAAAATATGAAAAAATTATGTTTTAATTTTGAAATAATATTATTTTTTTCATTACCTAATTTACAAATTCGTCATTTCTTGCTATAATAAATTAAAATTTGAGACTTAAGAGGAGGTTTTTCAAATGGAACAAAGAAATAACGGCAAGTCGGTTGCGTCCCTGGTACTGGGTATTATCGGTGTGGTTCTTGGATTTTTAGGCGGCTGGGCTTGGACTGGCGCTATCCTTGGTATTATCGGTTTGATCCTGGGCGTGCTGGGCAAGAAAGAGGCCCCCAACGGAATGGCAACAGCTGGTATCGTACTGTCCATCATTGCGATCGCTCTGGGCTTGATTGTAACCATTGCTTGCTATGCTTGTGTAGCGGCTGTTTACAGTGCGGCGGGTAGCCTGTATTAATCATCCATTTAGATAATTGTAAAATCTGGTAGGGATAAGCAATCAGAGGGGAGTGTACTCGCTGGTTGCTTATCTTATTTTTAGGGGTGTTTGCATATCTTACCATACATTCATATTTTTGGATTTCCGGTAGCCATGTACGGCTTGATGATTTTAGTAGGAGCAGTCGCCGGGATCGGTTTGGCGTTGCTGCGCGCGAAAAAATATCAGCAGAAAAGGGAAGACGTGCTGTTTTCCGCTTTCTTTGCGGGAATCGGCGTGGCGGTCGGGGCAAAAATCTTATATATCATTACAATTCTGCCGGATCTTATTGCGAACTGGAATACCTTAGTACAGAATACGGAGTATTTGTTTTCTATCATCAGCGGGGGATTTGTCTTTTATGGCGGCTTAATCGGCGCAGTGATTATGCTGGTGATTTATACCAGGAAGTACCGGCTGGATACTTTTACCATGTTGGAGGTGTTTGCGCCAGCGATCCCCTTGGTGCACGCGTTTGGTCGCCTGGGCTGCTTCTGCGCAGGCTGTTGTTATGGAATACCGGTGGATCCTCCTCTGGGGATGGTTTTTGCACATTCCGTAGCTGGGCCTCAGGATGTGCCGTTGCTTCCCATCCAGCTTTTTGAAAGCGGCCTGAATATCGTGCTCTGTGTCGTCTTGCTCTCGCTTTCTCGAAAGATAAACAAACGAGGCAGGCTATTGGGGATTTATCTCATTGCCTATGCGGTGATGCGCTTTGTGCTGGAGTTTTTCCGCTACGATTATGTCAGAGGGTTTTTACTGGGGATCTCCACTTCCCAGTGGATCAGTATCCTTTTGATCCCTATTGGAATTCTTTTTATCGTTCTGCCCGGAGATCATAAGCTGTTCCAGTTTTTTGATTTTTCCCG
>CAJFUH010000223.1 GCA_904420155.1 uncultured Clostridia bacterium
CCGGGATATACAGACGGTCGCTTTTTATTTGGAGCGGGGAATTTCCCGGGTGATCTTGGGTTCAGCCGCCGTGAGCCATCCGGAATTGGTCAAGGAAGCTGTTAAGACATTTGGAGACCGAATCGCTGTGGGAATTGACGCCAGAGACGGTCTGGTGGCAGCAGAAGGGTGGCTTCAGACCTCTCAGATCTCTTATTTAGAATTGGCGAAGAGAATGGAAGCTATTGGAGTACAGACGATTATTTTTACAGATATTGCCCAGGATGGAACATTATCTGGCCCTAATTTATCTTCCCTGGACGAGATCAATCAGGCAGTATCCTGTGATATTATTGCCAGCGGCGGAGTGGCCAATATAGTGGACATTGCCAACCTCAAACAGCTGGGAGTATACGGGGCTATTTGCGGGAAATCCATTTATACAGGAAGTCTGGATTTAAAAAAGGCCCTTATGCTTGCGCATGAAGGAGAGAAACAAAATGATTTGGAATTTGACAACGAGCCAGCAAGATAGCCAAAAGCAGGCTTTAAAAGAATTTTTGGAGACTTTCTTTCAAAAAGGGGACTTAGTCCCTGCGATTATCCAGGAGCAATCTACCGGGGAAGTTCTGATGCTGGCTTATATGAATCGGGAGTCCATGCAAAAAACCTTTGAAACCGGGTATACCTGGTTTTACAGCCGTTCCCGCCAGGAGTTGTGGAACAAAGGAGCGACATCTGGCCATCTGCAAAGGGTGATCAGCATACATGGAGATTGCGATTCGGACACCCTTTTGCTCCAAGTAGAACAGACAGGGGCTGCCTGTCATACAGGAGCCCACAGTTGCTTTTTTCAAGAAATATGGAGGCGTGACAAAAATGAATGATTCTTTATCAGCGTTGTACAAGACTGTTGTAGAACGAAAAGAAAACAAGGCGGAAGGTTCTTATACCTGCTATCTATTTGAAAAAGGGATTGATAAAATCCTGAAAAAGTGTGGGGAAGAATGTAGTGAGGTAATTATTGCGGCCAAAAATGGAAATAATGAGGAAACGGTGCTGGAAATTTCTGATCTGCTTTATCATTTGATGGTCCTGATGGTAGATCAAGGGATTGCATTAGAAGATGTAATGAAAGAATTGGATAAACGCAGCCAGAAAACAGGAAACTTAAAAACATTCCATCAAGTGGATAAAAACAGTTAAACACAAAATATTGATAGATAAAAGGTGATCCCCCAAAAAGTCAATAATAATGTAAGGGTTTGTTGTCTGTGAAGAGCAGCCGGCAAACCCTTTAGCTTTACTGTGATTGTCAGTTGTTTGTAGACTGGATATCCAATCGGTTTCTGCTTAAAGTCTGTTTTGTAACTACAGCGGCTCAGTTTTGAGCAGTCCAAAAAAGTTTTCCATTGCAGCATGGTTCAGAATATTCCTTTAGTTACAGAAAAAGCCCCAGTTGTTATTCAGTGTATCATACTGTTTAACAACTGGGGCAATTATTACCTTTGTGTAAAGGATCTTTTCTTAATTAACAAGAATTTTATTTTTTAAAAACATTTTTTGCCTAACCAGCGGGCGGAGCCTCCTAAGGATTCTTCGATACGAAGCAAACGGTTGTATTTTGCCACGCGCTCGCTGCGGCTGGGAGCGCCAGTTTTAATTTGTCCCGCATTCAGCGCCACTGCCAAATCTGCAATGGAGGTGTCCTCGGTTTCTCCGGAACGATGGGAGACAATAGCGGCGTATCCAGAGCGTTGAGCCAATTTAATGGCGCTCATGGTTTCCGTCAAAGAACCAATTTGATTGAGTTTAATTAAGATAGCGTTGGCACATTTTTTGTCAATCCCCGCCTGTAGGCGCTCGGTATTGGTAACAAAGAAATCGTCACCTACTAACTGCACACGGTTACCTAACTCAGCGGTCAGTTTGTTCCATCCATCCCAATCTTCTTCATCTAAGGCATCTTCAATAGAACGGATGGGATATTTATCGCACAGACCCCTCCAATATTGGATGAGCTCGTCCGATGTATAATGGACTTTACGTTTAGGCAAGAAATAGCCATTGGGGTCTTTCCATTCACTGGAGGCCGCATCAATAGCCAGTACAAAATCTTCTCCTGGGCGGTAGCCAGATTTTTCAATGGCGCGCAGCAAATACTGGATAGCTTCTTCATCGCTTTGCAGGTTGGGGGCATATCCACCTTCATCACCAACGGCAGTAGAATGGTTTTCGCTTTTCAACAGAGCTGCCAACGTATGGAATACCTCTGTACACCAGCGTAAGCCCTCGCGGAAGGAGGGAGCCCCCACCGGCATAATCATAAACTCTTGGACGTCTATATTATTAGCAGCATGGGCGCCGCCATTTAAGATATTCATCATGGGAACGGGGAGAACGTCGGCATTCCTCCCTCCCAGGAAACGATAGAGGGGAATTCCCATGCCGTTAGCCGCAGCGTGAGCGCAGGCCAAAGAAACCGCTAGGATCGCATTGGCACCCAGAGACGACTTGTCCTTTGTGCCGTCCAATTTCAGCATAGCCTGGTCAATTTCCGCGATATTGGAAGCATCTTTTCCAATCAGGGCGTTTTTAATAGAAGTATTCACATGTTCTACTGCCTTGAGCACGCCTTTTCCACCAAAACGGGAAGAATCTCCATCCCGTAATTCCAACGCTTCAAACTTTCCTGTAGATGCTCCGCTAGGAACAGCAGCAGTACCTGTTACGCCGTTTTCCAAAATCACAGTGGCTTCCACAGTAGGATTTCCCCTGGAATCGATCACTTCACGGCCAATCATGTTTTGAATAGCAAATTTCATCAAAAGTCTCCCTTTCTCAAACTAGTTAACTTTAGGTTAGTTTTAACTAACCTATTTATTACAATATCTCTTTTTTATGGTTTTGTCAAGAATCTTTTTTATTTTTTCTATTGGCATAACTCTTATCATCCGGTTATGAATTTTATTGTATCCATTTCAATCCGAGGAATACTTATTTTTTAAAATAAAGGTTATCTGAAAAAAATAAACAGGGAAACCCGACCAATTCGGGTTTCCCTGTTGCATATTTAACGCTTTATTCCAATTCAAAAGCACCAGTGTATAACTGATAATATTTTCCCTTTTCGGCCAACAATTTTTCATGGTTTCCGCGTTCAATAATACGGCCGTTTTCCAGCACCATAATGACATCGGCATTTTTCACGGTAGAAAGACGGTGAGCGATGACAAAAACGGTGCGCCCTTTCATCAAGGCGTCCATACCACGCTGGACGATGGCCTCTGTACGGGTATCGATAGAACTGGTAGCCTCGTCTAAAATCATAACCGGCGGATCGGCTACAGCAGCGCGGGCGATAGCCAGCAACTGGCACTGTCCCTGGGATAAATTAGAACCATTTCCAGAAAGCGGGGTATCATAGCCGTTGGGCAGGCGGACAATAAAATCGTGCGCTCCCGCCAATTTTGCAGCGTCAATACACTCTTCATCTGTAGCGTCCAATCTGCCATAGCGGATATTATCCATAACAGTACCGGTAAACAAATTGGTATCCTGCAATACAATTCCCATACTACGACGCAGATCAGCCTTTTTAATCTTATTAATATTGATACCGTCATAACGGATTTTACCATCCGCAATATCGTAAAAACGATTAATCAAGTTGGTGATGGTCGTTTTTCCGGCGCCAGTAGCGCCGACAAAAGCTACTTTTTGTCCAGGTTCTGCATAAATTGTGATATTATGTAAGACCGTTTTTTCCGGGGTATAACCGAAATCTACATCAAAAAGCTCTACCCGTCCCATTAATTTGGTATAAGAGACGGAGCCGTCCGCGCTGTGGGGGTGTTTCCAAGCCCACAAGTGAGTGCGTTCTTTACACTCCACCAATTTGCCGTCCTGCTCTTTTGCGTTGACTAATGTCACATAGCCGTTGTCGTCTTCCGGCTGCTGGTCGCATAGGGAGAAAATACGCTCTGCACCGGCAAGACCCATGACTACGGCGTTGATCTGTTGGGAAACCTGTGTAATGCTGCCGGCAAACTGTTTGGTCATATTGAGAAAAGGCACGGCGATACTGATGCTGAAAGCTAGGCCGGAAAAACTGAGGTTAGGAGCTCCCGATAGCAGCAGCAATCCTCCCGCCAAAGCGACAAATACATACAGGACATTGCCGACATTATTTAAGATAGGGGCCAGCATATTGGCATATCGGTTTGCATGACGGGAATTTTCAAAAAGGATATCGTTGACTTTGTCAAAGTCAGCTTCCGTTTCTTCTTCATGGCAGAAGACTTTTACCACTTTTTGTCCGTTCATAATTTCTTCCACAAAGCCTTCTACCTTGCCTAGGCTTTGCTGTTGCTTGATGAAATAACGGGCAGAATTTCCGCCGATCCTTTTGGTGATTAAGGTCATCAAAATAATGCCGATTACCACCACCAGCATGAGCCACACGCTATAATACAACATGATACCGAAGATAGTAAGGATTGTTACGACAGAGATCAACAATTGAGGGAAACTCTGAGAAATCATCTGACGCAAAGTATCGATATCATTGGTATAATAACTCATGATATCGCCGTGGTTATTGGTATCGAAAAAGCGGATGGGCAGGTTCTGCATCCCGTTGAACATTTTCACACGAAGCTTTTTCAAGGTCCCTTGGGTAATCACCGCCATCATACGGGTAAAAGTAAAGGCGGAAATTAAGGCCAGAACATAAAATACGACTAATAATCCTACATAAAAAAGAATCGTTCCCGAAGCGGAAGCCCAGTCACCAGTCTGCCAAGTTTTTTCTACCTCTGCAATGATATTCTGCATGAAGATTGAAGGCATAGAGCTAACTACCGCACTAAAGACAATACAGATCAATACAGCGGGAAGCGCTACGGGATAGAACTGAAAAACAGTTTTAAAGATACGAAGAAGGGTTCTCTGCTTCTTTGGCTTTTTCTGATTATGCATCCTGATCACCCGCCTTGTTCTGAGAAGTATAGACTTCCTGATATATTTTATTCTCTTTTAAAAGTTGTTCATGCGTGCCGATAGCGTTAATAAAACCATTTTCCATAACGATAATGCGATCAGCGTCCTCCACCGAGGAAATACGCTGCGCAATGATAATTTTGGTGGTTTCCGGGATATACGACCGGAAAGCTTTGCGAATCAAAGCGTCTGTTTTCGTATCTACAGCGCTGGTGGAATCGTCAAGAATCAAGATTTTAGGCTTTTTAAGTAGGGCACGGGCGATACAAAGCCTCTGTTTTTGCCCGCCGGAGACATTGCTTCCGCCCTGTTCAATATAAGTATTGTATCCTTGCGGGAACTTAGAGATAAATTCATCCGCTTGCGCCAATTGACAAGCTTCTATCAACTCTTCATCAGTAGCTTCTTTGTTACCCCAACGAAGATTTTCTTTGATCGTTCCAGAGAACAACACGTTTTTCTGAAGAACAACGGCTACTTGATTTCTTAACGCTTCTATGTCGTATTTCCGAACATCCACGCCGCCGACTTTAACGACGCCTTCTGTGGCGTCATAAAGGCGCGGAATCAGCTGGATCAAAGAAGATTTGGAAGAGCCGGTTCCGCCAATGATGCCAATGGTTTCGCCGGAACGGATATGAAGGTCGATATTAGATAGAGCCATCCGCTTGGCTTTTTTAGAGTATTTGAAGCTGACATGGTCGAAGTCGATGGAGCCGTCTTTCACTTCTGTAAGGGCGTTTTCTGGGCTGGCGAGGGAACTCTTTTCCCGCAGGATCTCTACAATACGGTGTGTGGATTCGCTAGCCATGGTAATCATGACGAATACCATAGAAACCATCATTAAACTGCTCAAAATTTGGAAACTATAAGTTAACAAAGAAGAAAATTGTCCCACGTCCAGATCCAATCCGCGGGAGGTAATGATGGTATAAGATCCAAACGATAGAACGAATACCATAACTACGTATAAGCAGAACTGCATCAATGGGTTATTGATAGCCAGAATCTTTTCGGCACGGGTAAAATCATTGCAGACATCTGCGGCCGCGACCTCAAACTTTTTCTTTTCGTAGTCCTCACGCACAAAGGATTTTACAACACGCATTCCCTTGACATTTTCCTGGATGGAATTATTGAGCACATCATATTTGTGGAATACCTTTTTAAACAGCGGCATAACCTTTCGAATGACTAAAAACAGACCGATCCCTAAAATGGGAACTACAATTAAAAAGATTGTGGCCATCCGGCCGCCCATGATGAAGGCCATCGCAAAAGAGAAAACTAACATAAGAGGGCAACGAACAGCTACACGAATAATCATCATATAAGCATTTTGTACATTGGTGATATCGGTGGTCATTCTGGTCACCAGAGACGGCGTGGAAAATTTGTCGATATTCTCAAAGGAATAAGTTTGTATCTTGTAGAATAGGTCTTTTCTCAAGTTACGGGCAAAACCGGTGGATGCGGTAGCGGCGGCAGATCCAGCTAAAGCCCCAAACAAAAGAGAAAGACCAGCCATGACAATGAGAACAACGCCGTAGATGGCTATGACTTTAAATTCGCAACCAACTTTGATCTGGTTGACTAGATTAGCGGTGATGAATGGAATAATACATTCCATTAGAACTTCTAAGGATACAAAAATAGGGGATAAGATGGAATCTCTTTTATATTCTCGTATCGACTTCATCAGTTCTTTGTACATTGCGATTCAACCTCCTTTAAAAAATAAAAAAAGCACAAGTCCCAAATAAAATCTGGACTTACGCTTAAAAGCAACACGAAACCACATTATAGACTTTTTCATATGTTTTGTCAAACGGTGATTCCGGATACTACTCACTGAAAAATAAAAGATTACCTAAGCGCAAGTACAAAAATATCCACGCAAAAAGCCCAAATACCATTTATTTTCTTATAGTTAAGTAGCTTAAATATAGGATAACATAGTAATTTTTTAATTGCAATCCCTGATTAAGCAGATTGAAGATTCTTGTAATATTTACCAAAGGAAACAAAAAGTTAGGAATCTAAATATAGCAAAATTCCCTTTGCTGTGACTGGGTTCAACAGCAAAGGGAAAGGGCATTTGTAAGAGATTATCATCTTTTTTTCTTTCTGCGATTTCCAAATAAAATAAAGAAAAGCGCGGAGATTCCCATCAAGATAGGATAGAAGAGATAGGGTAGAAAATCAATGGGACTCAACGCAAGGCCTGCCGCCGCGGCCCCGGCGCTGGCGTACAGAAGCTGCGCGCCATAGGGAATGATTCCCTGCCAAACGGAAGTAAAGATATCCAGCAAAGCGGCGGTTCTGCGGGGGGCTATCCCAAATTCAGTAGAGATGTCCTTGGCGATGGGACCGGCCATGACAATGGCAATGGTATTGTTCGCGGTAGAGATATCTACTAGGGAACTCAATGCGGCGATGCCTAATTGTGCGCCGCGAGCGGTATGAACATGCTTTTTGATGGCGTATAGAATAAAGTCAATGCCTCCATTGGCTTTTACCAGGCCGATAATACCGGCAACAACAATGGAGATTACGGTAATGTCATACATGTTTTTGATGCCCCCCTGACCATCAGGACCTTGGAAGACAACCATAAAGATGTCCTGAGGTAGGATTGATCCCGTAATCAGACCTACCGCTAGGGAAAGCACAATGCCCAAAACCAGGACAATAAAAACGTTCAGCCCAGTAAGCGCGCCAATCAGTACTACTAGATAAGGCACGATCTTAAAGAAATTGTAAGAAAGATCGCCAGAGACAGTATAATTTCCGCCGCTTGCTAAAACAAGGAATAAAACCAGGGTAACAATAGCGGCTGGAAGCACGATTTTAAAGTTTTCTTTAAATTTATCTTTCATAGCACAATTTTGCGTGCGTGTCGCTGCAATGGTGGTGTCGGAGATCATAGAAAGATTATCGCCGAACATAGCCCCTGAAATCACGGCGCCGATACATAAGGCGCCGGCAATCCCGGTTTTTTCACTGATTCCGGCGGCAATAGGAGTGAGAGCGGCGATGGTTCCCACAGATGTACCCATAGCGGTGGAGATAAAACATCCAATGACAAACAGTCCGGCAACTGCTACTGAAGGGGGCAAAATGGAAAGACCAAAGTTCACGGTACTGTCCACACCGCCTGCGGCTTGCACAGCTCCAGAAAAACCGCCTGCTAAGATAAATACTAAACACATGATCATTACGTTGTTATCGCCCATATTTTGGGTTACGCTTTCCAATTTGTCATGGAAAGACCGCTTGGGATTTTGCAAAAAGGCAACGATCAAGGCGATGATAAAACCTACAATAGCAGGCATAGCATAGAAATCTTGAAAAAGAATGCCACTGCCGATAAAGACTACTAAAAAAACCGCGACTGGCAATAGTGCCCAGGGATTCCCCTTTTTCATTTGTTGTTCTTCCTTCCTCTTGAAAATTTAGCGTCTTTGGGTAGATGAATAAAAAAGCGGACGCCAAAAGAGATGAAAAAATTATATCACATCCCTATCAAAAGAAAAACTGGTGAAAAAGTAAAAAAGACAGAAAATATTCCTTGACATGGAGTGCACTTCAACTGCTATGCTAAAAAAGGTTCAAAAAGGGAAGAAAAATTTATCTTAGAGAGAATGGAGGTCATGCAATATGGGCAGTCAACTATACATACCCACTCCTCTTTTATTTGGTGCGGGAGTATCGGAAGAATGGTATATTCGGCCAATGCCAGGGGAAAAAGCGATGTTGGTTTTTTCTGCGAAACCATCGGCCTCAGAGAAGGAGTATCTCAGATTAATGGAGATACAACTTCAAAAGGCAGGGATCAAATCGGTTCTATTCCGACAGATACAAGAAGAAGCTTTCGATTCCACCGTGATGGAAGGGAAAAAAGTGGCCCGAGGTCAGCAATGCGATTTCATCATAGCTTTGGGTAACAGCACGGTCATAAACGCCGGGAAAGCCATTGCCGCCATAGCGGAAAATGAAGGTGAATGGTGGGATTACGTAAAACTAAATGCAGGAAAGAAGAGGATCCTTAGAAACAAACCATTGCCAGTGATAGCAGTTCCCAGTGGATTTACAGGGTTTGGAATTCATGATTTTTGCATAACGGTTCATCAAAAGACCCAGGAAAAAGTACCTTTCCAGCATAGTTGGCTTTTTCCAGATTTGGCGTTGATTGATTCACAAAGGATGGATATCAGTTCAATTGTACAAGATGGGGTGCGTATCCTGTTTTCCAGTATGGACAGCGCATTTTCCAGAGCTTCCAATCCCATGGGTATCCTGTATGCTGAGGAGGTCATTAGGAATCTTTCGATTTTTTTACCTCGCATTCTGAAAAACAAGAGCGATTGGGAAGCCATAGAAGCGCTTGCTTTTGCCGGTGTTTTATCGGAGTTAGCGGTTGGTATCAATGGTCATACAGGTCAATGGGCAATTGCGCAGGCTTTATCTAACGCTCATCCAGAATTTTCCTGGGAATTGGGAATGGGCATGATAAGCCGGGCTTATTATACTCGCTTAATAGGACAGCCAAAAATAAAAGAGAGATTTCTCCAACTGGCAGGCGCGTTTGGCGGATCAAACGCACAAGAAGAAACTGATTTCTTGGAAGCTTTTTCTTCCCTCCTACAGACCTGTCAAGCCCCCGATGAGAAAATGTCAGAGTATCGTATTGTTCCTTCGGAATGGGGAGATTTAGTGGATAAGGCGATGCAATCTATGGGAAGACTGTTTCAAAACGACTATATTCCATTAGATAAAAAAGATTATTGTGAAATCCTAGAGGAATCGTACAAATGAAAAGGATAACAAAAAATGGATTTGCTTAGAAGGCAGCGATAATTGAAAAATAATCCGAATTGGTGATAAAAACTTGGAAAGTGTCAGAAGTTTCGCTTCCCGCAGGAGAGCGAAAACTTTGCCGTCTCCTTTTGTATACGTTTTCTTTAAGTTGAAATGCGCCCAGGAAGAAACCTTGTTTCACCTGGGCGCATCCTTATACACAATGATGGAAATGAAAAGTCATCAAAAGAATACTAGAATAAATATCGGTTTTTCCAATTTTTCTTGGGGATAATGGTACTTATGGATGGAAAGGAAAACTTTCTCACAGCTATTTGATAAAAAACTTATCCTTTTTAAAGATGGAACAATCCTTTCTTTTCATAAGGTTCTTGTGAAATAGACATTACGGTATATCCTGTGTTATTGATTACATTCTGCAATTCCTGCTTTTCTATAGGCTTTTCCACTACAATTACTGTCTGCTTTTTACGATGGGATGAGGAGACTTTTTTGACGGGAAAATTTTTTCGAATGGTATCGTTGACATGTGCCTCACACATTCCACATTGCATACCATCTATCATTATAGTATATTTAAACATATCTAAATCCTCCCCAAATTTTAGCATAGTTAGAAATTACTAACCAAATAATAACATACAAACAAAACGCCGTCAATAATTGCTTTATAAAAAGCTATTTTTATTGTAGGACTGCCAAACAATTGGACGGCCAAGAAGCGAGGAGGATGCCAGTCGAGAGAGCTTAATAAGGAAAGAGGGAAGATGTGCTAATTCTTAATGGTCAGAACATATCGCTGGAATTCTTGACAGTACAAGAATACAAATGATAAGCTATACATAACAGTTAGGACACGCCCAGTAATGTAATGGGAAGCATAGTGTAAAAGGAGGCAAGGACATAGAAAAGTCTAATATATCATATATGACCTCAAATGGAACTGCATGAGAAGTTTGGTTTGTCATTCTATGTACGTTTCCGTTGGTTATTGTTTATTGGTATTATAGAAAGGCTTAATTTTTAATATTTGTGGGATAAGATTTAAGATTCCAAATACTTACGGAAACGATTTATTTCCGAGAGAGGTAATCAACGGGATGGAATTTGGAAAAATTATTCAAACTCCATCCTATTATGTTAAATCTAAAGGCGTTTACAAATAAAGATAAATTGTGCCCTATAAGTAATTACAAAGAATTTTTAGAAAGTTCTTGTGATCTTGTTTTCTTAGTTACAGTAAGATTTATTGTATTTTTATGGTGGAAAAATGGAAGAGATTACCTATAAATTAAAAGCTTTAGAAAAAATAGAGAATAAATCACAACCAGAGTTAACAAAATTGGATTTTTCCGAATTGCTATCTTTGGCCCAAGATAGCAATTCGGAAATACGATCAAGAGTAGCACAAATACTGGCATCTATTCCCTGTCAACATAGTGAAAATATTTTACTGCTATTAATAAATGATAAAGAGGAATTGGTTCGTGTTAATGCCTGTGATTCTTTATCTTTTAGCACATCGATTGATACACTAAAATTATTATTGAAAAAAGTAAAACATGAAACATGGTTAGTGAGAATGTATGCTATATTATCTATTGGAGATATTACTTGTTCTATAAATTCTTCTCCCCAAACGTATAAAGTAAGTTGGCTATTAGAGAAAATGTTGAAAGTAGAAGAGAGCGAAAGTGTACGTTTAAGCTATTATGTTTCTTTGGTGAAATTGGGCAAAAGAAAATATTATCGAAACATATTAAAAAAATTAGATGCCAAAGATTATCGTGTCCGCTGTATAGCTGTTCATAGTTTGCTTGAGTTAGTAGAAAAAGAGCAATATAGCCTAACAAAATATAAATTGGAAAAGAGATTAGCAATAGAAAGCTCGTTTGCCGTTAAAGATAATATCCAGCATGCATTATTTGAATTGGATAAAATCCAGTAAGTTTGTATAATTTTACATTAATTGTATGGTAAAAAAAGACAGTTTTGCAATAAGGATTATATAACTTTTATTCGTTGATTTAGATTTTATTAAAAACCAGAAGATTATACTTGCTTTTTATCCTTAATCGAGTTATACTAAAATATAGTTGTTGTTAAAAATGCGGATATGGCGGAATTGGCAGACGCGCTAGATTTAGGTTCTAGTGGGATCTCCCGTGCAGGTTCAAGTCCTGTTATCCGCACCAAAACAGAAGCATCCGAAAATCCCGGTATCATGCGGTTTTTCGGATGTTTTCTTTTTTATGTTTTCTCTGTTTGGTCGTTATAAACTAACTTTTCGCCTTATACTGATTTTCAAACGCATTTTTAACGAGGCTCTTATTTTTCAATAACCTTCTATTCCGAGTATCCATAATTCTCGATTTTTATCCCCAAAAAGATCTTTATCAATATTAATAAAAAAGATATTCGTTTTTTTTTCTTTCTATCCATTTTATCAAGAATTATCTTGATTTATTCACAGCAATAAAGTATAATACTATTTGTCATTAGCGGACTTGATTTTTTCTTAGAGAATGGAGAGGGGTTTATGGGAGAGACTGCTCAAATTATGATTACAATGGTCATTTATATGGTGGCAGTAATTGGCATTGGTGTTGCCTTTGCAAGAAGGGCAAATAAGAACTCTGAGGCATATTTTCTCGGGGGACGTACTCTTGGCCCGTGGGTTACGGCCATGAGCGCAGAAGCATCGGATATGTCGGGATGGTTGCTTATGGGGCTTCCAGGTGTCGCATATTGGTGTGGAATTGCGGATGCAACATGGACGGCTATCGGCCTTGCTGTGGGAACATATATCAATTGGCTCATCACGTCAAAAAGGCTACGCCGTTATAGTGAGAAAGCTGGAAATGCTATTACGTTGCCAGAATTTTTTTCCAATCGTTTCCATGAAAAGAGCAAAGTTGTTATGACGATTGCTGCTCTTTTTATACTGATATTTTTCACAGTGTATGCAGCTAGTTGCCTTGTTACCTGTGGTAAATTATTCTCCACATTGTTTGGTTTGGATTACATCCCCATGATGATCGTTGGAGCTGTTTTTGTACTCATCTACACCATAATCGGTGGCTTCCTTGCGGAGAGCGCTTCGGATTTTATGCAGGCTATCGTTATGATTGTTGCGCTTATTGTTATAGTTGTGGTGGGTACCATTTCTGCTGGAGGACTAGGGGCCGTAATTGACAACGCAAAGTCTATTCCAGGTTTCTTTGAATTTTTTGGGACTGCCACGCCAGTTACAGTGGATGGGGTACAGCAAGTGGTAAACGGGGAGCCTCAATTTGGGGCTGCTGGAAACTATGGTTTCCTTAATATTATTTCTACGTTGGCATGGGGACTGGGATATTTTGGTATGCCGCAGGTTCTTCTCCGATTTATGGCCATACGTACCGAGCATGAACTTACTCGTTCTCGTCGTATAGCGACTGTCTGGGTTATCATATCTCTGGTTGTGGCAGTGTTTATTGGCGTTGTCGGTCGCACATTATATCCTGATGTTTTAACGACTGCATCCTCGTCTGAAAATGTATTTATACTGCTTTCTACAAATTTACTGCCACCTTTGGTAGCTGGACTTGTTATGGCTGGTATTCTTGCTGCTACAATTAGCTCCTCCGACTCGTATCTGCTGATTGCGGCTTCAGCGTTCTCAAAAAATATTTATCAAGGTCTTCTGCGTCGGAAGGCATCAGACAAACAGGTCTTGATTATTTCACGTATTACGCTTCTTGTTATTACAGCAATCGCCATCGTCATTGCATTGGATGAAAACAGTGTTATCTTTACTATTGTTAGTTTCGCATGGGCGGGGTTCGGTGCAACCTTCGGTCCGTTGATGCTTTTAAGCTTATTCTGGAAACGCATCAACCGTGCTGGTGCTATCGCAGGGATGATAGGAGGAGGCAGTATGGTATTTATTTGGAATCTCCTCATCCGGCCGCTCGGTGGTATGTGGGATATTTATGAACTGTTACCCGCATTTTTATTCTCCTGTCTGTGTATTGTAGTGGTTTCACTACTCACAGCACCGCCTTCAAAAGAAATTCAGAAAGAATTTGACGATGTCCGTACAGGAATATAGCTTAAGCTTATAGAAAACATTTTTTAGTTAGTCATTTTACTGGATAGTGAGGTCTGGAATCCAATTGATTCCAGACCTTTTCGCTTGCTGTTATTACATTTTCAGATTGTGTAAAACAGAGGGTGATTTTGCAGACTAGGGGATAAGGTATAATAAGTTGCAGGCTGACTTTCATTTAACCCAGGAACTGCAATCCATTTTGCGCAAAACTCTTGACGCTACCTCCTAGTAGGGGCTGTATGAACGATAGAATGTCTGGCATAATATCACCGTCAGCTTTTATAACATACGTGCCGGGTTGACAAAGATTCGGAGCAAAAGAGGAATGAAAAATTTAACGAGTTGGGAAAGGGACTACACCTGTCTATCGGGAGTAAAGAGGAGGGGTAAAATGTACGAGCTGAAGACGAAGCCTACAAACAAGGATCCTTTGTATGTGATCGCCTCTATCTCCCATCCCCAAAAACTGATGGACGCTGAGAATTTATTGAGACTTTTTGGACGGGCCACCGGTGAGAAACCTGTAGTGTGGGGAGAAAAGCTGATCGGTTATGGCAGATATCACTACCAATATCCTTCTGGACACCGGGGCGAAATCTATGCTACAGGATTTTCTGTAACCAAGCGGAACATCACACTGCATCTATATTTAGATGAGCCTATTTTACAGCGCTGTTTAGAACGGTTGGGTAAGCATACGCGGGGAAAGAGCTGTGTTTACATTAACAAATTATCCGATGTGGATCTTACCATACTGGAAGAACTGATTCGAGAAGCGTGGCAGTCTATGCATAAGGGATAAAAACGGAAAGAAGCCTCCCGATACGAAAAAATCGATATATTTTTCGAGGAAATGATGGCAAAATATTGTCTTATCTAAAGATTTTGCTGTTTTTATTGAGACAGGTTTTCTTTTCTCCAAAATGTAGAACAATGTTCCTTATCCATCCTGTTAAATTGGATGATCTTTTCCAACAGAATAAAGTCTATTGTTTGATCCCACTGGATCCGGATCAATTCTTTGCTATGTTGGTAACCGGATTTTGTGATTTCCTTGGAAAAACGCTCAATTCCCACTCTTTCGGGAGCCACGGCCAAATGATGTTTGGCGACGCTGAAGCCTATAATAAATGTACCATGATCTGTAAATATCGGCTGGTTCCAAGAAATCTTGGGTTGAAGCATAGGAAACTTTTTTGCCACCCAAAGCAAGATTTCCTGGGTTTTTGCCCTGTGTTGAGTGTTTTGTATCTGTTTTAAATAATCTATAAATAGTTCCATACCTTTTCCCCCTAATTGGACGATATGCTTCTCTATTTTTTACAATAACAGTGTAGTTATCCAGATTGAGATAGCGTTTTCTCTTTTGTTAGAAGAAATATCTTATTAAAAAAATAAGTTGTATATCGCAGTTTTTATAGAGGAATTTTCTCGTTCGTGTAAAGTTGATTTTGTAATCCTTTGTATAGAAACGGCAAAATTGTTTCTAAATTGTATATTTTTCTGCCTGCTTGTCAATAATCAACGGTTCCCTTCTTTACTTAAAAAGACAAAAATAGTATAATACTAACGTTGGGGATTTTAGAAATCCCGGATGTTTGATTTTTATGGATTTTATGGAGGTAAAAGTATGGAAATTACCAAAGATATTAAGTATGTCGGCGTAAATGATCATGAAGTTGATTTATTTGAGGGACAGTATGTAGTTAAAAACGGCATGTCTTACAATTCTTATGTAATTCTGGATGAAAAGGTAGCGGTGATGGATACCGTAGACGCACACTTCACCCATGAATGGCTTGACAATATCCAGAATACCATTGGTTCCCGTCAACCAGATTATCTGGTCGTTCAACATATGGAGCCGGACCATTCAGCAAACATCGCTAATTTTATGAATGTATATCCGAACACAAAAATTGTAGCTACTCAAAAGGCTTTTGCTATGATGAAACAATTTTTCGGCACGGATTTTGAAGAGCAGAAGATAGTTGTAGGAGAAGGGGATACCATTTCCCTTGGTAAACACACCTTAACCTTTGTATTAGCTCCTATGGTGCATTGGCCTGAGGTGATGGTGACTTATGATAGTTGCGATAAAATTTTGTTCTCCGCCGATGGTTTTGGTAAATTTGGAGCTTTGGATGTAGAGGAAGATTGGGCTGATGAAGCGCGCCGTTATTATATCGGTATTGTAGGGAAATATGGAGCTCAGGTACAGAATCTTCTAAAAAAGGCTGCAGGATTGGATATTGAGATCATTTGTCCTCTCCATGGTCCAGTATTGACTGAAAATTTGGGTTATTATCTGAATCTTTATAATACATGGTCCTCTTATATCCCAGAAACCGATGGAATTGTGATTGCCTATACGTCTGTTTATGGCCATACCAAGAAAGCTGTGGAAATTTTGGCAGACCAGCTTCGTGAAAAGGGCAGTCCAGCAGTCGTGTTGCATGACTTAGCTCGTTGCGATATGGCGAAAGCCGTAGAGGATGCGTTCCGCTATAGCAAATTGGTGTTGGCTACCACTACCTATAACGCTGATATTTTCCCGTTCATGAGGGAATTTATTGAACACCTTACTGAAAGAAATTTCCAAAATCGCGTTATTGGGGTCATAGAGAACGGGACTTGGGCTCCTCTGGCAGCCAAAATCATGAAGCAGATGTTAGCTGGATGCAAAAATTTGGCATTTACGGAGAATGTCGTACACATCAAATCTGCTTTGAACGAAGAAAGCAGCGCTCAATTGGATGCCCTAGCGGACGAACTCTGCCACGACTACTTAGAACAACATAGCGAGACTGCCAATAAAAATGACCTGAGCGCCTTGTTCAAAATTGGCTATGGTTTGTATGTAGTCACTTGCAATGATGGTAAGAAAGACAACGGCCTGATTGTCAATACGGTGACCCAAGTGACAGACACGCCGAATCGTATCGCTGTTACAATTAATAAGCAGAATTATTCCCATCATGTGATTAAACAGACAGGCGTTATGAATGTCAACTGTCTATCCACTGCCGCGCCTTTTAAGATTTTTGAAATTTTTGGTTTCCAAAGCGGTAGAACAGCGGATAAGTTTGCTGATTGTCCTACGCTTCGTTCAGATAACGGTTTGGTCTTTTTGCCGCGTTATATTAACGCCTTTATGTCGTTAAAGGTAGAACAATATGTAGATTTTGGAACCCATGGTATGTTTATTTGCAGCATTACGGAGGCTAGGGTGATCTCTAATACAGAGACCATGACCTATACTTATTATCAAAACCATGTAAAGCCGAAACCTGAAACGGAAGGGAAGAAGGGATTCGTCTGCAAGGTATGTGGGTATATCTATGAAGGCGACGTTCTGCCAGATGACTTTATCTGTCCATTATGCAAACATGGAGCGATTGACTTTGAGCCGATTGGATAATGGATCAGGCAAGGGAATCATATCAAGTTTATTTAGATGACAAGAAGAAACCTGGGGAGAGGCTGGCTTCTACACAGAAGTTCAGCCCCTCTCCAGGTTTTTGCTCAATCAGGATCAATCTTGATTTGATAAAGCTTTAAATGAATTTTAAGACATTCTAAGACAAACAATTAAATAGAGAGATTCTGTACAGGTTATTGCAAATCTGGTTGAGATAATTCTCGACGTAACTTCACCAGAATAATCGCGGATAAAACGGCGGCAAGAATAGCGGTTCCAGTGAAATTCAACCAGATTCCCGTCAAGCCAAGCGGCCAAAGCAGAGCGATTAGTAGTATTGGGAATAATAGCGCAGTGGAAACGGAAATAGCAGAAGCGGGAAGGGGCTTTTCGATTGAGAGCATATAACTTTGGGTTGCAAAAGAAAACCATCTCGTCACATAAGTAAGCCCAAATAAGCGTAATGCT
Organism: uncultured Clostridia bacterium; assembly: GCA_904420155.1. Classification (GTDB taxonomy): domain Bacteria; phylum Bacillota; class Clostridia; order Oscillospirales; family Acutalibacteraceae; genus CAJFUH01. The sequence goes on from CAJFUH010000223.1 coordinate 17,784, forward strand.
TCTACGGACATATTCATAAATTCCTTGTCTACGCCAGCCATAAATAGGTTGGTGATTTGCTCTGGAAATAAAAGGATTACAAAAACAGCCAGTAAGGAGACAACGCCGCTTGCGGTGAAACAGCATTTTTCAATTGCCCGGACTCTGGAAATTTTTCCGGCGCCCCAATTATATCCAACAGCCGGCTGGAGAGAGTCGCACATTCCATACAGAAGGGGCTGGATAAAACCGTCTGCATACATTAAGATACCGTAAACAGAAACGGCTGTCTCTCCTCCTAGACGCACTAGGATAATATTCATTAAAATAGAGGTAATTCGGCCAGCAATATTATTCAAAAAATTGGGGCTTCCACAGGAAACGATTTGCCGAATCATGTTGGCATTAAAACGCGGTTTGCAGAAATGGAGTTGCGCCTTGCCTCGAAAGAAGGGGATCAAAGCAAGGAATGCACAGATGAACATACCGGAGCATGTTGCGAATGCCGCCGCCCAAATTCCCCACTGGAATACAGCTAGGAACAAAAATTCCAGGACGGCACTTAAAACCGACATTAGGATATTCAGAAACATGCTGCCACGGATCATTCCACAGATACGCAGAAAATTATCCATGGCAAATACAATGGTTGTAACAGGAGAACAGATGGCATAAACCCGAAGATATTGTACTGCTAGGGAGGCAAATTCCCCATCAGCTCCCATAAGCTGGATTAATAATGGCGCTGCGGCAAATAGGATCCCGCCAATCAGGATCCCGGTTCCCACTATCATGAGGCAAGCGCAGGTAAATATATTATTGGCCTCGTTTTCCTGTTTCTTGCCCAAACGGATGGAAATTGGGACCGCTGATCCGACACCAATCAAATCAGCCAGTGCAAAGTTGATGATAACAAAGGGCATAGCCAGATTTAACGCTGCAAAGGCGGTTCCGCCTAAAAAACGCCCGACAAAAACGCCGTCAATTGTTTGATATAAAGCTGAAGCCAACATACTGATGGCTCCGGGAATAGATGCAATGAAAAAAAGCTTTAGTGGAGATGTCTTAGAAAATAGGCTTTTGGAATCCATGAAAAATATTTCCTCTCATTTATTTTGATCTAATATGTGTTTTTGAGATTCAGCGCATAAACAGGATGCAAAGCAATCAAAAGCATCAATAAAATCAGGCGAAAACTTTTGAAGAGTGTTTTTTAATGCTTCCTGTTCTGTTGTGTAAAATTTTTCAAGAAGGATACGCGTATATTCCTTTCCTGATTCTGTAAGGAGAATCGTTTTTTCCCTCGATTCTTCCTCGGCAAGTAAGATGATATAACCTTCTTTTACCAGTTCTTTTACTATCGTACTGATGGTAGTTTTCGGGATCAACCAATCTTCATAAATCTGCTTTTGCGAATGCGGTTTCCCATCGTCTAATGCATAATGCAGCGCCAGCATATTTTCCTTTACCCCCAGTTTTCTGGCGCAGAAATAGTAACACCCGTCTATTTTATTGATTGCGATCATCAGGCGTCGAATAGCCTCAAAAGAGTCCTCCATAACATTCCTCCTCAACGAATACGAATTCGTACTAAATGATAATACGAATTCGTATCCATTGTCAAGTGAAAAA
>CAJFUH010000224.1 GCA_904420155.1 uncultured Clostridia bacterium
ATCTGCAAAATGCGAGATTGTAACTTCACAGGATACTGGAACGATCGTTGCTCCGTATGAAGCAGTAGGGGCAGAAGAAAATGGCCAGGAGTATGTTTATGTTTATGAAAACGGAAAGGCTATTAAACGAACGATATCCACAGGAAAAGAGTTTGCATCTGGATTTGAAGTCCTTTCTGGGTTACAATCGGGAGATCGCCTTATTCTTACTCCAGATCGATTGCACGACCATGCCTCTGTTATTATCAAAGCGGAAAAGGATGTCGTGAACTAAAATGTTTGATATTTTAAAAAGCGCTATAAGAAATTTAGGAAGAAAAAAGATGCGTAGTGCACTTACCATAACGGGAATTGCTATTGGGGTGGCTTCTGTAATTCTTATTAGCAGTATCAGTGAATGTGGTACTACTGCTGTCAATACAGAAATGGATAGCCTGGGGCTGGGGGGATTGACAATATCCGTTAACTCTTCGATTGGCGGCCAGAATAGCCATGTATTAACAGAGGATGAACTAAACACGATTCGGAATGTGCAACATGTTCAGCAAGCTATGCCTTTGCTCATGCAAAATACTAAAGTAAATAGTCATGGAACGCAGCAATTGGACGCGTTGGTGTGGGGAATTGATTCCAAGGCGAACCAAGTGATTTCTCTTCAAGTCTTATATGGAAGAATGCTTAATAACGTAGATATAAAATCTTATAGCAACGTCTGTATGGTAGACCAAACATTTGCACAAAATGTTTATCATAGAGATAATATTGTTGGAAAAAAGATATCTATACTTTGTGGAAATATGGAAGAGGAGTTTGAGGTAGTAGGAGTAATAAAGACAGGAAGCGGCTTACTGCAAAACTTAATTGGAGATTATATTCCTAATTTTTTGTATGTTCCATATACTACTCTACAGAGTGTCACAGGAAAAAACTCATTTGATCAAATTGCAGTCCGGGTAGAAGATAATTATGATGTGGATGAAGCAGGCCAGTCAATTGTAAGCACATTATCCAATACCACTGGTATCTCTGATGGTTTTTTAGCAAATAACTTAGTGAAGCAAAAAGATGGCCTCAAAAGTATTTTAAATACCGTTACAGTTGTTCTGTCCGCTGTAGGAGCTATTTCTCTTTTAGTAGCCAGTTTAAGCATCATGACAGTTATGATGGTTTCTGTCAATGAACGCACTCGAGAAATTGGAATTAAAAAGTCTATTGGCGCTAGACGAAGCACAATCCTATGTGAATTTCTTTTAGAAGCGATTTTTATTTCCCTGATTGGATGTTTGATTGGAGTCGTTGTAGGAATTGGTATTTCGTTTTTTGGAGCATCCTATGTCAATATTTCTTTGCAATTGAGAAAAGATATTATATTGTTAGCCGTGGGATTTTCTTTGCTTTCGGGAATCATTTTTGGGGTTTATCCAGCGGCTAAGGCATCACGATTGAAACCTGTAGACGCATTACGCATAGAATAAGTATAAAAAAGTCTGGATGAAAAGTTTCATCTAGACTTTTTATTGTTTGAAGAAAAGATAAGGATATGCTAAAATAAAACAGTTATAATAAATTGAATTCAAAAGGAGGCCCACCCCCAACTAAACAAAATGAATATTTTGTTTAGTTGGGGGTGGGGATTAAAAAATGAACCCAATTACTCTATCTGATGCTCCTGCAATTCTAAAAGAATTTCTAGGATATATGCAAACGATTAAAGGCAAATCTGCAAAAACTATACAAGAATATTTTTTTGATTTAAGGACTTTCTTTCGTTATTTAAAATTATCGAGAGGCCTCGTTGAATCGAATACTCCTTTCCAGGAGATCTCTATTGAGGATGTGGATATTTGTCTTTTAAAAACCGTTACTTTAACGGATGTCTTTGAATTTATGAATTTTATGCTTTCTGAAAAAAATAATCAGGCTGCTGCACGTGCTCGCAAAGTATCCAGCCTTCGTACCTTTTTTCATTATCTTACCAATAAAACTGGCCAACTGGATAAAAATCCCGTTCAAGAATTAGAGACGCCTAAGCTTAAAAAATCTCTTCCTAAATATTTGTCGTTTGAACAATGTATTGATCTTCTTAATAGCATAGATGGAAAATATAAAGAACGAGATTATTGTATTATTACCCTGTTTTTAAATTGTGGTATGCGTCTATCTGAACTTATAGGACTGAATGTAACAGATGTTAATTTAAAAGAAAAAGTCTTGAAAGTTACTGGAAAAGGCAATAAAGAACGTATGCTCTATTTAAACGATGCCTGTGTAGAAGCTTTACAGTCTTATTTAAAAGTGCGTCCCGTGGAAGGTGTGATTGATAAAAAAGCTCTTTTTATCAGCAGACTAAACAAACGAATGGGACCTCAGTCTGTCCAACAGATGGTAAATAAGTATTTGACAAAAATTGGTTTACATGGGCAAGGATATTCCGTCCATAAATTAAGACATACTGCGGCAACTCTTATGTATCAGCATGGGAATGTAGACATCCGTGTTCTAAAAGATATCTTAGGACATGAAAATTTAGGAACAACAGAAATTTACACTCACTTATCTGATCAACAAATGGCTGATGCAGCTAATGCGAACCCTCTTTCTAAAATAAAAAAGAGATAAAAAGAAGTCCTTTCTCTCCCCCCTGTCTTTTAATTATTAGTATTATATTTACTAAAAAAAGAGCGAAACGAAGTTTGTTCCGCCTTTATGGGAAATCAAAACTTGTTTCGCTCTTTTTTTTTGATAAAATTGTTTTATTTCAGATGTAATAATGTTTTTATACGATAATGCATTTGCGTCATGTACAAGGAAACCAAACCTGTCAAGGAATAATCATACATTAAAAAAACGAGGTTTCCAAACAATAAAAAGACCCACGGAAGCGATATTCCAAAAATAACGAATGAATCTTCTGGAATGCCTAACAGATTGATAGCAATCAAAAAGGCTATAATCATAGCAGCATTAAATACTATTAATTTAGTGATTATCTGAATGGCTCTATTGTGAATATATTCAATATGATATTTGAGAATTGGATAATAGCCAAAAAATATGATGAAAAGAACCACCGCTTCTTTATCTGCTGCTAATAGAGCAGATAAAACAGAAACCGCTATATATACCATCCATGCCCATCGAGGGCTCAACTCAATGACTATGACCATTAATGTAACACCTGCTATCGCAGGCAATGCATAAGTTCCTATGGGGATTAACCCTGTTAGAAACATCAAGACAGTACATACTGCGGTGATAATTCCTCCTAAGGCGACTTTTCCACTATGATTCAACAAAACTCCCGCCTTCCCCTTGCTTTATATCTTTAGCAGCTAACAGCAGCTAATCAGATCACCGCCCATGCATTCACAACAACAGTCCGCACAGATTAAGGAAGAGCACATATCACATGCATTGCATCCGCCGGAAGCAGGACGATTCATTCTATTATATCCCCCATATGCACCGTTCCTTTGATTCATCACCTGATTCATAGCTGCCCTATATTCGGCGTTTCCAGGATCCATATTGCAAGCGGTTGAAAAGTGATTTGTGGCCTCATCTAACCACCCACGCTTAAACAAGATAGTCCCTTTCAAAAAATACCATTCTGCATCTCTGGAAGAAGACGGAACTCCATTTAGTATTTGTTCGGCGTCGGCAATTCGCCCATTCATAATAAGATTACGGACATCTGCATAATTAGAACTTCGATGGTAACCTCCCCCATACCCACTATATTCGCTACCGGAAGCAGAATCGTATCCGCCATTTTTACGTCTTTTCCGTTCTGCTACGATCGTATCATATGCCTCATTGATCTCTTTCATTTTTTCCGCAGCCAAGTCAGATAAAGGGCTTTGATCATAGTTATCTGGGTGATATTTTTTAGCTAACTCCCGATAGGCACTTTTTATTTGGTCATCTGTTGCATCTGGGGATACTCCCAGAACCTTATAGGGATCAGACATGTTCTATCTCCTTATCATTATATAATATCTGCTTCTGCATAGCAGGCAGTCCTAAACGAATGATATTATCTAATATGCTACCAAAATGTTGAAGTTCTAACAAATTGAGAGCCGCGAGCGCTTGCGATAAAGTCTGATTTAAAACTTCATTACAATAATCCCGGAAAGCTTCTTGGCTTTTGGAAATTTTGGGTTCAGACGCGGATGTGGCAAACTTTTTTAAAAAAGGATTAAATTGATGATGTTTCTGATCTTTCTCAATATCATCTGCTGCATCCATCAAATAAATCCAACGACCGAGAAAATAACCCAATTGACCTAAAACAAGCTCCTGCGACTTTGTCCCATTTGACAAAAGCAGAAGCACTTGTGATAACATCTGTGCAGTTGGTTCAGCACTGGAATCAATTCCCGCACTAGGATTTTGTTCCACTTGTGCTTGTTGTTCCATACAATGGGAGATTATTTGATCAATTTCAGGGAATTCTCTTTTTGCCTTCTGATAGCTTCTTTTTACAAAGGGAATCAATAAATAGGCTCGAAATTTTCCTGCTATACTACAATCCTGGATATCATCTCGAATTTTGTAATAGGTCATTAATACAGAAACTGCACCTGCAAATAAAAAGCTCTCTTCTCCTCCATTACAGTATGTGCATTTTTTAATTGGATTTACAACACATCGTCCCCTGGAAAATCCAGGGCATTCCTGTTTTAATGACATATGAAGCATAGCTAAAAAAGTAGCATCATAACTGAGTGCTAATCTAGATAATCGACCAAAAAATTTTCCTAAATGCTTACATAGACTACAATATGCGCTTTTATAAAGCTCATATTCTTTTACCAACATTTCTGGTTTACATGGCCTGACATAACCAAACACGTTTGTACCATCCTTTTGTAAGCGTCTGTCTCAATGACGACTTTATTCTACTATACTTTGATACCTCTTTAATTAACAATATGTAAATTTTATCAGGCTTGGCGGATATATGCAAGAGATCTTTTCCTTTTTCATTGTATCCATTCTCTATAACCTTTAAATATGAAAAAAGCAGTGCCAAATAGACACTGCTTAAAAATTATTTGTATTTTTAGTTTAACTGGCAGATTTCATTTGCAGCCTCAATTTATCAGAGATCATAGCAATAAATTCTGAATTAGTTGGTTTGCCGCGGCTGTTGTGTATAGTATACCCAAAATAGGAATTGAGAATATCTACATCTCCCCTATCCCAAGCGACCTCTATAGCATGGCGGATAGCTCGTTCTACCCTGCTAGAAGTTGTTTCATAACGTTTTGCCACACTAGGATATAACTGCTTTGTCACCGCATTAATAATTTCGGGGTTCTCCACTGACATAATAATAGAATCCCTTAAATAATGATATCCTTTGATATGAGCAGGGACTCCAATTTGATGAAGAATCTCAGTTACCTGCACTTCAAGACTCGGCTGTTGAGAGAGAGAGGAAATCATGACATTTCCTTTATTCGTATGATCATGGCTGCTATTATACATTTGTAAAATGCGTTCGCATAAATCTTTTACTTCAAACGGCTTTAAAACAAAGTAAGAAGCGCCTGCACTCATTACCTCCCGTTCTAAGGTTTGGCTGTCAAAACTGGAAAGCACAACAAATTGGGGTCGATTACTCTTATTTGACTTAGCAATGGAGTTCATAACTCCAATTCCGTCTACATGAGGCATGAACAGATCCAAAAGAACGATATCAGGGTTTTGTTCCTCAATGGCCTGTAAAGCCTCTAATCCGTCCTTACCGCAAAAGACAGTCTGAAAACCAAAGTCCTGAAAAACATTCATGCTCTCTCGAGTGAATTCGTCACGATTGCCAGCGATGAGTAATTTTAATTGATTTTCCATTGTAAATCCTCCAGTTTTTATTTTTTCTGTGGACTTATATTACCATATAATGGAAATTATGGCAATACTTTTCAGAAAAATATTTTTTTGACTGGAGACAATATTGGTATGAGTGCCATATTATGAGGCATTTCTCACATCGTCCTGGGAAATACTACTGGAAACTTCTATCATATTCTCAGCAAAAATACCGTATCCTCGTTCGGGTTCGTTGACAAATACATGCGTAACCGCTCCTACCAGCATCCCATTTTGTATGATAGGGCTTCCGCTCATTCCTTGCACTATCCCCCCCGTTGTTTCTAAAAGTTTTGGATCTGTGATCCGAATGATCATATTTTTTGTGGGGGTATGCTCCTTGTAATTGACACTTTCTATCTCAATATCATAGTATTGAGGAGTTTGCCCATCAATTGTTGTCAAAATCTGTGCTTTTCCTGGTTTTACTTGTTGTTTCATAGCCACCTTAATGGGTTCATTTTGTACAGGAGATTTTCCCATTGTTCCATATACCCCGGTGTTGACATTTGCCAACAGGGTACCAATAGATGCCTGATCACTAAAATATCCACGAAGTTCTCCAGGGGTTCCTTTTTCACCCTTTACTATTCCATTAATGGTAGCTGGAACAATATCGCCATTACGTAAAGGCATTAATTCGCTAGTATCAATATCGCAAATACCATGACCTAATCCTGCAAATACCTGTTGGTCTTGATCGTAATAAGTTAAAGTACCGATTCCTGCAGAACTATCTCGGACCCAAAGGCCGGCTTTGTAGCTGGAATCTTCTGATTTTACCGGATAGATTTCAGTAGAAAAGGTCATGTTTTCCCTTCTTACGGATAGTGTTAGGGATTGTCCGTTACAATTTTGAACGTATTTGGCAACTTCTTCGTTAGAGTTTACTGTATTGTTATTAATACTTAAAATAACATCTCCTATTTTTAGTCCAGCCTCTTTTGCGGGATTAACAGTAGATTGGTTCACTTTCACCTCGGAAATTCCCACAACCACTACACCGTCTGTAAATATTTTTACTCCAAAAGGAACTCCACAAGGAATCACTTTGTTTTCTTCCACTACTTGTACTTTCACATTTTTTAATGGAATTATATTCATCAGTTTTAAATTAGCATCGTAAGTCTGATTAGGATTATTGAGAACACCCGCTTCAATTAAATCCTCTCCACTATCCATTTCTATAGTAATAGGTAGAGAAGAAGTTACTTCTAACCCGCTGCTTTCAGTTATTTTATAATTATTGGGAATTTCTACATTTAGGATGCATCCGATAGCCAAAATGGCACAAGAACAGATTGCCAATCCTAAAGAAAGTCCTCTAAAAAACTTTCTCACGGTTTTCACCCCTTTTTTTAATTATATAAATGGTCATACCATTCATACAAAATTACTCTTCCACATTCATTCTCTTTATATTTTGTCAATTTGTATTTATTCAGCGCAATCTTGGAAAGATAATAGACAGCAATACATTTTTCGTAATATATTGGATAGAATCCACTAAAGAATATAAAAATATCTATTTGTTTTTTACTTTATTTAGTAGATTAAAATTTTATATATACCTTTATATTTTCTTCAAACAAAAAGGGCTATCACTTAATAAATTGATAGCTCTCTTTTTGTTTAGTTCAAATGGTAATAGTAAAAGGGCGCGTATAAAAGAATTTACATTTCTTATTTTTTATATTTGTTATTTTATGTTCTTATTGTTATAATGATAAAAAGAGGACAAGAAAGGACTGTGTAACATGAAAATTTATAAAGATATGAATTGGAGTGCAGTTCAGAAAACGTTAATAGAGATTTCTGAACATCTCTCTCATAGTAAAACGTTATGCTTAAAAGATCTTCCTGTGGACAGAACTGCTTTATTTATAGTGGACATGGTAAATGGATTTGTAAAAAATGGCCCTATGAGCAGCAATAGAATTTATGAAATCAATCAGGGAATTGCCAATTTGGTGAAATCTTGTAATTTATATGGTATTTCCTGTATTGCATTTAGGGACTGCCACACTGCTGAAAGTCTAGAGTTCCTTTCTTACCCTCCTCATTGTTTAATAAATTCCGAGGAAAGCGAGATTACCGAAGAGATCCAAAACGCTGGTTCGTTATCGTCAATTCCTAAAAATTCCACCAATGGTTTTTTAGAGTTGGATTTCCAAAAGTGGATGGATAGCCATCCGAAAATTGATCATTTTATCATAGTGGGAGACTGCACTGATTTGTGTATCAGTCAATTTTCTATTACACTAAAAGCGGATTTTAATCGGAAAAATCAATTCAGTCGTATTTTGGTTCCTATTGATCTAGTAGAAACTTATGATTTAGGTCTCCATAACGGTGACCTTATGAACTTGATTGCTTTATACGATATGGAACTGAACGGAATAGAATTGATTTCAAATTTTACAGAGATAGAAATAGAATAGGATGGAATAATATGAAATATGCTCTTCAAGATTCAAAAAGAAACTTAACCATGTTGACAGACTTTTATGAAATTACTATGGCAAATGGTTACTTTGAAAATGACTTTCGTGATACCATAGCCTATTTTGATATGTTTTTTCGGAGAGTTCCTGATCATGGCGGTTTTGCTATTATGGCGGGCGTAGAACAGCTGGTAGAATATTTAGAATCTCTTCATTTTACGCAAGAAGATATCTCTTATCTTCGCTCTAAAAATATGTTTAGCGAATCCTTCTTAACTTATCTACAGGATTTTAAATTTACATGTGATGTATGGTGCGTGCCGGAAGGAACACCTATTTTCCCCGGAGAACCCATCATAACGGTGCGTGGGCCTGTCATTCAAGCCCAATTTGTAGAAACGATGATTTTACTTACTATTAATCATCAAAGCTTAATCGCTACAAAGGCTAACCGGATTGTTCGGGCTTCTTTGGGTCGCGCGGTGATGGAATTTGGATCTCGCCGGGCGCAGGGATATGACGGCGCTGTATTGGGAGCGCGAGCTGCTTATATTGGCGGGTGCATGGGAACAGCTTGTACTCTTTCCGATCGTGATTATGGGATTCCTGCATTAGGAACAATGGCCCACAGTTGGATTCAATTATTTGATAGTGAATTAGAAGCTTTTCGCGCCTATGCGAAAGCTTATCCCAATGCTTGTACATTATTAGTAGATACTTATAATGTACTAAAATCCGGAATTCCTAACGCCATTAAGGTATTTAACGAGGTATTGGTTCCTATGGGATTCCGTCCAGCAGGTGTGCGTATTGATAGCGGGGATATCACATACTTATCCAAGAAAGCTAGAAAAATGTTGGATGAAGCCGGCTTTGAAGATTGTAAGATTTGCGCTTCTAATTCTTTAGATGAGTATATCATTCGGGATATGCTGATACAAGGCGCACAGGTGGACAGTTTTGGTGTAGGAGAGCGTTTGATTACTTCTTCCTCAGAACCGGTGTTTGGCGGCGTATATAAACTTGTAGCTATTGAGGACAAAAAGGGAACCATCATTCCGAAGATTAAAATTAGCGAGAATGTCTCTAAGATTACCAATCCTTGTTTTAAACGCCTTTGGAGATTGTTCGATAGAGATACCGGAAAAGCAATCGCAGATGTCATCACAATGCATGATGAAACGATTGATGATTCTCAGCCCTATGATATTTTCGATCCAGAATTTATTTGGAAAAGAAAAACTGTCCAGAATTTCCAAGCGGTAGATATGAGAATTCCTTTGTTCAAAAACGGCATAAAATGTTGCAATCTTCCTTCTTTGGAGGAAATTCGTACACGTTGTGCTCAGCAGATTGATTGCTTATGGGATGAGGTCAAACGTTTTGAAAATCCTCACAATTACTATGTGGATTTATCCGAAAAACTATGGTGTGAAAAAACTCGTTTGATTTCTGAACATACCTTTTAAGCGAATGAAAAGAAAAAGCTTTTTTATTTCCCATTTTATGATATAATCAACTGCAACGATAAGAGAAATAATGGAGGGCTTATGGAAAGAAAAATTATTTTAAGCGCTGACAGCACTTGTGACTTAGGAGATATGTTAAAAGAAAAATACAAGGTTAACTATTATCCTTATCATATTATTCTGGGTGAACAACAATATACAGATGGGGTTGATATTACCCCAGAAGACTTATATGCTGCTTATCGTCAAAAGAAAATTCTACCGAAAACTGCCGCCATTGGAGTGGGGGAATATCTTGCTTATTTCAAAAAATGGGTAGAACAAGGATATGATGTCATTCATTTGAATCTAGGTTCTGCTTTATCCGCTGCTTATCAAAACTGTTGTATAGCCGCTAAGGAATTAGGGCATGTTTATCCCATTGATTCCAGCAATCTTTCTACGGGAACAGGGCTACTGGTGATGGAAGCTGGAGAAAGAATCTCCCAAGGAATGTCAGCACAACAAATTCAGGAAGAAGTAACACAGTTGGTTCCCTACAGTCATGCCAGCTTTATTCTAGACACATTAGAATTTATGCATGCGGGTGGACGTTGTTCCATGGTGACAGCGTTAGGGGCAAACCTCTTGCATTTAAAGCCTTGTATTGAAGTTGATAACCAAAGGAATGGAAGCATGGGGGTTGGTAAAAAATATCGTGGACCTTTGGATAAGGTTCTGGTACAATATACCAAAGATAAGTTGAAAAATACACCGGCGCTGAAAAAAAATCATATATTCATTACACATTCCGGAATCTCACAGGAACGGATAGATCTTGTTAAAAAGACCATACAAGAAATATCTGATTTTGAAAATATTTATGTAACTCGTGCCAGCTGTACCATTTCCTGTCATTGCGGCCCCAATACCCTTGGGGTATTATTTATGACAGAATAGAAGGTTAGACAAAAATCAAAGGCGGTAGTTTCTTATATAAAGACTGCTGCCTTTGATTTTTGTCTGTTATATGTTAATTGAATAGTATTTCTATATTATCTTGCTAATATTTCAGCGATGATCTTTTCGTAAATATCGTCTGCCTTGCTATAATCCATACAATCCGCATATAGGAATTCTAATTGGTCATGAATAGCTTTTGCCATAGCTAAATATGCGATAGATTCATTTAGTAAAATTCTCTGGGTCTTTCGATTAAAGGACAATCTTTGTCGGCGAGTACTCAAGAGACTATTATCAATAAAACGGCGGGCGTGGATGGTTCGGTATGGCTCTATAGAGGAAAGAGGTTGCCAGCTATTGGTCACGGCAAACGCTAAGTCAATGGAAGGAATGAGCAGGGCGTCCATTTTATGAAGTGGATCGATAGGACAATAGCATCCAACAACATCTAAACCGGCATCTAAGGCATGCCCTTTTAATTCTGTCAACAATAGGCTTCCTACGGCATTATACTCATCCTCAATGAAATACACATTGTCACATTGAGATGAAATCGTATCTTCGAAGTATACCAGCCCCTCTGGAGTAATGCCGCTGAGAAGCCGTACTTTCTCGTTTCCCCTTCTTCCAGAGGATTTCCCTCCAAAGAAGCGTTTGCTAAGATTGGAAGCAAAATTAACTGCTTTTTTCTCATTTACGCTTCCTTGAGATACGCGGATAGTATCCTCATAAAGGGCTCCACAAGCAGATAAATAGCGTTTTGAACGTTGATGCATGGAACTATTTTGTAAAGTAATTGATATAATTTCTTCTTTCCGTTGGGCGAGCAGGGAAGTATCCCAACAATCCCCCATATTAATGATTGTATCTGTAACACCCGGATATTTAGGATCCATAGTATGGGATACCGCAACATTATACAGAAATTTTTCTCGATAAAAGACAACAAATTATTTAGATTTTTTCCCGGACTTTTCTGCAATATCAACGTTGACAATTTTCCCTATTTGGAGGTATATTATCATACAGAATAAATGCGTTGATAGGACGGGATATTAGATTTCTCTTTTCAGAGAGCCGTTGGCCGGTGAAAAACGGTAAGAGGTACTAATGATCGGATCACCCTTGAGCAGATAAGCTGAACTCGTATTTAAGATAAGTAAGTTTATTCGGTTTTCCCCGTTATCGGAACGTACGTTGTTGGACGTACAAGAGAGGTCGCATCAAACATGCGGCAATTAGAGTGGTACCGCGGAGAGTTAAACGCCTTCGTCTCTATGTGTGGGAAGAGACAGGCGTTTTTTATTTGCTTATCTTCCCTCTTTTAATACACCATTTGGAAATGAGGAATTATTATGCTGACTTTGGACAAAATCTACCATGCATCCCACATCTTGAAAAAGGTTATTCGCCCTACCGACTTAATTTATGCTCCCAATATCTGCCCAGATAGTAATATTTATTTAAAGACAGAAAATTTACAAGTTACAGGTTCCTTTAAAGTAAGAGGAGCCTATTATAAAATTTCACAACTCAGTGAAGAAGAAAAAGCAAAAGGCGTAATTGCCTGTTCTGCGGGCAATCATGCGCAAGGAGTCGCTCTTGCTGCTGCCAAAAATAAAATTCCTTCTTTGATCTGTCTTCCAGATGGCGCCCCTATTTCAAAAGTAGAGGCGACCAAAAGTTATGGCGCCCAAATCTGCTTGGTAGACGGTGTGTATGATGACGCCTATGAAAAAGCGTTAGAATTACAAAAAGAGCAAGGTTATACGTTTATTCACCCTTTTGATGATGAAGATGTCATTGCAGGGCAAGGAACTATTGGATTGGAATTGTTGGATCAGCTTCCCGATATGGATGCCATTATTGTTCCCATTGGCGGAGGAGGATTGATTTCTGGTATTGCTTATGCAATCAAATCCTTGAGTCCACACATAAAAGTTTATGGAGTCCAAGCTACGGGAGCGCCGAGCATGTTTCACTCATTAGAATGTGGAGAGCGCAAATGCTTAAGTAATGTCTCAACCATTGCAGACGGTATTGCGGTCAAAGAACCGGGAGAGCATACCTTTGATCTTTGCAGGCATTATGTGGACGAAATTGTTACAGTAACTGATGACGAAATCTCCACTGCCATTCTTACCTTAATTGAGCAGCAAAAATTAATTGCGGAAGGGGCAGGTGCTGTTTCTGTAGCGGCGGCTTTGTTCCATAAAGTACCTATCGAAGGGAAAAAAGTGGTCTGTTTAGTATCTGGAGGAAATATTGATGTAACAATCCTTTCCAGGGTCATCAAAAGAGGCTTACTGAAATCCGGTAGATCCTGTTCTCTCAATATTGAGCTATTGGACAAACCGGGGCAGCTTAAAGGGGTCTCAAGAATTATTGCAGATCTCGGCGGCAACGTTATTGCAATCCATCATGAACGCGCAAGCGAAAATTCAGATATCAATGGTTGTTATCTGCGTGTTGTATTGGAGACAAGGAATTTTGAACATATTGAGCAAATCAAGTCTGCTCTTACGGACGCCGGATATACATTATCTAATTGATATTGGATCATTTTGAAAGGCAGAGTATCTTCTCTTCCCTTTTTTACAAAAAATAGAAAGGAAGTTTTTATGATGAAAGTTATTCATACCAACAAGGCGCCAGAAGCGATTGGACCTTATTCCCAGGCAATCATTTACAACGATGTTCTATATACTTCGGGACAAATTGCCATCAATCCTGAAAGTGGAAAGGTTGAACATCATACCATCGAGGGACAGACTGAACAGGTTATGAAAAACCTTGAAGCACTGCTACAAGAAGCTGGAACCGGGTTTGATAAAGTGATAAAAACAACCTGCTTTTTGAAAGAAATGTCTGATTTTGTTTCTTTTAACGAGATCTATGGCCGGTTCTTTATCAATAAACCTGCTCGTTCCTGTGTCGCTGTTAAACAACTGCCCAAAGATGTCTTAGTAGAAATCGAATTGATTGCGGCTATATAAGAAAAAGAAAGGCTTATTTTTCTTCATGGAGAAATAAGCTTTTCTTTTTTCCCTTCATAAGATACAAGCCTTTCCTCATAACATAAAAAGAGGTGATCATAATGAAGAAAAAATCTACTTTAAATTGGGACATTGAGGAAAGCTTCTCTTCTTCGGAAAAGGATATGCGCAGGGAAAACCTAAAAAAAATCGTAGAATCCTTGATAAAATCTGAACTTACTATTGAGAAAAGAGAAAAACTCTTATGAAATGCGCCCTGTATTGCCGATTAAGTAGAGAGGATGATGAAAAAGAACAGGAAAGTGAGAGTATTCAAAACCAAAAATCACTATTAACCTATTATGCAGACCAACAAAATTGGCGTATCTATCGTATTTACTGTGATGAAGATTTCAGTGGGATCGACCGAAGCCGCCCAGGTTTTCTCTCTATGATAGAAGACGCACAGCAGCATAAATTTGACATTGTGCTATGCAAATCTCAGTCAAGATTTACCCGAGATATGGAACTGGTAGAAAAGTACATTCACAACCTTTTTCCTATTTGGGGAATCCGTTTTGTGACGATAGTAGATCATGTAGATACATGGGCCAAAGGTACAAAAAAATCCCGCCAAATCAATGGGCTAATCAATGAATGGTACTTAGAGGATCTCTCAGATAATATCAAAACCGTTTTGAACGATAAAAGAAGGAAGGGTGAGTATATTGGGGGATTCCCCACTTATGGATATCAAAAAGATCCTCAAAACCATAACCATTTGGTGGTTGACCCTGAAGCGGCACAGATCGTACGCCAAATTTATCTGTGGTATTTACAAGGTTACGGAAAACAAAAAATTGCGGATTTATTAAACCAAAATGGAATTCCTAATCCAACTGTTTATAAACAAAACAAAGGGCAGCACTATATTAACGGCATGATGAAGATACCTTCTTCCCTATGGAATCGAACAACCATTGGACGTATTTTAAAAAATGAAATGTATGTGGGAACAATGGTCCAAGGCAGGCAAGTAAAACCGAGCTATAAAAGTAAAAAAATTATTTCTGTTTCCCAGGAACACTGGTTCCGTGTAGAACATACCCATGAAGCAATTATTGACGATGATATTTTTCAGCGGGTACAAAAGCAGATGGAACAAAAAAGGAGATCAGATGGAAGCGGTATCTCCCATCCCTTAGCTGGCAAAGTGTTTTGTATGAGCTGTGGAAGAGCCATGAATAAAGTCTCCAACTGGCATAACGAAAAGCAATATAGTTATCTACGATGCCCTCAACCTAATTTTTGTGACGGAAATCATTCTATTTGTTTCACTTCCCTCCTTCAGATGTTGTTGGAAAAAATACAACAATATCTTGTCTTATACTATACTCCTGATCGGAATGTTTTTGAAAAAAGCGCAGCAAAAGAAACATTGATTTGCGAACAAAAAATACGTTCTTTACAAGCCCAAAGAGATAAATATGTCCATGCCATACAAGCGTTATATTTAGATAAAACAGAGGGGATTATCACACAAGATCAGTTTGTTCATTTCAACAGGGAATTTTTAAATAAAAAACAGATCTTGGAAGATCAGATTAATACTCTTATAAAAAGGATAGAAGATTCTTCCAGTGTTCAGCAAACAAAAAAAGATATCAATTTAACGTCAATTGCTTCCCGTTTGCTTCCATTTGTGATCAACCGGATTGAAATAGGGAAAAAGGACAATCATATAAAAACACAGCAGGTTCATATTTTTTGGAATTTTTAGTATATAGGTACTGTGACATGCGGAGCGGTACCATCCACAATACACACTTTTATTTCCGGGAAAATAACAGCGTCCAGAGAATGTGG
>CAJFUH010000225.1 GCA_904420155.1 uncultured Clostridia bacterium
AAAGAGACCGCAAAGAGGGGAGTCGTGTCTCCCCCCTTTGAAACCCCTTACAAAGGCCGCTGCGGCGGGTCTTCTAAATTAGCCCGGAAAGTATGCCGGCTCAAAATGAGCGGCTGAGCCCGCTCAACTCGCCGTCATACCTCGGTTGCACCGCTCACTTAATTTTTACCTTATCGACAAAAAGAAAACAAAAGCACTGGTTTCCACAAAAGGAAACTTTGAGCGGGGGTGAGCGCAAGGGGAGAGATGGAGGCAATAAGCCCCATCAACAGGGGCCGAATCAAATCCCTACCGTATGGCACGTGTTCGGCCCCTGTTGCGATAACTCGGCGTAGGGAGCAGGAATCGCATTTTGGGAGCGTAGCGGACATTTAAGTAATTCCCAGATCCTTTTCTTGCTTCCTTCTTTTGGGCCGGTGGTGAGAACTTTTCAGTGAAATCGCGGGCGCTCTCCCGACCTTCCAGGAACAGCCCCGTGCGCGTCATGCCCCACCGCAGGTGGCGCAGGCGTGTCCCCGCAGCATGGGGTACAATAGAACAAAAAAGAAAAATCCCCGCCGAGTGGTGAATCGACGGGGATCCATTCATTTTGAAAGAACAGCCTTAATTAGCCGTTGATAGCGGTAACAACGCCAGAACCTACGGTACGGCCACCCTCACGGATAGCGAAACGCAGACCTTCTTCAATAGCGATAGGAGTGATCAGCTCTACGTCCATCACAACGTTATCGCCAGGCATGCACATCTCGGTGCCTTCGGGCAGAGAGATAACGCCGGTTACGTCGGTGGTACGGAAGAAGAACTGAGGACGATAGTTGTTGAAGAAAGGAGTATGACGGCCGCCTTCGTCCTTGGTCAGAACGTAAACCTGGCCTCTGAACTTGGTGTGCGGATGAATGGTACCGGGCTTAGCCAGAACCTGGCCGCGCTCGATCTCATTTCTCTGGATACCACGCAGCAGAGCGCCGATGTTATCGCCAGCCTCAGCGTAATCGAGGATCTTGCGGAACATTTCGATACCGGTAACAACAGTCTTTCTCTTCTCGTCGGTCAGACCAACGATCTCAACTTCTTCAGAAGTCTTCAGCTGGCCGCGTTCTACTCTACCAGTAGCAACGGTACCACGACCGGTGATGGTGAATACGTCTTCAACAGGCATCAGGAAGGGCTGATCAGCCTTACGATCCGGGGTCGGAATGAAGGTGTCAACAGCGTCCATCAGCTCGTGGATGCACTTGTACTCAGGAGCGTTGGGATCCTTGGAATCGCACTCCAGAACCTGCAAAGCGGAACCGCGGATGATCGGGGTATCGTCGCCCGGGAACTCATACTCGTTGAGCAGTTCACGGATTTCCATCTCAACCAGATCGAGCAGCTCTTCGTCGTCAACCTGATCGCACTTATTCATAAACACAACAATGTAAGGCACGCCAACCTGACGGGCAAGCAGGATGTGCTCTCTGGTCTGAGGCATAGGACCGTCAGCAGCAGATACAACCAGGATAGCGCCGTCCATCTGAGCAGCGCCGGTGATCATGTTCTTTACATAGTCGGCATGGCCGGGGCAGTCAACATGAGCATAGTGACGGGTAGCAGTCTGATACTCAACGTGAGCGGTATTGATGGTAATACCACGCTCTCTCTCTTCAGGAGCCTTATCGATGTTTGCATAATCTACGAAATCAGCGTCGCCAGCCAGGTTCAGAACCTTGGTGATAGCGGCGGTCAGGGTGGTCTTACCATGGTCAACGTGGCCGATGGTACCAATATTTACGTGGGGCTTATTTCTTTCAAACTTAGCCTTTGCCATTGGAATTTCCTCCTTTTTATCACTCAAATAAAATCTATCGTGAGCACAATCGCTACAAGTATCATTCTAGCAATTTCTTCACCAAAATGCAATAGAAAAATGCTGTATTTTTAGTCTTTCTTGCTGCGGTCAGCAATAATCTTTTCAGATACAGACTTCGGAACCTCGGCATAGTTGTCAGGCTCCATAACATACTGGCCTCTACCCTGAGTTTTGCTGCGCATATCGGTAGCGTAACCAAACATTTCAGACAGCGGAACCATAGCGTTGATCCTCTGAGCGCCCGGAATCGCTTCCATGCCCAGGATCATGCCGCGGCGAGAGTTGATATCGCCGATGACGTCGCCCATGTATTCTTCGGGAACGATGACGGTAACTTTCATGATGGGTTCCAGCAATACCGGATCCGCCTTCTTCATGGCCTCTTTAAACGCCATAGAACCGGCGATCTTAAACGCCATTTCAGAGGAGTCAACCTCATGGTAAGAACCATCATACAAAGTAACCTTCACATCCACTACGTTATAGCCAGCCAGGACACCGGAAAGCATAGCCCCCTGGATACCTTGGTCAACTGCAGGGATATATTCCTTCGGGATAGCGCCGCCGACAATGGCGTTGACAAACTCGTAGCCTTTACCGGGATTGGGTTCAATGCGGATCTTAACATGGCCGTATTGACCTTTACCACCGGACTGACGGGCATACTTGTTGTCCACTTCCGCGTTCTTGCGGATGGTCTCCTTGTAAGCAACCTGGGGTTTGCCAACGTTTGCTTCTACGCGGAATTCACGCAGCAATCTGTCTACAATGATTTCCAAGTGCAGCTCGCCCATACCGGCGATGATGGTTTGCCCGGTCTCTTCATCGGTGTAAGCCTTGAAGGTGGGGTCTTCTTCCGCCAGCTTAGCCAGCGCGATACCCATCTTTTCCTGGCCTGCCTTAGTCTTAGGCTCGATGGCTACACGGATAACCGGATCCGGGAATTCCATGGATTCCAGAATAACCGGATGCTTTTGATCACACAGGGTATCGCCGGTGGTGGTATTTTTCACGCCAACCGCTGCGGCGATATCGCCGGCGTATACGGTCTCAATATCCTGCCGATGGTTTGCATGCATTTGCAGGATACGGCCCATGCGCTCGGTGCAATCCTTGGTGGAATTATAAACGGTGGTACCGGCGTTGATGGTACCGGAATACACGCGGAAGAAGCACAGCTTACCAACGAACGGGTCGGTGGCAATCTTAAAGGCCAGAGCCGCAAAAGGCTCTTCGTCAGAAGAATGGCGGACGGTCTCTTCTTCCGTCTCCGGATCGATACCCCTAATAGCGGGAACATCGGTAGGAGCGGGCATGTAATCGATAATAGCGTCCAGAAGCTTCTGTACGCCCTTGTTGCGGTAAGAAGTACCGCAGGTAACCGGAACCATGGTGTTGTTCAAAGTGGACTTACGGATACAAGCCTTGATCTCCGCTTCGGTCAGTTCCTGGCCGTCCAGGTACTTCTCAAACAAAGCGTCGTCCTGCTCCGCCACATGCTCCAACATCTCGGTGTGGTATTTCTCAGCCAGCTCCTTCATATCCTCCGGAATCTCTTCCTGACGGATATCATTGCCCAAATCGTCATAATACATGTAGGCTTTCATTTCCACCAGGTCAATGATACCCTTAAAGGTATCTTCAGAACCAATGGGGAGCTGGATCGGAACGGCGTTACATTTCAGACGGTCTTTCATCATCTGGACCACGCGATAGAAATCGGCGCCCATGATGTCCATCTTGTTGACGTAAGCCATACGCGGTACGTGATATTTATCAGCCTGACGCCAAACGGTCTCAGACTGAGGCTCAACACCGCCCTTGGCGCACAGTACGGTAACAGAACCGTCCAGAACGCGCAAAGAACGCTCTACCTCTACGGTAAAGTCCACGTGGCCGGGAGTGTCGATGATATTAATTCTGTGTTTTTTCCAGAAACAGGTCGTAGCAGCAGAGGTAATGGTAATACCTCTCTCCTGCTCCTGTGCCATCCAGTCCATGGTGGCAGAGCCGTCATGGGTTTCACCAATCTTATGATTGATGCCGGTGTAATACAGGATACGCTCTGTTGTAGTGGTTTTACCGGCATCAATATGAGCCATGATACCGATATTGCGGGTTAACTCAAGTGAAACCTGCCTTGGCATAAAGTGGGTCCTCCTTAAAATATGGGATGGTTATGCTACAAACGAGTTTGAGCATACCTTCCCGCTGTCTTGCTTGCGGCTCATAAGAATACCACAAAGAACTGTTTTTCCTCAAGTCCTATGCGGTGATCTCTCAACTAGTTTGTAGATACAGGTGAACATGACCAATCCGGTCTTACCATCTGTAATGTGCAAACGCTCTGTTTGCCTCCGCCATCTTGTGAGTGTCCTCACGCTTCTTGGCAGCGCCGCCGGCACCATTGACAGCATCCAGGATTTCTCCGGCAAGTCTTTCCTTCATGGTCTTTTCAGAACGCAATCTGGAGTAATTGGTCAGCCATCTGAGACCCAAAGTCTCCCTTCTTTCCGGCCGAACCTCCATAGGCACCTGATAGGTAGCGCCACCGACACGGCGGGCCTTTACCTCCAGCTGCGGCATGATATTCTCCATTGCCTGCTCAAATACTTCGAGCGGCTCTTTACCAGTCTTATCACGGATAATATCAAACGCACCGTAGACGATCTTCTGGGACACGCCCTTCTTGCCGTCCAGCATGACGCTGTTGATAAGACGGGTAACCTTCTTGGAATTGTACATAGGATCTGGCAAAACATCACGTTTTGCAATGTTACCTCTTCTTGGCACTTCGCTTCCCTCCTTCATAGGTATGATATCATAGGTACTCGAAAGCGACAAACTCCCGCTGGCCAACACAGAGGCATATTATCTATATATAATATACCGCTGCATTGTGTTTGCAGTGGTTCAGGCGCAAAACCTGAATCCTACACTTTTACGCAAAGCATAAAAGCGATGCAGCCGTCCGGTTTCTGTCAAATTCTTATTTCTTTGCGGCGCCCGCCTTGGGACGCTTTGCACCGTACTTGGAACGGGCCTGCATACGCTTGGCAACGCCCTGAGCATCCAAAGTACCGCGGATGATGTGGTAACGCACACCAGGCACGTCCTTAACACGTCCGCCACGGATCAGCACCACGCTATGCTCCTGCAGGTTATGACCTACGCCGGGAATATAGGAAGTAACTTCGATCCCATTGGAAAGCCTTACTCTGGCAATTTTACGCAGAGCAGAGTTCGGTTTCTTCGGGGTAGCTGTTTTCACAGCGGTGCAAACACCACGCTTTTGAGGGGAGCTTTGCTCGATGGCAACGCGCTTCTTGGAGTTCCATCCTCTCAACAGAGCCGGGGTCTTCGCCTTCTTCTCGGTAACCTCTCTGCCTTTGCGAACCAGTTGGTTAAAGGTTGGCAATATGACACCTCCTCACTGAAATTTTATCTATGTTCACAGGCGTAACGCCTGATCCCACCAAAAAATATTTATCCAAAACGACCAGAAAAACCGGCCGATATACAAGGATTTCACGCAAATGGACAAGAAATCCATCTGCGTGAAACAGCCTTTTCACAATTTCTTATAATAACACTAAATAGCATTATTTGTCAAGCTATTTGTATCGGGAACTTCTTCAATGGTCACGTCGCTATAGCGGTGCATACCGGTTCCGGCGGGTACCAGCTTACCGATGATGACATTCTCTTTCAGGCCCATCAGCGGGTCAACCTTGCCCTTGATGGCGGCCTCTGTGAGCACCTTCGTGGTCTCCTGGAAGGACGCGGCGGACAGGAAGGAATCCGTAGCCAGAGAGGCTTTGGTGATACCTAACAGCACCGGTACGCAGGTGGCCTCCTGCAACTCGGTTTCCCCATTGGCGATGCGCTCGCGGATCTTTTCGTTCTCGATCTCGAAATCCACCTTTTCCACCAGGGAACTGGGCAGCAGTTTGGTATCCCCGGCGTCCTCCACGCGGACTTTTTTCATCATCTGGCGCACGATAACCTCGATGTGCTTATCGTTGATATCTACACCCTGCATCCGGTATACGCGCTGTACTTCCTGGATCAGGTAGTTCTGCACGGCGTCGGTACCCTTGATAGCCAGCACGTCATGGGGATTGACAGAACCTTCGGTGATCATATCGCCGGCTTCAATGATCTGCCCTTCTTCCACGCGCACGCGGGAACCAAAGGGAATGAGGTAGGATTTCTCCTCGCCGGTCTCTTTATTATAAATAACCGCATGGCGGTTTTTCTTGATTTCCTCAAAGCGTACCTGGCCGCCGATCTCGCTGATGATGGCCAAATGCTTAGGCTTACGGCCTTCAAACAATTCCTCAACACGCGGCAAACCTTGGGTGATGTCTTCCGCACTGGCGACGCCGCCGGTGTGGAACGTTCTCATGGTCAGCTGGGTACCGGGTTCGCCGATGGACTGGGCGGCGATGATACCAACCGCCTCGCCCACGGTAACCGGCATGCCGTTGGCCAGGTTGGAACCGTAGCACTTCTTACATACGCCATGTTTGGCGCGGCAATTGAGGATAGAACGGATCTCGATCTTTTCCGTGCCCGCTCCCACAATGATGTCCGCGTCGTGGTCATCCATCATCTTATCCTTGGATACCAGCACTTCCCCGGTGGCCGGGTCTACAAAGTCTTTCACCAGGTAACGGCCGATCAGGCGCTCATGCAGGCTTTCGATGGATTCCTTGCCGTCCCGGATATCGAAAATCTCCAGGCCGTGCTGGGCCCCGCAATCCTCCTCCCGGATGATCACATCCTGGGAAACGTCCACCAGGCGGCGGGTGAGGTAACCGGAGTCCGCCGTACGCAGAGCGGTATCCGCCAAGCCTTTCCGGGCGCCGCGGGAAGAAATAAAGTATTCCAAAATATTCAAGCCTTCGCGGTAGTTGGCGCGAATGGGAATTTCAATAACCGCACCGGAGGTATTGGCGATCAGGCCGCGCATACCCGCCAGCTGACGGATCTGGCTCATGGAACCACGGGCGCCGGAATCCGCCATCATGAAGATGGGGTTATACTGATCCAATCCCTTTTGCAGGGCGTCGGTGACGTCGTTGGTGGCCTTTTCCCAGATCTTCAGTACCGCGCCTTTTCTTTCCTGCTCGGAAATCAGACCGCGGCGGTACTGTTTGCTGATCTTATCCACCTGCTGTTCTGCGGCGGCGATGATCTCTTTTTTCTGGGGCGGAATGGTGGCGTCGCAAACGGCGACGGTGATAGCGCCCTTGGTGGAATATTTAAAGCCCTGGGCCTTGATATTGTCCAGTACTTCAGAAGTCTTGGCCGTGCCGTGCACTTTAATGCACCGGTCGATGATTTTTCCCAGCTGTTTCTTGCCCACCAGGAATTCAATTTCCAGGCGGAACAGGTTGTCGGGATCGGAACGATCCACAAATCCCAGATTCTGAGGGATCGGCTGGTTAAAGATGATGCGGCCAACGGTGGTGTCGATGATTTTGGACACCGTCTGGTCCCCGATTTCCAGTGTGCGGCGCACTTTAATTTTGGAGTGCAGGCTTACCACTTTGGCGTCATAAGCCATCAAAGCCTCGTCAAAGTCGCGGAACACTTTCCCTTCGCCGGGTTCCCCGTCCTTGGTAAGGGTCAGGTAGTAGGAACCCAGAACCATATCCTGGGTAGGCACGGTAACCGGGCGGCCGTCGGAGGGTTTCAGCAGGTTGCCGGCGGCCAGCATCAGGAAGCGGGCTTCCGCCTGGGCTTCCGCGGAAAGCGGGACGTGGACCGCCATCTGGTCGCCGTCGAAGTCGGCGTTGTAAGCGGTACAGGCCAGCGGATGCAGCTTGAGAGCGCGGCCCTCTACCAGCACCGGCTCGAAAGCCTGGATACCCAGTCTATGCAGGGTAGGCGCGCGGTTGAGCAGGACCGGATGGCCCTTGATGACGATTTCCAGAGCGTCCCAAACCTCCGGCTTGGCGCGCTCCACCGCTTTTCTGGCGGCCTTGATGTTGCCAGCGGCCCCGGTCTCTACCAGGCGTTTCATGACAAAAGGCTTAAACAGCTCCAGCGCCATCTCCTTGGGCAGGCCGCACTGGTACATTTTCAGTTCCGGACCGACCACGATAACGGAACGGCCGGAGTAGTCCACGCGTTTTCCCAGCAAATTCTGGCGGAAACGTCCCTGCTTACCTTTGAGCATATCGGACAGGGATTTCAGCGGACGGTTGTTGGGACCGGTCACCGGGCGGCCGCGTCTGCCGTTGTCGATCAAGGCGTCCAC
>CAJFUH010000226.1 GCA_904420155.1 uncultured Clostridia bacterium
CACCTGATCCCCGGGGGAGCCGGACACATCGCTCACCGTGATACTGGGCGGGGCCGCTTGCGCCAACACCGAAGTGATGGAAACGCTTAACAGCAGGCAGACCGCTACAAACGCGGATAAAAGCCGATATGGGATTTTTTTCACTTTCATAGAAACACCTTCCTTTGTCGTATGATTGCGATGATGGTAAAGGACGACGCCTCCCACAAACCAGAACAGACGATACACCCAGCAGGCCCCCTTTTCCCTGCCCTTCAATAAAAGGAAAGGACAGCTTCCAGAGGGTCCAGGTTTGTTGTGGCATCCTTTTTACACTTTCCCGTATAAAACGCCGCCGCAGGGGGAGCCCAGCGTTTATACTAGTTTCAGTATACAACGGTAATGGCGAAATGTAAATAATCCGTTTATTATTATTGTATATTATGTCCAATAAATTTTATAAAAAGCATTCAAACTGTCAGAGAAATTCTTCTGACAAAGAACAATGTTTAAAAATATTTCCAATAAGACAAAAAACATATCCAATCTATGGGAAAAGTCAGGTAAAAAAAGGAAAGCGCGGTTTTTAACAGGTAATATTTCTAAAGTATTTCCGGAAAAACAGAGGAAAAATGGAACTTTTGCTTGTATTTTTCCACAGCCTCCATTACAATAAAGGTAATCTCACATCTTATCAGTAAAGGAGAATCTATATGTATCCGAACCAATATGGCAACGCCGGGATACAAACCCCTTATTTACAAAATCTCCAAGATGTAAAAAGCTTTTTCCGAAAGCCGATTATCTTGATGGCGGCGGTTTTGTACAGTATCCAGGTTATCATGAATATTCTGAGCCTGGCTACGGGATCCCAGATACAGCAGGACGTCTTTCAATCCTTTTATTTTTACTATGATTTGCCTGCTTACAGCGCGCAAACCGTGAACACCGTATCCGTGATCACCTCTGTGATTATGAGCGCGATCCCAATCCTGATCGCGGTGTCCTTCTGGATCATCTATTTAAAGTCCAGGAGCCGCAATCCACAGGCTTCCCCCTCTGCGGGCTTTACCATTTTATATGCGCTCTCCATCGTCGCCCTGGTACTGATCAGCCTGATTGTCGTGCTGTTCCTGTTGATTATTTTAATTGCGATGGCGTCGGGCCTTACATCCTATTGGGAAGGCCAATTCGCTATTGCCGTCATCCTATTTCTGTTCATCATTGTCTTCTCCCTTCTTTTATTGTTTGTCATCGCCCAGCTGCGGTTTACCTCCGCCCTGCGGGCAAGCGCCAGGGGGCCGGTATTAAAATCCAACGGCAGCATCATGTTCGGCGTCCTGTATATTATCTACGGGGGTATCCTCTGCCTGAACATGGTAAATAACCTGTCGACCGCATCCATTCTGCTTCGCAATTATCCCGGATACGAGTATAAATGGGAAGTGATCCTGGGCCTGGTGAACATGGTGATTTCCGTGACGATCGCTATCCTGGTGGCCATCATTTGCTTTTCCTATAACGGATATGTCAAACA
Source organism: uncultured Clostridia bacterium (assembly GCA_904420155.1). GTDB lineage: Bacteria > Bacillota > Clostridia > Oscillospirales > Acutalibacteraceae > CAJFUH01. The sequence continues at coordinate 1,517 of CAJFUH010000226.1, forward strand.
GAAAAACATGGGCTATACGGCGCAGCAGACGGCCGTATTTTACCCCCAAGGCCAGGGATATTACCAGACCAACGGGGGCTATCCCCAACAGGCCCCCAACGGCAACCCCCAGGGAACCTATCAAAACCCAGGCTATTATGGCCAGCCTCCGGTTTCCCAGCCGAATACATACCCCGTACAACCGGACGCATCCGCTGGATATTCCTCCCCGGTAACCGGGCAGCCGCCGGAAACCCCCGAGCCTCCTTCCGCACAGCAGGCCCAGGAGCCGCCGGTCTTTACCAGCCCCTTTGACGGGGCGGCGGAACAGCCCCAAAGCCAGGAAGACGCGTTTGGCCAAACGCCGGCGGAACAGGAACCGGAACAACCAAAGCAAGGGCGGGCTTGCCCGGTGTGCGGCTGTTCCGTAAAGGAAGATGCGGCCTACTGCCCGCAATGCGGCACTGCGCTGCACCCCCATTCTTAAAAACACAAGGAGCTTTCCAAACGTTGCGGAAAGCTCCTTCTTTGATCCCATAGGTACAAAAAGCGGGGTCCGGAGAATCTTCTCCGGACCCCGCTTTTTGTATTTATTCAAACGTCTTTACAATTTCCGTGATATCGGCTTTGCGGGCCAGCGCCTCTTCGCTGGTCTCCCCGTCCTGATAAATCATCAGATACTTTTCGTTATCGGACAGCACAGCGTCCACAGGGCCGTAATCTTGCAGCACCGTCACTTTGCCGGTGGTTTTGACTTCCTCTATGCACTCTTTGGCCCGGTCGCTGAGATTCGCAGGATCATATTCGTACAGTTCCAGCGTGCCGGAAGACATGGAATACTTATAGCCCTTTTCGGCCTCCGCCCCAATAAAATCGGCCCGCATCTGCTGCTTTTTGCCGGCGTCAATATATCCGCGATAGGCTATTTTGTTTGCCAGCCCGTCCAGGTCATGGGTATATTCCGGTTCCGATTGGGTTGATCCCGCGCCGGCGTCGCTCACCGTGCTTTCTGTGGAAGGCGGCGCACTGCTGCTGCCAAGATCCCCTGCTCCACAGGCGGATAACGCGCCCGCCATCATCAGGGCGGCCACAAGTAACGTCCATTTTTTCATAATTTCCTCCTGCTCCAATCCACTGTCCCGCCCACAGGCCGACAGCTATCTTGATATCTGAATATGGTTATAGGGGTTATTATAGCTTATTTTTACACCCAATTCAAGGCATGGTACGCCCGGAATTCCGCAAAACGCCCGCCGTATGCCGGCCCTGGGCAACCCTTATCAGAGGGACAGCAGCCGGGCGGCGTTGCCGTAAAGGATGGCGTCCTCCAGATCCTGCGGCAAGGCGAGAGCCTTTAATTTGGCCACCGCCTCCCCCTGATCCTCCCACGGGGAATCCGTGCCGAATAAAATACGGTCCGGACGGTGGTTTTCCAGGATCCGCCGCACCTGGGTTTCGTCAAACTTTCCAATGGTATAGCTGGTATCGATGTAAAGATCTTTGCCCACCAGATATTTTTCCACGTCGTCCAGGTAACGGAATCCCCCCAGGTGCGCCGCCACAATGGTGGCCCCTTCCAGCTGGGGCAGGATGCGGTGCAGCCGCTCCGGCGTACTGCGGTGCAGGTCCGGGAAAGAAACGTCCATACCGCAATGGATCAGGATCATCAGCCCCAGGTCTGCCGCTTCCCGCATCACCGCCACCATGGACGGGTCGTCTAAAAACAGCCCCTGGAAATCCGGGTGCAGCTTGATCCCCTTGAGACCGGCCGCCCGGATCTCCCTTAACTGCTCTTTCCATCCCGCAAAGCCGGGATGCACAGACCCAAAGGAAAGCAGCCCTTCCCCTTTTTGCTGTACCTCATAGGCGAACCGGTTGATGGAAGGCGTTTGATCCGGACGGCTGGCGATGGGCATATTCACGGAATAGTCTATCCCGTTTCTGCGCATGGAATCAATCAGCTCCTGCCGGCTTCCCCCAAGGGCGGCCTTTGTGTGGCTGGATTTCTCCAGGGACCCCACGGCCCGGGGCGCCAGCTTATCCGGAAAAATATGCGTGTGGAAATCAATAACCATAATACTCCGATCCCTTCTTATTGATCTTGCTTTTCATGCGGGAAGTCCTCCCTTTCCTCCCAGCCCCATCAGGGCCAGCGAGAGGATCCCCAAATATAAAAATAACGCGGGCAGGCCCAAAAAGGCTTTTGCCATGCGTTTGTTGTCAATCCGCCGGATGCCCTCCGCCGCCAACCAGGCCGCCAGTGCAAACCCAACCCCCGCCCCCAGCGACAGCGCAACTACATGCCCCAGGTCCAGATCCCGGGCGCCGGCCAGATAGGGAAGCGCAATCACAATACAGTTGAGGGAGGCGGAAGGCAAAATATCCTCCAGCTTTTGGAACCATTCCCTGCGGAAAGCTTTCAGAAGCAGTACCGCCGCCAGATACAGCCCGGCGGCGCACACCGCATAGGCCAGCGGGCGGTACAGCTCCGGGCGCGGCCAGGAAGCAATCCACGGATCCAGCTGCCGGGTAATCAAGGCGGTGCATAAGCTGAAAAGGCATATCAGCCCCGCATAGGGCAGCAGCTGTTTCGGTTTGCGGGCCGCCCTCAGCACTCGGCTGGTGCCAATGCCTTCCATCAGCACCAGGTTTTCCGCAAATACCGCCAGCAGGGCGTACCCCATCAGTTCCCAAAATACGCTCACGGCTTCTCCTCCCCCTTTTCCCGGGCCTTGCGGCGCTTTTCCCTTTTACGGGCAGCAGCCTGAGCCGCCGCAGAGAAAAAGCCCAGCAGGATGAACCCCGCAAAGACATACTGCACCCCGGGGATCCCCCCGCCGATCCCCAACGGGATATCCCATAAGGCGCCGCGCCACAGCACTTCCCGGACGGCGGATCCCAGGCAGATCACCACAGCGAACCCCAAAGCGCAGCCCGCACCGTCCACCAGGGCCGCATAATATACGTGCCGGGCGGAAAAATGCTTGGCACGGGAGGCGATGATGGCGTTGGCCGTCATCAACGGGGCGTAAACCCCCAAAGCCGATAGGGAGCCCGGCAAAACCTTTTCGGTGAAGATCCCCGCCGGGATATACAGCGCCGCGGAAAGCACCAAAATCACCGGGTGACGCAGCCACATGGGCACCTTGTCCCCCACCAGGGAAAACAGCAGGCAGGTGGGCAGCAGCATGGCCCCCAGCAGCAGTGAAAGCGCCACCCCATTTTTCAGGGTCACGCCCGCCGCCACCACCGGGCACAGCCCAATGGCCCCGATGAGCACCGGGTTCTTATAAAGCAGGCCGTTGGTAAACACCTCTTTGAGGGCCCGCAGGGTCTCCCGGGCGCGGCCTTCCTGACTTTGCCGGGCTGCGTCGCCCGTATCCGGCCTTTTTGTCCGTTGCAACCGGCGATTCATGCCGCCTCTCCCCCTTCCGTATTGCGCGCCCTGCCGCCCCGTATACGCCAGGCAAAGCGATCCAGCACAGGGGTAAAGGGGTTGGCCAGCAGCACGGCAAAGCATACCCCTTCCTCATAAGGGCCCACATGGCGCAGCAGTATCGTCAGCGCCCCGACCCCCAATCCATACAGGCAGCGCCCCAGGCGGGTGTGCGGGCTGGTGGAGGGCTCCCCCACCAGAAAAATGGCGCAAAACATCAGCGATCCCGCAAACAGCTCAAAACATACCGATTCCCACCGTGACCCTACGGCCCGGGGAAAGAGGAACGCCGCCAGCGCTGCCCCGGCCAGGCAGCACGCCGCCCCATCCCACGGCGCCGTCCTTCGGATCACCAGGTAAATACCCGCCGCCAAAAGTACCAGCAGGGCGGTTTGCCCCGCCGGGCCCGCCGCCAGGTTCCACAGCCGGCCAACCCCGCCCGGCTCCGGGCGCATCCCCTGCTGAAGCAGGGCCGCCGCGGTAGCCTGAGGGTTTCCCTGGCAGTCCCCCCACCAGGGGAACTGCTCCAACGGCAGGGCCTGGAAACATTGCCCGGGAAAACATACTGTGACAAACGCCATGCCCGCGGCCGCAGGATTAAACGGGGCCCGCCCGGTCCCTCCAAAAGGGGCCTTGGCCACCAGGATGGCAAATCCCGCCGCCAGCATGGGCAGCCATTGGGGTACATTGACAGGCATCAGTAGGGTGATCACCAACCCCGTCACCACGCAGGACAGGTCGTTTACCCCAATGGGGGTGCGGGCGATCAAACTAAAAACAATCTCACAGAGGACGCATACCGCTACCGTACAGGCCGCCGTCACCGCCAGGCGAGGCCCCGTCTCCACGACCGGGATAATCATCAGCACACACAGTGCCAGGATCACATCCAGCATCATGTGCCGCAGCGAATGGGTGCTGCGCACATAAGGCGCCAAACTTTTTACCCCCATCTTACAATTTCCCCCATTCCTCATGATGTCTTTTCCCCAAATCAGCCGCCCGGCGCACAATGGCGCTCAATTCAATCCCCGCAGGACACACCGCCGAGCAGGCCCCGCAGCCGATACAGCGGTGAGCGCCGTACCGTCCGGCCTCCTCTTTGCCGCCCCGTTCATAAAGCTGGGCGATGGAAAAAGGCATCAGGTCCTGTGGGCACGCCTGGATGCATTTCCCACAGCCGATGCAGGAATACGACCGGGCCCAGGGCCGGCGGCTCATAGCCAGCAAGCAGCGCATCCCCGGCAGCACCGGGGTATGCATATCCTCTATGGCGTAACCGGTCATGGCGTTCCCGCCGCTGACCCAGCGCACGTCCCGCGCCCCGCACTGCTTTAATACATAGGCCGCCGGCGTGCCCACCGGCACCTGTACGTTACGGGGCCGCCGCACCGCGTTTCCCGCCACTGTGATCACCACATCCGCCATGGGCTCCCCCTGGAAGGCCGCCCGGGCCAGCGCCCGCAGGGCCTGCACGCCGAAACGGGCAACTTTCTGCCCTCTCCACCTTTTTTCCAGGGCGGGCCACACGGGATATTTCCCCGATACCCTAATCACCTCTGTATTGCGGATTTGGTCCGGCAGGTCCCGGAACGCCGGACAGCCGCCGGGATCATAGATCGCCAGGACGCCAATGGCGTTGGGGCAGACCGCGTCCAGCAGTTCCAGCCCCTGCACCGCCTCTTCGCCCCATTCCTTCACAACAGCGATCCCGCTGGCAGTATAAGGGTCGTCATCTAACGCGCTTGCCACCAGGAGATTGACGCCGCTTTGACGTAAAGCCCGCATCTTCCGGTACAGCGGGGCGTGGTCCGCTTCATCCACAATCCCCGCTTCCTTGGCAATGCGCTCCAGCTTCTCATACCCCATGCCCTCCTCCCACTGGGGACGGAGCTTGGCCGCTTCCCCTTCGGGATCGGGCTGGATCAAAGCGCAGGGCACCTTCCCCAACAGGGGATGGACCCGGCTGGTTACCCCGGAAAGCGTCCCTGCCGCCGGGGAACGGATCGCATGGTTCCGGCTGGGGGACAGCGCCAAAGGGGCATATTTTTGTACCGGCTGCCCCACCCCTACCGTCAGTTCCAGTTGCGTGCGCCCCAGCGTATAAAGGGGAACCTCCAACTGGGGGCATAAGGGCAGCTTCTGTACCGCCCCTTGCAGGGAA
>CAJFUH010000227.1 GCA_904420155.1 uncultured Clostridia bacterium
ATGATCGCAAACGCCCAGTCCATGGACTTGAGCGCTTACACCAGCGACAGTGTAGCGGCCCTGAATGCAGCTCTGGCGAAAGCCCAGGCGGTAGCGGCGAACGCCAACGCCACCCAGGCTGAAGTCGATGCGGCGGCCAATACTCTGGAAGCTGCCATGAGCGGACTGGTATTTGTAAACGGCGACGAGAATAACGCCGCTGAGGACAATACCACCGACAATACGGCTGCTGACAACGGAACCACAGAGACCACTACCCCGGTAGGCGAGGGCACAGCTCCCACTAAGACCGGCGACGCAGGCGCAGCGGGCATTGCTGGCTTGGCACTGCTCAGCGCGGCAAGTGTTCTGTTTGTTCTCAAGAGCAAAAAGAAAAACTAATCCCTTTTGATCCCAGGTTTTCTGGGAAAAAAGAGGGCAAATAAAGGGTCCCGGCTTTCCTCGTAAAGGGGAAAGCCGGGATCTTTTTCATTTTATGATAACGCCTGCCGGATATCAGGAGCACACCGTCCGACGGCGGTTTCCTGGGAAATGGTTTACGCAGGAAACCAAACCCTATTCTTCTTTGCCTCCCTGTTTACTTTGCTCTTCTCTTTTTTGATCGAGATATTCTTGAGGGAATTCGGGGTATACAAATTCAATACACATTCCATTTTCATCCACGGTAATGGCGTCCAGCAGACATTTTCCATTTTCCCAATAACTGCAATAGTTGTTCTGACATATGGTGGCTTTTGGCATGGAGATCCCTTCTTTTTCTTATTTTTTTATAAAGGAACGGATTCTCTGTTGTTCCATAGGAAAAACTTTATTTTTTTGCCTTTTCCCGTTTGTCGTCGTCCAAAAGCTGCTTTCTTAATGCTTTTCTTTTCCGATCCAAATAGCCTTTTGGGACGCTGACACGGACAAAGTGCAAACACATCCCCCTTTGATCTACGGCGATAGTATTTTGCAGACAGTCGTTGTCCTTCCAGTAACGGCAAAACTGATTTTGGCAATCGGGGATTTTCCGCATAACAACATCTCCTTTTATCAAATATAAGTGATTAATATTCACACAAACAAAATACAAACTTATTTTTAAGTAGTACCAGTCCGCTGGAATTGGAAACCATAAGAATAAAAAATAGGTATTTTTTGTAATATATGAAATTAATTCACTTATAAATTTTTCCTCAAAAAAATAAATAACCTTACAATAAAAAGAACAAAAGGCACGCTTTCCATAATTGTGAATATATTTCACTATCAATAAACAATTTTTAAATAACAGCCTGCAAAAATATAGATAACTTCTAATTTATATAGTGAATAAAATTCACAATAAAAGCACAATAATCGGTTTGGATACCGACATAAGATAACTATTTTTTAGATTGTTTGAAAAAGCTTTTTTCTTACAGGAGGCTTATTTTGGCCGCGCCCAGCCCGCCCTTTCCTTCCATGAAAGAAAGGAAAGGGGCAGGAAGAGTGCGCAAAAGGCCGCTGCGGCGGATCTCCCGAGCCGTCCGGTGAAACGACGGCTAAAAATGAGCAGTTTTGCCCGATCAACTCGCCGGCATATCCCGGGGCCCGACATTCCCTTCCCTTTTTCCTTTACAATAAAGAAACACACAAACAACATTTTTACAGTAAGAAATAAGACTAGAGTTAGACGCGAAGGAAAAGGGAAGGGAAAGGGAGCCCGGCAATTATCACCTCCTTTCTATTATAAAAAATATATGTGAATTAAATTCACAAGCACATAGAAGAATAAAAGGGAAAACACAACGGGCTTTCCAAAGAAAAAGACTGGCAGAAATGGATATGAAGGAATAGGTCAAAGATCAATTAGACCCATTAAATTGGTGGCATTTCTGCAATTTTTATATCAAATAAAAGTGAAACAAATTCACTGGAATAAAGCAAAGCGGGACGAAAAGGCCGACCGTGTTCCCGAAAGGAAAAGGCAGAGCGGGCATGAACCCAAAAGGGACACGAGGGCCAAAGGAAGCTCATAGAATCTATTATATCGGCCGCAGTCCTCAGATTGTTTTTTAAGTGAAATATGTTCACTTTTCTAAAGGAAAACCCAAAAATCAATGGAATTTTCAAAAAGCATTCCTCCTCACAATAAGCTTATTTTTAGTTGCGCTCAAGCCGCGCGGGCTCCTTCTTTCTCTGCCGCCAGAGAAAGAAGGCAAAGAGACCGCAAAGGGGGGAGTCGTGTGAAGTGCACCCAAAAAGTTAGACAATAATTAGGGGGAAAAGGTTCAAGCAATAGAAAGGGCTCGTTGTCTGTGAATAGCAGGA
>CAJFUH010000228.1 GCA_904420155.1 uncultured Clostridia bacterium
CTGTGGAAAGCCTGACCGCTGCCAAAGCCGCTTTGGTGAAGGAGAACGCCGACGATGAAACCGTAGAACTGCCGGTAGTTACTCCGGATAACAACCAGACTGCCGGTACTGTGGAGCAGACCGGCGAGGGTACCGCGCCTACCAAGACCGGCGATGCAGGTTCCCTAGGCGTGTTGGCTTTGACCGCCATGGCGGGAGCTATCACTTTCGTATTCTCCAAGAAGAGAAAAAACTAATCCCCTAACAGAAAATTTGGAAAAGCAGCCGGAAGCCCGGTAAAGCTTGACCGATCCAAGGCGCGGGAGGCGCTGGAGCAATCCAGTCCCCCGCGCTTTTTCTTAATCGAGGCCAATATGTTTTGGAAAAAAGGGCGGACGATGAAGGGAAAGAACGGGATTGGAAGATTCTATAAGAACAGACAAAAAAATCCTGTGTTTTTTCTAAAAAATTTTTTATAAACAGCAGTCAAAGCGTAAGTTTTCTGGTATAATATAGGCAATTACCGAAAAGGAGTCGATGTGTCAAATGAGTAAAATCATCGGAAAACCAATAAAAAACATCCCCTGGCAAGATAAGCCGGAAGGATATCAAATGCCGGTATGGCGTTATGACGCCAACCCCATCATCAAACGCGACGCAATCCCCAGCTCCAACAGCATTTTCAACTCCGCGGTTGTCCCCTTTGAGGACGGCTTTGCCGGCGTATTCCGCTGCGACAGCAAATCTGTCAGCATGGATATTTTCCCCGGTTTCAGTAAGGACGGTATCCACTGGGAAATTAACCACGAACCCATCCAGTTTGAAGGCGACCCGGAGGTCACCAAGCGCGAATACCGCTATGATCCCCGCGTATGCTTCATCGAGGACCGTTACTACATCACCTGGTGCAACGGCTACCATGGCCCAACCATCGGCATCGCTTATACCTTTGACTTTAAGACCTTCCATCAGCTGGAGAACGCTTTCTTGCCCTACAACCGCAACGGCGTGCTGTTCCCCCGCAAGATCAACGGCAACTATGCCATGATCAGCCGTCCCAGCGATACCGGCCACACCCCCTTCGGCGATATTTTCTACAGCGTAAGCCCGGACCTCACCTTCTGGGGCAAACACCGCTATGTCATGGGCACTGTCAATGGCGACGCTTCCGCCTGGCAGTCCAAGAAGATCGGCCCCGGCCCGATCCCGATTGAGACCGACGAAGGCTGGCTGATGATTTACCACGGCGTAATCAATACCTGCAACGGCTTTGTATATCGCATGGGCTGCGCCCTGCTGGATATCGACGAGCCGTGGAAGGTAAAGGCCCGTTCCAGCTACTATATCTTAGGGCCGCAAGAACTTTATGAGCTGACCGGCGACGTGCCGAACGTCACATTCCCGTGCGCCGCTCTGGCAGATTCCGAGACCGGCCGCATCGCTATCTACTATGGATGCGCCGATACGGTAACCGGCCTGGCGTTCACCACTGTGGACGAGCTGCTCAACTATATGAAAGAGCATCCCCTGGAGATTAAATAATATTTTCGGTAATAAGAAAGGCCGCTTTCCCAGGTTGTGGAAAGCGGCCTTTTGCGGTGAGGCACGTCGCGCGCCGGGTTTTTCCTGAAAAGAACCGAATTGCCCGCGCCGGAACATAAAAGTTTTGCTCAAGCTTTTTCACGTCTGCGGCGGGCACATCGCGCCCCAATCCTTCCCTGAAAAGAACCGGATTACCCGCTCTTAAACTCAAAAGTTTTGGTCAAGCTTTTACAAAAGCTTGCGGGGGTCTTGGGGGCGGAGCCCCCGGGTCGTCCTCCGTAGAGGACGAAACACCCTAGAATTTTATAAGCTCAGGAGGGGAGGCCAGACCGTCCGGGGGACGGTTTGGCCGTGGGGAACCCTAGCGAGGGGTTCCCCATATGCCTCCGGGTAGGGAAGATTCCCGGAGGAGATGGTTTCTCCCTTTATTTCGGGAGAAGTTATTTGAAAACGCCAATTTGTTAAAAAGATAGAAAGAAAAGTTTTGTTATTGATAGAATCTGCGCTTTTTCCTTTCCCTCGAAAAAGATGGCGCTATCATACAAATACTATTTTTCATTTTATTAAAAGGCAAATATGCCCGTCTAAAACAGGGCAAAGGGAGTGGAAAGGATGACCAACCAGATGGATGCTACCGAAAAGTTTTCCGGAAAAGCGGAAGGATATGAAAAATACCGGCCTTCCTATCCCAAGGAATTATTGGATTATTTATATCAGGACGTAGGGTTTCAGGAAAACAGCGTGATCGCGGATATTGGCGCAGGCACCGGCATTTTCAGCCGCCTTCTCCTGGAACGGGGGAGCCGTGTCTTCTGCGTAGAGCCCAACGACGATATGCGACGGGTGGCGCGGCAAAAATTGCAGGGATATCCATCGTGTACCTTTGTGAAAGCCACGGCGGAACACACCCTGCTGGATGATCGCAGTGTGGATTTTATCACAGCAGCCCAGGCGTTTCATTGGTTCGACCAAACCGCCTTTGCCGCCGAATGCAGGCGGATCCTGCGTGCGGGCGGAAAGGTGGTCCTGGTTTGGAACAACCGGGAAAAGGACAGTACAATCATAAAAGAGACCTATCGGATCTGCCAAGAGATCTGCCCGGAATTCCAAGGCTTTTCCGGCGGCAAAGAGACCCCGGAGAAGTACCAATCTTTTTTTCGGGAGGGCCGTTATGAAGAACGGGCCTTTCCTAACGATCAAAGGATGGATCTGGAAGGCTTTTTGGGCAGATATCTTTCCGCCTCTTACGCCCCTTCTCAGGAGGAAAACCGGTATTTTGCATTCACCAAAGCGTTGACCGAGTTATTTGATTCCTATCAAAAGGGCGGGGCCGTTACCCTGCCCAATCAAACCCACTGTTATGTAGGAGAGGTATGAGTATGTCTGCCTATTTAGAAAAAGCGCCCCTTTTCCAGGCTTTGCGGCGACATCAACGCCTGGGGCGGGCTTCCTTTCATACGCCGGGCCATAAAAGCAATCCGGAAGCGTTCCCCCAGGACTTGCTGTCCCTGGATTACACGGAACTTCCGGATACCGACAGCCTGTTTGAAGCCGAAGGCCCGATCCGCGAAGCGGAAGAAGCCGCCGCCCATTTCTTTGGGACAGCCCGCACGGTATTTTCCGCCGGGGGCTGTACGCTGTGTATTCAGGCCATGCTACGGCTTGCCGCGCCGGAGGGCGGGGAAATTATTACCGGACGAGTGATCCACCGTTCGGCTGTACAAACTATGGCCCTGCTGGGACTGGAACCGGTTTGGGTGACGCCCAGGCCGGACGCCGGAGCCGGTCTTCCGGGACGGGTCCATCCCGACGATATCCGGGAAGCCCTGCGGCTGCACCCCAAAGCAAAGGCGGTATATCTCACCAGCCCGGATTATTATGGGGTACTGGCCGATATCCCGTCCATTGCCCGCGTTTGCCGGGAAGCCGATGTCCCATTGCTGGTGGACAACGCCCACGGCGCGCACCTGTGGTATGTGGGAGGGGGGCTGCATCCCATCTCCCAGGGGGCGGACCTTACCGCCTGTTCCGCCCACAAAACCCTCCCGGTGCTGACCGGCGGCGCGTGGCTGAATATCCGGGAAGCGCGGTATTCCCATGGAGCGAAAGAGGCCATGGCCTTATTTGGTTCTACCAGCCCGTCCTATCCGATTATGGCGTCGCTGGACCTGTGCCGCGCATGGCTACAGGAGGAGGGAACGGCCTCCTTTGGCCGGTTAGAACAGGTGGTATCCGGCCTCAAGGAACTGGCCCGGGGGAAGGGGATCGCGCAGCCGTTAGGCCCCTGCGACCCCATCCGCCTTGCTTTCAATACGGCCTCTATGGGGACGCCGGGGGAGGAGGCCGCCCAGTGGCTGCGGGAGCGGGGCATAGAGCCCGAATACGCCGACGGCGGCCATGTGGTGATGATCCTCACCCCCATGAATACCCAAGAAGAGATCCGGCGGTTACGGGAAGCGATTGCAGCTTTCCCGGTGAAAAGTCCCCTGGCCCTTCCCAGTGCATTGCCTCCGCAGCCGGAACGCGCGGCCTCCCCGCGGGAAGCCGTGCTGGCGCCTTCGGAATGGGTTCCGGTGGATCGGGCGGCGGGCCGGATTGCGGCCCAGGCGGCCTGTCCCTGCCCTCCGGGGGTGCCGGTGGTGATGCCTGGGGAACGGATTGCAGAAAATACGGTAGAGTTTTTAATAAGCTATAGAATTTCCAGGATAAAAGTGATAAAATAGAGGCAGGATTCCCTCTGATATCCAGTAAATATGGATATAGAAAAGGCCGTTCCCATAAGATAGGATGAGGCCGCTTTTTCAGAAGGAGGGATCCAAGGAAAAAGCGAAAAGCCCAGGAATATAATATTCCATATCTTTTCGTGTAGGAGGTTTTCTCTATGAAACTGGTACTGGCGATTGTAAGCAACGACGATAGTTCCATGGTTTCCAGCGCGTTAACCAAAGAAGGGTTTCAGGTGACCAAACTGGCCACCACCGGAGGTTTCCTGATGGCGGGGAACACCACTTTTTTAGCCGGCGTGGATGATGATAAAGTAGACCAGGTGATCCAGATCATTGCTGCCCAGAGCAGCCAGCGTACGCAGATTGTCCCCAGCGCCGCCACGGTGGATATGGGGATGTACGCCTCTTATCCCGTAGAGGTCACAGTGGGCGGTTCCACCATCTTTGTGCTCAACGTGGAGCGGTATGAAAAAGTATAAAGGCAGGATTTATAGGCATGCGTTTTGACAATTTACCGGGAAACGACCGGGCCAAACAACAGCTTAACGCCCTGGACGCGTCCGGGCATATGCCCCACGCCCTGATCCTGGAAGGACCGAAAGGCAGCGGGACAGAGGAGCTCGCCCGCCGGATCGCCCAGTGGGCGGTATGCGCCTCGGAGGGGGAGCGTCCCTGCGGGACATGCGCCGCCTGCCGGAAATTCCTGTCGGGCGGCCATCCAGATGTTTTTGTGGCCCAGGGGGGGAGCGGTTCCCGCTCTTTCCATGTGGACGCGGTGCGGGCCATCCGGTCCGACGCTTACATTCTGCCCAACGAGGCACAGCGGAAAGTATATCTGCTGCTGGGGGCGGATACCATGACGGAACAGGCGCAGAACGCCCTGCTGAAGGTGCTGGAAGAGCCCCCACAGCGGGTACTGTTTGTGTTGACCTGCGCGTCGGCGTCGTCCCTGCTTTCCACGGTCCGATCCCGGGCCCAGATCATTTCCCTCCATACATCCGATCGCGCAGGGGAGGAAGATTCCCCTTTCCGTCAGTTGGCGGAAGAGATGGCCCGCGCGGCGGCGGCCACCCGGGAATATGAATTGCTCAGCCTGACCGGGCAATTGGTCAAAGACAAAGAGCGAATGCGGGAAACGCTAAAATATCTGCAACTTATCCTGCGGGACGCCTGCGTCAAAGCGTCGGGGGGCAGCGCGATGCGCTGCGAAAGCGAGGCGGTCCAGAGTCTGCGGCATTTTTCCCGGGAGCGGCTGGTATCTATGCTGGAAGTCGTCCGGAAAGCGGCGGCTATGGTGGAACAGAACGCCAACCAGAATTTGCTGGCCACCTGGCTGTGCGCCGGGCTTCGGTCCTGTTAGCGCAAAAACAAAAAAGAATATTCAGAATAAACAGGAAAAAATAAAAAGGAGGAGAGAAAAGCCATAACATAAGCGTAAGCGGCTTTTTTCATCCCGTTCAAAGGAGGTTATACATGGCGGTTGTAATTGGAGTGCGTTTCAAGGACGTGGGGAAGGTCTATTATTTTGATCCCGGCGAAGAAACGCTGAAAAAAGGCGATAAGGTGATTGTGGAGACGGCCCGCGGCATAGAGTGCGGGGAAGTGGCCATGGAAAACCGGGAAGTGGCGGAGGAAAGCATTGTGCGCCCTCTCAAAAAGATGATTCGGAAGGCCAACGAAGCGGATCTGAAAAAGGTCAAGCAAAATGAAAAGCTGGAGAAAAACGCCTTTGAGATCTGTTTGAAGAAGATTGCAGACCACAAGCTGGATATGAAGCTGGTGGATGTGGAATATACTTTTGACAACAACAAAATTTTATTCTATTTTACCGCGGATGGGCGGGTAGATTTTAGAGAATTGGTAAAAGACTTGGCCTCTGTGTTCCGCACCCGGATTGAACTGCGCCAGATCGGCGTCCGCGACGAAGCAAAAATGCTGGGCGGGCTGGGGATCTGCGGCAAGCCGTTTTGCTGCTCCACCTTCTTGGGGGAATTCCAGCCGGTTTCCATCAAAATGGCCAAGGAGCAGGGGCTATCCCTGAACCCTGTTAAGATTTCCGGCACCTGCGGGCGGCTGATGTGCTGCCTGAAATATGAGCAGGCCGCTTATGCGGACTTGCTGAAGACCACCCCTAAGGTGGGGGCTATTGTCAACACCCCGGAGGGGAAAGGCGTGGTGGTGGATCAGAACCTGCTGACCGGCACGCTGAAAGTGCGCATGGATCGCGCGCCGGAGGCCGCCCCCATGACCTTCCATGTGAAGGAAGTGCGGGTGGTGAAGGACGCCCAGATCCGGGTGGCCAAAGAGGAGATTGAAAAATTGAAACAGCTGGAAGACAAGTGATTCAGAGATGATATTTGTACTTTTTTGATGGCACAAGGGGAAAACGGGAGAAAGGACACAGAAAAAAGTAGGAAAATATCTGTTTTTCTTTCTTTTTTTCCAACGGTTATACGAAATTTGATGCAAATATTAGTTTTCAAAGAAAACCCATTGCTTTTTTTGGATTGCATGATACAATAGAGATGAAATCAAAGAAGGAGGTGCCACTTCTATGGCATATGCAATTTCTGACGAATGTATTTCTTGTGGCGCATGCGAGGCTGAGTGCCCGGTAGGCGCAATCTCTGAAGGCGATGGCAAATATGTGATCGACGCAGATGCTTGCACCGAGTGCGGCGCTTGCGCAGGAGTTTGCCCGGTAGGCGCTCCGGCTCAGGCTTAATTCATCCAAACATAACCAAAAGGCGGAGCGTGGTATGCGCCCCGCCTTTCCTTTTGTTTTAGAGAGCGTGCCGGAGTGGAAGATTACGGATGGAAAATCCCATGTTTCCACGGGGAAAGGAGAGGGCAGGATGGAGAAGGAGCGGGAAACTTGGCAGCCGCTGGGATCCGGTTATTGGGCGAGGGTATCCCCCGGCCATACCTTTAGCACGGATACCCTGCTGCTTTCCCATTTTTCAAGGCCCCGGTCTACCGAGAGACGGGCGGTGGAGCTGTGCGCCGGCTGCGGGGTTTTGTCCCTGCTGTGGCTGCGGAAAAGGGAACGACCGTTGGAGATCGACGCGGTGGAAATACAGGGATCCGCCTGTTTGCTGATGCGCCAGTCTGTGGAGCGCAATGCACTGTCGGGACGGTACCGCCCCATACAAGCGGATCTCAGGAACCTGAAAGGGATCCTGGAGGGGAACCGGTATGACTTAGCGGCCTGTAATCCCCCGTATATGCCGGCAGGGGCGGGGATAGCCAGTAAAGACGCTGTCAGCCGCGCCGCCCGGCACGAAGAGATGTGCACCATAGAGGATGTGGTACAGGCTGCGGCCCGCCTGCTGCGGCCTTCCGGCCGCCTGTGCCTGTGCCAGCGGCCGGAGCGCCTGTGTTCCGTGATGGAAGCTTGCCGCCAGGGAAATTTAGAACCCAAACGGCTGCGCCTGGTTCAGCAAAGAGTGGAGAAAGCCCCCAAACTTTTTCTTTTGGAGGCGCGTAAGGGCGCCCGGCCCGGAGGGCTGGTGGTGGAACCTACATTGATTATCGAGGACGGACAAGGAGGATATTCCCAGGAGATGCGGGAGATTTACGGGGACTATGCCAGGAAAGAGGAAACGAGATGAACGGTAAATTAGTGGTGGTAGGCACGCCTATCGGAAATTTGGGGGACCTGTCCCCCAGGGCGGTGGAGGCCATGGAACAGGC
>CAJFUH010000229.1 GCA_904420155.1 uncultured Clostridia bacterium
GACGACCAAAGGCGCTGCCTTTGGAATCCGCCGCCTTTTGAAAAAGGCGGGCGAAAACTTTACGTTTCACAGCGCGAGCGGCTCAGTCCTTTTTTGAGAAAACCCAGTGCGCGATGTGCCCGCCGCAGGCGTGAAAAGGTGGACGAAACTTTTATATTTTGTCGCGGGCGATCTGGTCCTTTTTTAGAGAAGGCCCGGTGCGCGTCATGCCCCACCGCAGGTGGCGCAGGTGGCGGCCTTATACGTTAAAGCGGAATAAAACCACGTCGCCGTCCTGCATGACATATTCTTTGCCTTCGGAGCGCACCAGACCCCTTTCCTTGGCCGCCGCCAGGGAACCGCAGTCCAGCAAGTCCTTGTAATCAATGACCTCCGCCCGGATAAACCCACGCTCAAAATCGGTATGGATTTTGCCGGCCGCCTGAGGCGCTTTGGTTCCCTTCGTGATAGTCCAGGCGCGCACCTCCGGCTGTCCGGCGGTCAGATAGGAAATCAGCCCCAACAGGCTGTAGCAGGCGCGGATCAAACGGTCTAACCCGGATTCGTTCAGGCCCATGTCGGCCAGGAACAATTCCTTTTCCTCCTTCTCCATGCCGGCGATCTCCGCCTCGATTTCCGCACAGATGGGCAGTACCCCCGCGTGCTCGCTTTCCGCGATCCCCTGTACCACTTTGAAATAGGGGTTGTTTTCCACGCCGCCCTTGAAATCCTCTTCGCTCATGTTGGCGGCGTAAATGATGGGCTTGTTGGTCAGCAGGGCCACCGAGGAAAGGATTTCCGCCTCTTCCTCGCTGCACTCCACCGAACGGGCGGGCTTGCCTTCGTTCAGAGCCTCTTTTACCCGCTTTAGGAAATCCAGTTCCGCCTGGTAACCCTTGTCGCCTTTGAGCAGTTTTTGGGTCTTGTCAATGCGGCGGTCCAGCACGTCCATGTCGGATAGGATCAGTTCCAGATTAATGGTTTCCACGTCCCGGGCGGGATCGATGCTGCCCTCCACGTGGACGATATCGTCGTTTTCAAAACAGCGCACCACATGGACGATGGCGTCCACTTCCCGGATGTTGCTCAGGAATTTGTTGCCCAGCCCTTCGCCCTTGGAAGCGCCGCGCACCAGCCCGGCGATGTCCACGAATTCAATGGTAGCCGGGGTGATTTTTTCCGGGTGGTACAGTTCCGCCAGCAGATCCAGCCGCTTGTCCGGCACCGCTACCACGCCCACGTTGGGCTCGATGGTGCAGAAAGGATAGTTCGCGGATTGCGCGCCCGCGTTGGTGATGGCGTTAAACAGCGTGCTTTTCCCCACGTTGGGAAGTCCCACAATACCTAATTTCATAGATTCCTCAACCTTTCTCACGCCGGATTCTCACGGCGCTGTTTTGTATCTTCTCCCTCTTTACAGGGGAGAAAAACGGAAAAAAGAGGAACCGGACCTCCTGACGGGGCCGGTCCTTCCCTGTACCAATATTCTTGAATGATGACCGGAAGGGCTATTTTCCTTCCTGGCCGCGCAGCCAGTCCATCCGTTTGGCTACGAACGCGATATGGGGCATATCCATATTATAATAGTGCTTGACCATGCCGCCGCAGGGCACCATACCGTTGCGCCGGGCCACTTTCTGGGAGGCAAAATTGTTGTCCCGGATGATGGAGAAAACTTCCTCTACCTTGAGTTCCCGAAAAGCGTATTCTTTGCAGGCAACAGCGGCTTCCGTTGCGTACCCCTGGTGCCAGTAGGCTTTTTGAAACAGGTAGCCTACCTCTACCACCCGGCGGTCCCCAAAGTCCTGCATGGTCAGCCCGCATTGGCCGATCATTTCCCCGGTATCCTTGAGCACAACCGCCCAAAGGCCAAACCCGTCCTCCCGATAACGGCGGAGCTGATTATCCAGCCAGCCCTGTACTTCCTCGTCGGAGAAGGCGTGTTCATAAGCGTACATGGCTTCTTTGTCCTGTAAGGTCTTACATAAGTCGGCGTAATCGTCCTGGGTCATTTCCCGCAGGGCCAGCCGTTGCGTTTCTAGTATCATGACGATCTCCTTGCTTTGATTGGATGCAATGAAAAATTCCCGGCTCCTGCCTTTTTCCCGGAAAGAAAAACAGGCAGGAAAAACCAGTTGTCATTATACCCTTTTTTTCTACCGCGCGCAAGGCTCACGAAATATAGAAAAAAAGAGGAAAAACTAAAAATCAGGAGGGTCGCCCGGGATTTCCCTCTTTCGGAGGGATCATGGTCAGCCCAATCCGTTTTTTGGCCACGTCTACCGAAAGCACCCAGACCTTGACGATGTCCCCCACTTTCAGCACTTCCGAGGGGTGTTTGATATACCGGTCGCAGATCTGGGAAATGTGCACCAGCCCGTCCTGATGTACGCCGATATCCACAAAAGCGCCGAAATCGATGACGTTGCGCACCGTGCCCGTGAGTTCCATCCCCGGGACCAGGTCCTTGAGGTCCAGCACGTCGGTGCGCAGCAGCGGCGGGGGAAGCTCGTCGCGGGGATCGCGCCCAGGCAGGGCGATCTCCTTGATGATATCCTCCAAGGTGGGTACGCCCACGCCGATCTGGGCGGAAAGCGCGCCCAATCCAATCCCTTCCGCCTTCTGCTTCAGGCCGGCGAGATTTCCTTTCTTTACGTCCTGCAAGGTGAATCCGCATTCCTCCAGCAGGGACTTTGCGGCGGGATAGGATTCCGGGTGCACGGCGGTATTGTCCAGCACGTTGGCGCTTTCCGGTACCCGCAGGAATCCGGCGCACTGCTCAAAGGCCTTGGGGCCCAGCTTTTTGACTTTTTTCAGCTCCGCCCGGGAGTGGAACGCGCCGTTTTCCTCCCGGTCAGCCACGATATTTTTGGATACTGCGGCGCTCAAGCCCGCCACATGGGACAGCAGGGAGGGGGAAGCGGTGTTCACGTCCACGCCCACATGGTTGACACAGTCTTCCACCACGCCGCCCAATGCCTCGTCCAGCCGCTTTTTGGGCATATCGTGCTGGTACTGCCCCACGCCGATGGCTTTGGGGTCGATTTTCACCAATTCCGCCAGGGGATCCTGCAACCGCCGGGCGATGGAAACGGCGCTGCGCAGCGTCAGGTCGAAGTCCGGGAACTCCTCCGCCGCCAGTTTGGAGGCGGAATATACCGAAGCCCCCGCTTCACTCACCACCATATAAGAAACCTGGCAATCCAATTTGGAGATCACCCGGGCGGTGAAGATCTCCGTCTCTTTGGAGGCGGTACCGTTGCCGATGGCGATCACCTGCACGCCGTAGGTGCGGATCAGGTCGGAGACAATCTGTTCCGCCTGTTCCACCTTGGCCTGGGAATGGGTTGGGTAAATCACGTTGGTATCCAGCACCCGCCCGGTCTGGTCCACCACCGCCACTTTACAGCCGGTACGGTATCCGGGATCCAGCCCCATGGCCACCTTGCCTTTCACCGGGGGCTGCATCAGCAGATGGCGAAGGTTGACGGAAAATACCTTAATGGCCTGTTCCGCCGCTTCCTCAGTGAGGGAAGCCCGCAGCTCCCGCTCGATAGAGGGGAAGATCAGCCGGTCGTAAGCGTCCTGGGCCGCCTCCCGGACGGCTTGGGAACAGGGGGATTCCCCTTTCAGCGCCACGGAATGCACAATATTCCTGGCTTTTTCCGGATCCAGCCGGATGCTGACTTTCAGAAAGCCTTCCCGTTCCCCACGGTCGATGGCTAGTACCCGGTGCCCGGCGATCTTGCGCAACGGCTCTTCAAATTCATAATATTGGGCGTATACGGAATCCTCTTCCGGTTTGGCCGCCTTGGAGACCAGGATGCCCTGGGCCTGCCCTACCACGCGCAGGCGCTTGCGGATGCCCGCGTCGTCGGAAAGCTGTTCCGCCAAAATGTCCAGCGCCCCCTGCAAGGCGTCTTCCGGGGTTTCCACCCCTTTTTCGGGGTTGACATAGCCTTCCGCCATATCGATGGGATACGGCCCCTTGGGATCCTGGGCGAAAATAGCGTCCGCCAGAGGAGCGAGGCCCTTTTCCCTTGCCACAGAAGCCCGAGTTTTTCGCTTGGGGCGGTAGGGACGGTAGAGGTCTTCCAGTTCCGCCAGCGTGGCCGCAGCGTCCAACGCGGCGGAAAGCTCGTCTGTCATAGCGTCTAGGTTCTGGATCTGTTCCCGGATCTCCTCCCGGCGTTTTTCCAGGGAACGCAGATAGTCCAGCCGTTCGCTGAGTTCCCTCAATAACTGGTCGTCCAGGGTGCCGTGGGCCTCTTTGCGGTAACGGGCGATAAACGGGATGGTGTTGCCCTCGTCCAGCAGGGAGATGACGTTGTTCACCTGCCAGGGCTGTAAATGAAATTGGTCGCAGAGCGCGGCGGTATAATCCATGTAACACATACCTACTTTCTATAAAAATATGAAAAAATCAAATCGGGAGGCGATTGTCAGACGGAATGCTTTTGTCCCGACGGGGTCAAAATAAGGAGGGAAGAACCCCCTGCCACAATCCCGCCGCCTGTAACAGGAACATCACGCCGTATACCAGGCCGAAGATCACGGGCTGATGCACGATATAGATAATCAGGGCATGTTTGCCCAGCCAGGACAGCGCGGGGATCCGGGAACGGTATAAAAATTTAGGAAACAGGCCCTCCCGGGCGAACCGCCCCAAAAAGGTGCCGAACAGGAACAGGAACACCCAGGGGATCAGGGGAAAATAGTCGGCGGAATAGGGCACTCCGTCGAAACTATGGTTGGGATACAGGAATTGCAGGGCGTAGGGCACTTGCGGTACAGGCAGGGAAAAAAGCCCCTGGATACCGAATCCCAAGGTACTGATGTGCATGGTGCACACAAAAAGCCCCCCTGTCGCCAGCAGGCCCAGCCACACATTGACCTTGTTGAGAAGCGGAGAAAGGCAGCCGAACAGCAGCATCCCCACCGAGAGCAGATGGAGGACGCCAAATCGGATGGCCTCCTGAGGTACAAAGATTAAGGTAACGGCGGAAACCGCAGCCGCTACCAGCAGCAGTTTGGCCCCCCGGACGAGATTGGAGTGGGAAAGCTGGCAGGAAATACCGGAAATCAAAATAAACAGCCCGGCAAAATAGGGTTCCGCCGGCATAAAGAAATAGAGGAGCGTGCGGCCCAGAGGGATTCCAAACAGGAATGCCATGGTATAAAAGGCATGATAAAAGACCATACAAAGCACAGCCAGCCCTCTCAGCTCATCCATAGTATGGATACGGGGGCACGGAATGCCGGGACGGAGCACAGCGTTATCAGTTCGAGACAAGAGATACACCAACCTTTTCATAGCGATCTAAGGGAAAATATGTTATAATAGTATACCATAAGCCAAAAAGGCTTGCAAAGGCCACCTGCGCGCCTACGGCGGGTACACCGCGCACCGGGCTTTCTCTAAAAAGAACCTAACCGCCCGCGCGCCTGCGGCGGGCACGTCGCGCTCTGGGTTTTCTCTAAAAAGAACCGGGCCGCCCGCAATGAAACATAAAAGTTTCGTCCACCTTTTCACGCCTGCGGCGGGCGTATCGCGCACCGGGCATTTCCTGGCAAAAACCGAGTTGCCCGCGAAGAAACATAAAAGTTTTGCTCAAGCTTTTTCAAAAGCTTGCGGGGGTCTTGGGGGCGGAGCCCCCGGGTCGTCCTCCGCAGAGGACGAAACACTCAAGCATTCCAAAAGCTCAGGAGGGGAGGCCAAACAATCCAGTGGATTGTTTGGACGTGGGGAACCCTAGCGAGGGGTTCCCCATCGTCCCCAGCTTACATAATTTGCAAAAGGGATTTCCTTTTTTCACCGCCCGCGTTTTTTTTATCAGAAAACCCACAAAATAAAAATCAACCGGCTGCGGCAAAAACCGCCCGCGTTGCAGGGATCAATCGGGGCGGGAAAGATACCTGGACACACAACATGCCGGGGACAAAGAAAACAGAGGAAACGCAAAAGCGGGCCGCCGTACGCAGCCGGAAGGAGTATATTATGAAGAAACCATATGATATCGTCCTGTTTGATTTAGACGGGACCCTATGTGAAACCGGGGAAGGGATCCGCAATTCCATCCGGCATGCGCTGGGGGAAATGAACCGGCCGGTACCGCCGGAAGAGGTGCTGCGCAGATTCATCGGCCCGCCCCTGTGGGACAGCTTCCGGGACTTCTGCGGCATGAATCAGGAGGAGAGCGACGAAGGGGTACGGCGGTTCCGCGCCTACTACAATACCATTGGATGGTTACAGACCCGCCTGTTCGACGGCATGGCGGATCTGCTGGCGGACCTGCAAAAATCCGGGGTGCGGGTGGCCACCGCCACTTCCAAGCCGGAGGCGGCCGCCCAGCGTATTCTGGAACACGTGGGGGTGGCGCCTTATTTTCAAGCGGTGGTGGGTTCCCTGCCCGACGGCGCCCGTTCCTTAAAAAAGGAACTGATCCCTTACGCTATGGAACGATGTTCCGCAAAGCCCGGGGACCGGGTGGTAATGGTGGGCGACACCCATTTTGACGTCCAAGGGGCCAATGAGATGGGAATCCCCTTTATCGGGGTGCTGTATGGCTACGGCACTCGGGAGGAAATGGAAGCGCAGGGGGCCCAGGTATTTGCCCAAAGCGTGGAACAGCTGCGGGGGTATCTGCTGCCATGACCTTACATGATTATTTGCAGAATCTCAGTACCGGCCGTCCCCGCCAGGACCAGCAGCACGCTATCTTTACCTTGGCCAATGAATTGGGACAGCCCCGGCGTCTGGTGATGCCGCCGGAAGGCATGTCCTGCTGGCGCAACGCCGCACTGGCCCTGCAATTGATGGGCAGGCCCTATTTGGATGCCGCCCTGCCGGATATGATGGGATGGCTTAGGGATATGAGCTGGCCGGGGGCGGAGGAAATCCGCCGCCTGCTGCTGAACACCGTGCCCAAAGGCAACCTGGCCGAGCTGGTGGAACGTGCTGCGGAACAGGCGATTTCCCAGCAGGACCGCCAATGGATTACAAACCTGGCTTCCCTGCTGGACCCCGCCGGGATCACGGCCCGGGACTTTCAAGACGAGGAAACCGCCCGCCTGCTGTTAAAAGAGGCCCAGGCGGAACTGTGACAGGCGGAAAGAAAACAATTGCCCGCCCTGTTTTTCCTCCGATATCACGCGGCGGTCACAAAGGGGCGGTATACTAAACCTGTTCCCTGGAAAAAAGGGCGCGCGGCCCGGTGGAAGGAGGCGGCACGCCGCTTCTTGATAGAGATAGAAACCGAAAAAACAGGAGGATGAGGGATGTATCGGATTTTAGTAGTGGACGATGAAGAGCGGATCCGGCAGATTATCCGGAAATACGCGGAATTTGAAGGGTACCAGGTGGAAGAGGCATCCAACGGGATGCAGGCGGTGCATATCTGCCGCCAGGAGAATTTCGACCTGATTATTATGGACATCATGATGCCGGAACTGGATGGTTTTTCCGCCTGCAAGGAGATCCGCAAAACCACTTCCACCCCGGTGATCATGCTTTCCGCCCGCGGGGAGGAATACGACCGCATCCACGGCTTTGAGCTGGGGGTGGACGATTATGTGGTCAAGCCCTTTTCCCCCAAAGAGCTGATGATGCGGGTAGGCGCGATCTTAAAGAGGGCCAAAGGCGGCATTGGGGATTCCCAGCGGGAGATGGTGAGTTTCGGGGGCTTGACGGTGGATTTCACCGGCCGTATCGTGTATATCGACGGCAAACGGGTGGATATGACCCCCAAAGAATACGAGCTGCTGTTTTACATGGTAAAAAACCGCGGCATCGCCCTGACCCGGGAAAAGCTCATCAACGAAGTCTGGGGATACGATTTCATGGGGGACGACCGCACGCTGGACACCCACATTAAGCTGCTGCGGAAAAGCTTAGGCCCCTACAGCGGTTATATCGTCACCCTGCGCGGGGTGGGGTACCGCTTTGAAGCTTAACCGGATCAGCGTCCGCTGGCAGATTTTTCTCGGTTTTGTGGGTTTTGCCGGGGTACTGCTGGTTTTCCTGTGGCTGTTCCAGATCGTTTTTCTGGACAGCTTCTATCAGACCATCAAGACGGAAAACATCAAATCCTGCGCCGCCGCCATTGAGCAAAACATTGACAGCCGGGGGCTTTCCTCCCTGGTAGACGACGTTTCCACCCAGAACGACGTGAGCATCCGGATTTTGGATCTCAATATCAATAACCTGTTTCAGGACCTGTATTCCGTGCAGGCGTCCCCGGACAGCGCCATCCACCGCATGGATTTCCAGGATTTATACCAATACTACGCCCGGGCGGAAACGCAGGGGGGGAAGCTGCTGGAGACCACCACCAACCAGTGGAATACGGAATATTTTATCCGGGGACAAAACGGGAGTATTTACGGCATCGCCCCTCCAACGGACAGAACCAGCAATGAAAGCCTGCTTTACGTGTCCCTGGTGCCCAGGGAAGACGGTTCCCACGTGATGCTGATGCTCCACTCCCCCATCAGCCCGGTCAACTCCACGGTGGAGACGCTGCGGGTCCAGCTTTTGATCATCACCGGCATCCTGGTGGTGCTGACCCTGGTGCTCTCTATCGTGCTCTCCCGCACGATTTCCAAGCCCATCGTCAAGGTCACCGAATCCGCCAAAGGGCTGGCACGGGGCCAGTATGATATTCCTTTTGAAGAGGAGGGATACAAGGAAATCCAGCAGCTCAACGATACCTTAAGCTATGCGGCGGGGGAATTGTCGAAAGTGGAAAATCTGCGGCGGGAGCTGATCGCCAATATTTCCCACGACCTGCGCACGCCCCTCACCATGATTACCGGCTACGGCGAAATCATGCGGGATATCCCGGGGGAGAATACCCCGGAAAACGTGCAGGTCATCATCGACGAGGCCACCCGGCTGAGCAACCTGGTAACCGACCTGTTGGACCTGTCCAAACTACAGTCGGGGACCCAATCCCTGACTTTGACGGAATTCAACCTGACCCAGAGCGTGCGTTCTATCCTCAAACGGTATGCCGTACTCACCAGCCAAGATGGTTACAAGGTGGATTTCGTATGCCAGGGGGACGTGTATGTCCAGGCGGACGAAATCAAGATTTCCCAGGTGATTTACAACCTGATCAACAACGCCATCAACTATGTGGGGGACGATAAGACGGTAATTGTCACCCAAAAGACATCCCCTGGGAAAGTCCGGCTGGAGGTCACGGATCACGGCAAGGGCATCGCGCCGGAGGACGTACCCTACATCTGGGACCGTTATTATAAAGTGGATAAGACCCACAAACGCGCGGTGATCGGCACGGGATTGGGGCTGTCCATTGTAAAATCCGTGCTGGAAATGCACGGCGCGGACTATGGGGTAGAGAGTGAAGAAGGGGTGGGAAGCACCTTCTGGTTTGCACTCAACACGCTGCCAGGCCCGCCCAAGGGGCATTGACCTGACAAAAGACTGCAAAAGAACAAGCCTGTCCCCAGAAGAGCCACCGGTCGGAAACAACGCGGGGGCAGGGAAAAAAGGAGCCTCCAATCGCGCAGTGCCAGCGCGATTGGAGGCCCTTCTGGTTATCACAGACGCCCTCCGGCCGTCCCGCCGTTTTTTAAAGGGATTGGGAGTTTCCCTGCGGGGCGCCCGTGTATTTTGTCCGCCGCCTTTGAAAAAATCTTGATCCGCTTTTTGTCCCGGCGCGGGCGCTTTGGAAGAATTGGGGCAACAGATTCCGTGGCGAAAGGAGGGATTCCATGGAAACGATTCAGGCGAAATCCATCTTATCCCCCTATCATGAGGGGGACCAGTGGTTTGGAGGCAATTACACCTGTAACCTTTATCGGGGATGCTGCCATGGATGCATCTATTGCGACAGCCGCAGCGCATGCTATGGCATTGAGGATTTTGACACGGTACGGGCCAAAAAAGGCGCAATTCCCCTGTTTCGCAGGGAGCTAAAGGCAAAACGGCGGGGCGGCATCGTGTTTGCGGGGGCCATGAGCGACCCGTATAACCCCTTTGAGCGATCGCTGAACCTCACCCGGCAATCCCTGGAGGCCGTCCGGGATTATGGGTTCGGGGTGGCGCTCACCACCAAAAGCGACTTGGTGACGAGGGACATCGACCTCCTTTTGGAGATAAAACGGCATGCGCCGGCGCTGGTCCTCCTTACCGTGACTACCGTGGAAGATTCCCTCAGCCGGCGGATAGAACCCAACGCCCCTCCCCCGTCCCGCCGTTTTGCCGCTTTGGAGGAGCTCTCCCGGGCGGGGATTTTTGCGGGGATCCTTATGACGCCGGTACTGCCTTTTTTGGAGGATACCACAGAAAACGTGCGCGCTATGGCGGAGCGGGCCTCCGGCTGCGGGGGAAAATTCCTGTACGCCCAATTCGGGGTGACTTTGCGCCAAAACCAACGGGACTATTTTTATAAACAGCTCGACCGGCACTTCCCCGGCCTGTCCGCCCGTTACCAGCGGCAATATGGGGACCGGTATTTCTGCCAAAGCCCCCAGGCCCCCGCCCTATCCCAATGCTGCCGGGAGGAATGCCGGGCAAGGGGCCTGCTTTCTTCCCAGAAGGAAATCATAAGCGCTTACCAGGACGGATATGAACCCGAACAGCTGCGTTTCTTTTAGCAGGCAGCGTCCAACCGTCCGGCGCATGTTTTTGACCGGCAAGGGAAAAATTCAAATCTTTGGTCATTTTATTTAATAAAAAAGCTGTTTTTTTTGGAAACCTGTGTTATAATGATTAGGATTACGTGAGAAATCAATTTTGGTTTACGATATTTTTGAGGTGACTTTATGAACGTATTGAAATCATTGTTTGGCAACTACAGCAAGCGGGAGCTCAAACGGATTCAGCCTATTTGCGACGCCGTGCTGATGAAGGAAGAACGCTATGCGGAGATGGACGATGAGGAACTCATTGAGCAGACCGACGTCCTCCGCGACCGTTTGGCCGAAGGGGAGACCCTGGACGACATCCTTCCCGACGCGTTTGCCGTATGCCGCGAGGCAGCCTGGCGCGTGCTGGGGATGAAACACTTCCCGGTACAGATCATCGGCGGCATCGTCCTGCACCAGGGGCGCATTGCGGAAATGAAAACCGGTGAAGGAAAAACGCTGGTGGCGACCTTGCCCGCTTACCTGCACGGATTGACTGGCGAAGGCGTTCACATCGTCACCGTCAACGATTACCTGGCCCGACGCGACTCCGAGGAGATGGGCAAGGTATACCGCTTTTTGGGCTTATCGGTTGGCCTGATTGTCCACGACCTGGACAACGACGCCCGCAAAAAGGCGTATGCGGCGGATATCACCTACGGTACCAATAACGAGCTGGGATTCGATTACCTGCGCGACAACATGGTCACCTACAAAGAACAGAAAGTACAGCGCGGGCACGCTTTCGCTATCGTGGACGAAGTGGACTCCATCCTGATCGACGAGGCCAGGACGCCGCTGATTATCTCCGGACAGGGGGATAAATCCACTGAGATGTACACCATCGCAGACCGCTTCGCCAAGACTTTGAAAATGGTCAAGGTGGCGGAGCTGGACGAAAAAGAGGATAACGACGAAAAATACGGCGACGCCGATTACATTGTAGACGAAAAAGCCAAGACCGCCACTCTGACACCTTCGGGCGTCAAAAAAGCGGAGGAATATTTCCATCTGGAAAACCTCACCGACGCGGAGAATATCCCGATCCAGCATCACATCAACCAGGCCATCAAGGCTTACGGCGTGATGCAGCGGGATATTGAATACGTGGTAAAAGACGGGGAAGTCATCATCGTGGACGAGTTTACCGGCCGTCTCATGTATGGCCGCCGGTACAACGAGGGCCTGCACCAGGCTATTGAGGCCAAGGAAGGCGTAAAGGTGGAGCATGAATCCAAAACCCTGGCCACCATCACCTTCCAGAACTTCTTCCGCCTGTATACCCGCCTGTCCGGTATGACCGGTACCGCCATGACGGAAGAGGCGGAATTCAGGGAGATCTACAAGCTGGACGTGGTGGAAATCCCCACAAACAAGCCCATGATCCGTGAAGATATGCCGGACGCCATTTTCCGCACGGAAAAAGGCAAGTTTACCGCCGTCATCGACGATATCATCGCAGCCCACGAAAAAGGCCAGCCGGTGCTGGTGGGTACCATCTCCATTGAAAAATCTGAGCTGCTCAGCCAGATGCTCAAGCGAAAGGGCGTTAAGCACGAGGTATTGAACGCCAAATACCACGAAAAGGAAGCGGAAATCGTCGCCCAGGCCGGTAAGAAAGGGGCCGTTACCATCGCCACCAACATGGCGGGCCGCGGTACGGATATCATGCTGGGCGGTAACTCCGAATATCTGGCAAAATCCGAAATGCGCCGGATGCAGTACAGCGAAGAGTTGATCGCCGAGGCCACCAGCTTTGCGGAAACCAAAGACGAGGAAATCCTGGAGGCCCGCAAAACCTTCAAGGAATTGAATAAAAAATACAAAGAGAGCCTCAAAGACGACGCGCAAGAGGTGCGCGAGCTGGGCGGCCTGTTTATTATGGGTACCGAACGCCATGAATCCCGCCGTATCGACAACCAGCTCCGCGGGCGCGCCGGCCGTCAGGGGGATCCCGGTAAGAGCCGTTTCTATCTGTCTACAGAGGACGACCTCATGCGCCTGTTCGGCGGCGAACGGATGCAGAGCATCATGGACCGCCTGAATGTGGAAGAAAACGTGCCCATTGAAAACAAGATGCTCAGCAATACCATTGAGAGCGCTCAGCGCAAGGTGGAGAGCCGCAACTTCGGCATCCGTAAAAACGTGCTGCAATACGACGACGTTATGAACCGTCAGCGTGAAATTATTTACGCCCAGCGCGACCAGGTGCTAAATGGGGACAACCTGCGCGATCAGATTATCAAAATGATTCAAAAAACCATCGAAGCGGTGGTCAAACGCTATCTGCCGGAAGATAGCCTCAAGGACAACTGGAATATGGAGGGCCTGCGGGATTATTTCCGGGGCTGGCTGCTGGACGACGACGCTTTGCAGTATACCCAGGAAGAGATGGAAAACGTAGAGCCCGACTTCATCATCAAAGAGATCACCGACAAGGCCATGGATCTGTATGAGAAGCGCGAAGAAGAGTTCGGCGAAGAGATCATGCGCGAATTGGAGCGCGTGGTGCTTCTGAAAAACGTGGATACCAAATGGATGGACCATATCGACAATATGGAAGAGCTCAAAAAGGGTATCCGCCTGCGCGCCTATGCCCAGCGCGACCCGGTTGTGGATTACCGCCTGGAAGGCTTTGATATGTTCGACGAAATGATCGCCTCTATCCAGGAGGATACCGCCCGCATGATGCTCACCGTCCGGTTTGCCAACCAGCCGCCCAAGCGCGAGCAAGTGGCCAAACCCACTTCCACCAATATGGACGATTCCGACAGCGGTCACAAGACCGTGCGCAAAGGTCAAAAGGTGGGCCGGAATGATCCCTGCCCCTGCGGCAGCGGCAAAAAGTACAAGAAATGCTGCGGAAAAGACGAATAAAAGGATCGTATGTTTTCCTCTTTGCGGCTAACCGCAAGAGGCAGCAAGATATTTCATAAAAATATTTTTCACAGGGTATCGTATACCCTGAAAAACAAAATGAGGGCCGTGTATGACGGCCCTCATTTTGTTTTTAAAAGCGCAGACTTTTTCTATTAACAAAATAAATCTCTTACAGACCCTCTTTTGTACCCTTTCTCTTACACGAAAGAAAAAGAGAGAGCAGGCGGCTTGAACGCATTCAAAAATAAGCTTACTTTAAGAAAGCTTTCAAAAAATCTAAATAATAGAAAGGAAACTTGTTGCTGGTGTTCCAACCTATGTATTACCATAGATCCTTTAAATTCTATCTCCACCGCTCATGCCGCGAGATTTTTTGTAATACAACTTTATCAAAAATGGCTTGAATGCTGGATTTTTTTGAAAGATACTTCGGATGATAC
>CAJFUH010000230.1 GCA_904420155.1 uncultured Clostridia bacterium
GGCAGGGGAGGCTTTTTTGCTTGGGTCTTCTTGTTTGGCTTCTTCCTGGTTCTTATTAAAACCGAACCATTTTTTCTGTTTGCTCATAATGGAAACTCCTTACTTGTGAAAATGGTGGCATTGCTTGGGAAATACCGTTGTTGCAAGAGGGGGACGGGGGCACTTCAATGTCGGCTCCCCTCCCTTTTATTCCTACGCCCGGGCAGGGCGGAAGGTACGCAAGGGCAAATTCCCGGGAAATATCCGGGAGCAAATCACTGGTCAAGCCCGTCCTGGTGCATAAACTGGGTGTACAGCTGGGCAAAGTTTTGGAAGAACTCTTCCCCAATGCCGATTTCCTGCTGCTGGCCGGTCTGCATATTCTTGATCCTGGCGACGCCGGATTTCAGCTCGTCTTCTCCCAGCACCATGGTGAACTTGGCCCCTAATTTGTCGGCGTATTTCATCTGGGCCTTCAGGCTGCGGCCGGAAAGGTCGCATTCCGCGCACAGGGATCCGTCCCTCACATCCCGCACCATGCGGAACGCCGCCAGCTGGGCTTCTTCCCCCAGGCCCACGATATAAAGGTCGCAGGTGGCGTCTTTGACCTGCATAAAGGAGCCGTCCTGCTTTTGCAGGGTCAAAAGCAGCCTCTCCAGCCCCAGGCCGAAGCCCAGGGAAGGCATGTCCGGGCCGCCCATCATCTTCACCAGGCCGTCGTACCGTCCGCCGCCGCATACGGTGGATTGCGCGCCGATGTCGCCGGACACGAATTCAAACACCGTGCGGGTGTAATAATCCAGGCCGCGCACGATCTTGGGGTTGACGGTATAGGAAATATCCAGCGCGTCCAGATGCTTTTTGACGCTGTCGAAATGGTCGCGGCAATCGTCGCACAGGTAGTCCAGCATCACCGGCGCGCCCTGGGCGATCTGGGAACAGACAGGGCTTTTGCAGTCTAAGATGCGCATGGGGTTGCGCTCCAGGCGGTCCTGGCAGGTGGCGCAAAGCTCCTCTTTATGGGAAGAGAAATACTCCTTGAGGGCTTTATGGTAGTTGGGGCGGCAGTTGGGACAGCCGATAGAATTGATTTCCAGCGACAGCCCCTGCACGCCCAGGCAGTCAAACACGCTTTTGGCCAGGCTGATGATTTCCGCATCCGCCGCCGGGGCCGGGGCCCCGAACACCTCCACGCCGAACTGGTGGAATTCCCGCAGGCGGCCGGCCTGGGGTTTTTCGTAGCGGTAGCAGGAAGTGAAATAATAAGCCTTGATGGGCAGACCTTCGTTGTAAATGCCGTGTTCCAGCATGGCGCGCACGGCCCCCGCGGTTCCTTCCGGGCGCAGGGTGATGGAGCGGCCGCCCTTGTCCTCAAAGGTGTACATCTCCTTTTGCACCACGTCGGTGGTCTCTCCCACCGAGCGCTGGAACAGCTCGGTGTGTTCAAATACAGGGGTGCGGATCTCCCGGAACCCATGGGCGGCGCATACCCGGCGCATCACATCTTCCATGACGTGCCACTGGTAGCTCTCCTTTGGGAGAACGTCCTGGGTTCCTCGGATCGCTTTGGTGATAAGAGCCATAAGATTGATACCTCCGTAAAAACATGGGGTGGTTGTATGTGCAAAAGCCCTGGGGCTTCTGTTGCCAAATCTGTGGGGGCCAGCGATGTTTTCCGTCGGAAACGGGGAATCTTTGCCTATTTTTGGCAAAGCAAAAAGACAAAAAATCCCCCGTCCCCGGAAAAGGGACGAGGGATTTCCTCGCGGTGCCACCCTTTTTAAAGGCGAAAAATGCCTTTCACTCATAAGCCCTTAACGCGGGCTGCTCGGGGACGTCCCCCCAACAACAGGGGGCAAGCCCGGCTCACGGGTGTCTTCAGCGGCTGTGGGTGCGCGAAAGGGCTTTCAGCAAATACCCTTCCTCTCTGTGCGCAACAGCGCAGCTTACTCTTCCCGGTCTACGCCTTTGAGAAAGCCAAATCCTGCCTTACGGCGGGAATGTTACATTTTGGGGTTGAGAATATTGCGCCAATCCAAATCGCCGCGTTCTAAACCGTGGATCAGGACCTCTCCCGTGGCGATATTGGTGGCCACCGGGATATTATGCATGTCGCACAGGCGCAGCAGGTTCATATCGTTGGGTTCATGGGGCTTCGGATTGAGCGGGTCACGGAAAAACAGTAACAGATCGACCTCATTGCAGGCAATCCTAGCGGCAATTTGTTGGTCGCCTCCCTGAGAACCACTCAGGAATTTCTGAATCTGTAATCCGGTGGCTTCGGAAACCATTTTTCCGGTTGTGCCTGTAGCGCATAGGTTGTGGCGGCTGAGGATGCCACAATATGCGATACAAAATTGTACCATCAATTCTTTTTTTGCATCATGTGCAATCAAGGCGATATTCATACTCGTTTTCCCTCCTGATGAATCTAGTTTTGACATGTGGTTGTACGTTGAAAAAAACATGCGATATCCGATCAAAGATGATGTGAAGTTTAGAGCGGCCCCAAAGGGACATCCTCCCCTTCCAGCCTGGCGGCCAAGCGGTGCAAAGCTTTGGCGGCGGCGGATTTTCCCGAAACGGGCCCCCCCTTGACTGCACTGCGGGCTACGGCAAAGTCCTCCGGAATCACGGCAATCAGCTGGATGCCGCACGCGTCGATCACGGCGTCCAGATCCTCAAACCCTTCCAATCGGAAAAAGCTTTTGGCGTGGAAGCGGTTCACCACCAGCCGAATTTCGGAGATCCCCCTGTCCTCCAGGAGCCTGCGTACCTTGTCCGCATCCCTCATACAGAGGGGATCCGGCGTAGACACCACCAGCGCCCGTTGGGCGGGGGCGATTGCCGATTGAAACCCGCGTCCCAATCCGGCGGGACAATCCATGAGAATATGGTCGTAATAACGGGAGAATACCCGGCACAGCTGCGTCATGATATCCGGGCTGACGGCGTCTTCCGGGTTTTGCGGAGCCGGTAGTAAAAAAAGGCCGTTGCTACCCCCACAGGGGTAAACAGCCTTGGACGGTTCGCAATTGCCCGTTACCACATCGGAAAGGTCGTACACCAGGTCGCAGGACGTCCCCAGCATATAGTCCAAACTTCTCAGCCCAGCGTCCATATCGATGAGTAAAACCCGGCGGCCGCGGCGCGCCAACGCGGCGCCCAATCCGGCGGCGACGGCGGATTTCCCCACGCCGCCCTTTCCCGATGTAATGACTGTTACAATTCCCATTGGTCAACTACCTCACTTACCATACTACCATAATAATGACCAGTAGTCAAAGCGTTTTCGCCACTTTTTTTTACAAAAAGATAAGAGGAATCATGGTGTATTTCACAAAAACAGCCTTTTTTGCCGAAATTAGGCAGTTTTTCCAGTATAAACCTACGAGAAACCGGAAAGGCCGCGCCATGATTTGGATAACTTGCTTAAAGAACTCCGGCCAGGAAGAGAATAATCCCCCTATCAGGGAGAATACAACAAAGAAGGGGGAAATCCCGTCGAAACAGCGCGCAGGGAAATATGGATTTTTCCTAAAAAAAACAGGAAGGGCCGCCGCGGCGTTTCTGCACGCCGCAGCGGTCCTGCATGACGCGGGGCAAGGGGTTTCCCGGCAACTTTTTCCATGCCATGGCCCCCGCCTGATCCTGCCGTCCCCATCCCCGGCGCCGCCGGGGCTTTATGCCTGGGAAGAAGAAGTATCCTCCCCTTGGGAAGACGAGGTATCTCCATCTGTGGAGGGCGTTGTGGAGCCGTCCGGATTGGTGGGAGCAATCTCCTCCATCCCGGTGCCGAAGAAATAGGCGTCGAAAATAGCCTTGGCCACATCGGCGGGGAACTGGGTCTTGCTGCCGTGTTCAATGACCACCGCCACCGCGATTTCCGGGTCGTCATAAGGGGCGAAGGCGATGAACGTCGTATGGTCCGGGATCTTCTGCGCTACCGTTCCCAACTGGGCGGTACCGGTCTTGGCCGCCACCGCGATGGGGTAATCCCCAAAATAATGGTTGGCAGTACCCCTGGGGTTCACCACCACCTGGCGCATGGCTTCTTTGACCAGGTTCAGGTTTTCCTGGGAAACCTCGGTATTAGTGATGACGTTGGGGTTCTCGGAATCGTATTGTTCCATCACATTCTGACGGGAATAATCGGTCTTCTTATCCACAATATGGGTTTGCAGCCGCACGCCGTTGTTGGCGATGGTGGCGGCATAGGTGGCAAGCTGAATCGGCGTGAAGGCGTCGTCGCCCTGGCCGATGGAGGCGTTGAGGATATCGCCGCCGTACCAGGTCTTGCCCAGGCGTTCGCTGGTCTCCGGGGAAGCCCGCCGTCCCTGCGCCTCGTTGAGTTCCACCCCTGTGTACTCTCCCAGCCCGAAGCGCTCCAGGTACTGGTTGAGGGAATCGATGCCCAGGTTGCGGCCCACGTCAAAGAAGTAATAGTTGCACGACACCGCCATGGCCATATTCAGCGCCAAGGGGCCGTGGTAGCCCAGGCACAGGGCATAGTCGTCGGAATTGGAGCTGAATACATACCTGCGGATACAATTGACGGTGGTATCCTTGGTGATAATCCCTTCCTGCAAAGCCGCGGAAGCCACCGCCGGCTTGATGGAAGAACCAATGGGGTAAGTGCCGTTCAGGGCCCGGCCCAGCATGGGCTTGTGGGCGTCGTCCTGCAAAATCTGCAATTTATACTCGGGGTCTTCGGTATAGCGGGTCAAATCGTAGGTGGGATAGCTCTGGGCGCACAGCACCGCAAAGTCCTTAACCCGCAGGGCCACCACCGCCCCGGAATATTTGATACTGTCGCTCTTATTGGTGCTGGCGTTTTCCGCCCCCTGGACGGCCTGTTCCAGGGCTTTGGCGGCCACCCGCTGCATCCGGGCGTCCAGGGTCAGGTAGATGGTTTGCCCCGGCTGGGCGTTTTCCACCTCTTTCACGTCCAGGATGGACCCGGAAGGGGTGGTTTCCACGATTTTTTCGCCTTTGGTGCCCACCAGGATATCTTCAAACTTCCCTTCCACGCCGCTGGTGCCGATCTTGGAATTGATGTCGTACTTTTCCTTATCGGCATTTTTGTAGGCGTCGGCGCTGATGGGCTCCAGCGTGCCGATCAGGTGGGGCGCCACGTCCCCGTTGACGTATTTGCGGGTGGGCACGGTTTCGGAAAACACGCCGGGCAGCTTCTGATGGTTTTCCTCCACAATGGCCACCATTTCTTCGCTCACGTCGTCGGCAAAGGTATATTTGGTCTTGGCGTTAAAACCGCTTTTCTCCATGTTATAGCGCACGCTGGCCACTTTCAGTTTGTCCGCGTTGGAAAGGCTGGAACATTTATAGTGGTCGTCCCCGGTGATCACATCCATGCATTCCTGCGCCGTGGCGTAGCTCTGCATCCGGTAGAAGGACTTCAGCGCGGCTACGTCGGATTCGCTGTCCTCGCCGCTTTTAAATACAAAATTGCCGTCCGTGTCCAGCGTGATGGGAAGGATGTCAATCCACTCTTCCCCCCGGCGCTCAAACAGGTCCACCAGCTTTAAAATGGTGTCGTTGCGGATCTGGTTGGTTTCCTCCCTGTTTTCGCCGGTCATGTACAAACTGTCGAACACCACTTGATAGCCGGTGATGTTGACGGCCAGGTCCACGCCGTTGACGTCCAGGATCTCCCCGCGCAAAGGCTGGATCTCTACAGAATACTGGTTGGTACTGTCCGCCTTTTCCCGGTATTCGGACCCCTGTACAATCTGCCAGTTGATCAGCTGGACCCCGAACACCGCGAAAATAGCCAACAGTATCAGCACGCAGGCCACATACCGGCCCGTATATTTTTTTTCTTCATCCATGAAAGCAGCACCACCTTCTGTTGGGTCTCATGGTTTGCCGGGCCCCCCGTAAGGATCCCGGACGGCTGTCTAAAAAAGGATTCTCATTCCCGTTCCCGGATGGCGATGGCAAACGCCTTATTAAAGAAATAAAGGATGGGGGTGGGCAAAAAGGTATATAACATCATGGGCAGATAATGGTACTGGAACGCGTACCCTATATCCCCATACTTGCGCAGGCAATAGAAGAACACAAATTCCAGGCATCCCACGATGAAGGTCCCTACCGCGGACACCAGCAGCACGGTCAGCACGTTGGTCTTTACCAGATTGACCGCCAGCAGCCCCACAAAATATCCCAGGACCCCCAATAAAATGGCGTGGAAACCCAGCACATAACCGCAGCTGACATCCATCAGCAGCCCGATGAACACCCCGAACCCCAGGCCGGTAAACTCGTCCTCCAGCATGGCTACGGAAAACAGCACCGGCAGGATCAAAAAGGGGCGGGCCCCAAAAAGGGCGGGGAAATCCGGGGTCTGCTGGATGATAAACAGCACCAGGATCTCTAACGTGTAAGCCAGATAACGGAAAAACCGAAACTTTTTCTGCATCCCTTATTCCTCCCCAGCGCTGCTGGTATCGGAGGAGGCCCCCTCTTCCGAAGAAGCTGCCGAAGAGGAGGAATCGGGTTCATCGCCGCCGGAATTTTCCGACGAGCTAGTTTCCTCGTCGTCCAGGATCACCATATTCCCCTGGCCCTGGAATTCCGTGATAACAAACACGTCCCGCACATTCTTGATGTCCACATAGGGTTCCACCAAAGCGTAAAGGGACGCGTCGGTCTCATCGTTGGCGATCCCCTTGACCTTCCCCACGGGGATGCCCTGGGGATACAGGCCGCTGATACCGGTGGTGATGACGATGTCGCCCTCTTCCAGCTTGTTCTGGGCGGTGATAAACCGCCATTTCACCAGGCCCTGGTCCGCCAGTTTCAGGTCCCCGGAGACCACCCCGGTATCTTCCGTCCTCTGGCACAGCACGCCCACGTTGGTGTCCGGGGAAAAGATGGTGGTCACTTTGCAGTAGGTGGGATACACCTCGCTGACCCAGCCCACCAGGCCGCTTTCGGTAATCACCGGGTCGTCCTTGCTGATGCCGTCCAAAGAGCCCACGTCCAAAGTGAACCCATAGAACAGGTCCAGCGAACTGCTGGCGATCACCGAACCGGGCGCGAATTTATATTCCTTGTTTTTCTCTTTGAGCTCCAGGTATTTGGAATACTGTTCGTTGCTCTTTTTGATATCGTAATAGTCAATGGTCAGATTGACAAGCTTATCCCGCTCTTCCGTGAGCTCCTTGATCTCCTGTTCCAGCTCCTCCACCGACTTCCCGTCCGGGACGGCGTCCGCCGCCGCGCCGGAAATCTGGGCGGAAAGCTGCTGCATCGGCGTAATGATGAAACCCAAGGCGGAATTGAGATATGAATTCCCCATGCTGGCCGTAATAAGCACCAGGCCCAGCAGGATGCAAACCGTGGCCAGCAAAATCTTGAACCCACGGCCTTTGAAAAAGTCCTTCACGAGAAAACCCCCTGTTCCAGTATTCTCCGACTTGACACAGCCCGGCCGCGGAGGAACCCCTTCCCAAAAGCTCAGACGGGGGATGCGGGACCGCCCAAAGGCGCCGGGGCCTTTCTATGCCTGGATTGCAAAAAAGAAAACAGCCCCATTTACTGAAAAGGCGTGCAGAGGGACACTTCCCCCTGCGCGCCACATCAATAGGTATCCTTCCCGTCCGCCCCTATCCTCCTGCGGGCAGAACTTATCCAACCGTACCGCGCGCAACAAAGCGCCGCCGGTTATCTTCTGCGGGATTTGTAATATTCGTTGGGCATGGTGACTTCCAGGCGTTTGCCGGTGCCGTCCACCACGCAGTCCAAAGGGCGCTCCGCCACATGGACGGGCATGCCGGTCTCCTGGGCCACCAGCAGGTCCAAGCCGCGCAGCAGCGCGCCGCCGCCGGTTAACATAATACCGTGATCGATGATATCCGCGGACAGCTCCGGCGGGGTCTGCTCTAACGTAGATTTGATGGCCTCCACAATGGTGACCAGCGGGTCGGCCAAAGCTTCCCGCACTTCGGCGGCGGAAATGGAGACGTTCTTGGGCAGGCCGTCGATGAGGTTGCGGCCCTTGATCTCCATGCTTTCCTCATCTTCATAGGGATAAGCGGAGCCGATGCGGATTTTGATGTTTTCCGCAGTGCGCTCGCCGATGAGCAGGTTATATTTCTTTTTCACATAGGAAATGATGGATTCGTCAAATTTATCGCCGGCCACGCGGACGCTACAGGAAGTGACGATATCGCCCAGAGAGATGACGGCCACTTCGGAGGTGCCGCCGCCGATGTCCACAACCATGCTGCCCGTGGGCTCCGCAACCGGCAGCCCGGCGCCGATGGCGGCGGCCATGGGCTCTTCGATCAATTCCACATCTTTGGCGCCGGCGGAACGGGCGGCGTCCTCTACGGCGCGGCGCTCCACTTCGGTAACGCCGGAGGGGATACATACAATTACCTTTGCTTTATTAAACATGGAGCTCTTTACCGCTTTCCGGATAAAATGCTTGAGCATGGTGGCGGTGATATCAAAATCCGCGATCACGCCGTCTTTCAGGGGGCGGACCGCCACAATGGAACCGGGGGTACGGCCGATCATCTCTTTGGCCTGGGCGCCTACCGCCAATACGGTGTCGGTACGCACGTCCACCGCAACCACGGAGGGTTCTCTCATAACAATGCCTTTTCCCTTCATAAAAACCAGCGTGTTGGCGGTACCCAAATCGATTCCAATATCTTTAGAAAACATAATAAATAAAGTCCCCTTTCCTATTTTACAAAAACAAACCATCCAAAAATCTATAACGGCACAGCTTATGAGGGCTATCCCATACAGCCGGGACAAAAACAGAACGATCCGCCTGCCGTCTGAATACATAACGATTGCAATCTGAAAAAAACAAAGCTAAATCCTGTGAAAACAGCATGTCTACCGTCTACACATATACCTATATTATAACCGGAAAACCGGTATTTCTCAACCAATAATTTGGGCGTTCAAGCAATTTTAAAAATTCGTCCATATTTTCCCGGAAATGCCCAGATTTCCTAGGTTTTCCCGTTCTCTTTTTAGTAAAATAACCGCTGGAAATCGGGCGGAATCCCCGTTTCCCAGCAAAGGAAGAAGGGGAAAGGGGACCAAAGTACGCAATCGAGCGTTTTTGCCAATCAAAAACGGCCGGGGTTTGCAGAGGGCGGCCCATTTCCCTGAAACACGCAGCCCCTAAACCGCCTTTTTAAAGCAGGCAGGGCGTTTCTGGGGAATGTTGAAGCTTCCCAAACGGCGTGCGCTTACTCGCCATAGGCATGGTAAACCTCGGCCACTTCGGAAATGGAGATATATGCGCCGCTGTCTGCCTGATGTACCGTCTCCTTCATTTTCCCTATCTGGAACCGGTTGAGAATAATGTACACCACGGTTTTTTGTTCCTGGGAATAATACCCTTTTGCCTCCATGGTGGTGATGCCGCACCCAAAGGTATCGGACAGGGCTTGACAAACTTCCCCGGGGCAATCGGTTATAATGGTAGCGGCCTTTGACCGGTCGATGCCTTCTACAATGTAATCGATGGTCTTCAGCGCGGCGCCATAGGTAACGATGGAATACAGGGGCAGAATCCAGCTATCCATCACAAAGCCGCATATAATATACAGCGCTACGTTATAAATCATCACGAAGTTCCCCACCG
This sequence comes from uncultured Clostridia bacterium, assembly GCA_904420155.1. Lineage (GTDB taxonomy): Bacteria > Bacillota > Clostridia > Oscillospirales > Acutalibacteraceae > CAJFUH01. The sequence goes on from CAJFUH010000230.1 coordinate 9,617, forward strand.
TAAGGCCCAATCGCTTTGCAAAAATTACCGCCAGTACCTCCACGCCGTCCATCGCGCCGCCGTAACGGATGGCCAAACCGCTTCCCACCCCGGAAATCAGGCCGCCGAACAGGGCGCATAGCAATAAGTCCGTGCCGGCCAGCGGGGAGGCAATGCTCACATCAATGGGCAGGATATCGGTGATCAGCCAGGCCCCCAGGGAATAGATTGTCACAGTAAAAATGGCGTATATCGTAAAAGAGAGCCCCTGTTTTTTCAGCCCCACCAAAAACAGCGGGACATTTAGAACCAATAAGAAAAAGGACAAGGTCAAATATTCCGGCGTTATCTGGGACAGCAAGATGGACGTCCCGGAGACCCCGCTGTCGTAGAGCATAACGGGCGCGATAAAAACCGTTACGCCAAAGGCATTGATGATCCCTGCAATGAGCAGCAGTACAAAATTCTTGAGTTTGAGTTTCTTTAATTCGTCGGCTATTTTTGTTCTACTGAAGTTCACTAAGAAATCCTCCTTTCCAAGCATCTATGTTTATTTTCGTACCTTACAAAAATAGTATACAATATAGCGTTTTCCCAAGTCTGCTTTATTTTGTAAATTTTAAAAAAATTCCCCTACCCTCAGCAGGCAAAGAGACGACGCGGTTTCCTGATAAATCCGTAAAATATAGATGCTATAATTTTTATAGAGAATTATATGACTTTGGCTCATCGCGCACAAAGCTTTCTCTAAAAAGAACCTGGCCGCCCGCACTAAAACATAAAGTTTTCGCCCGCCTTTTTCAAAAGGCGGCGGGGTGGAGGGGCGGAGCCCTTCCTCGCCCATCGCAATGGGCGAAATCCTCAAGA
>CAJFUH010000231.1 GCA_904420155.1 uncultured Clostridia bacterium
CATGAGAAAAAGGGGCTTGTCCATCGGACAGCCCCTTTTTTCCAGCACTATGTTCAGGACTTTTTCCCCGCGGGTTCCTCCGCGGCAAACCGGTATCCCACACCCCGCAGGGTAACGATCCATTTGGGATGGTCCGGCTCGTCCTCGATCTTTTGGCGCAAATACCGGATATGCACGTCCACCGTGCGGGCGTCCCCAAAATACTCCACGCCCCACACCTTGTCCAGCAAAGCGTCCCGGGTCATCACCCGGCCCCGATTGCGCATCAGCATAACCAAAAGGTCAAACTCCTTCATCGTCAGCTCGATGTTCCTGTCGCCTTTGGTCACCTGGCGGCGGGCGATATCCACCACCAGCGGGCCGCAGGTGAGGGTTTCTTCTCCGGCGGGAGTGAGGTACTCCTTGCGCCGGATCACCGCGCGCACCCGGGCGCACAGCTCCTTGACGCTGAACGGCTTGGTAATATAGTCGTCCGCGCCAATTTCCAACCCCAGCACCCGGTCCACTTCCTCGCCGCGGGCGGTGAGCATCAAAACCGGGATGGGGCGGGTGGCTTCATCCTCCCGCAGTTTTTTGCAAACCGCCAGCCCGTCCGGCGGGGGCATCATCCAGTCCAGCACAATGGCGTCCGGGATACGGCGGCGCACTGCCGTCAGCAGCGTGGCCCCGTCCGCAAATTCCTGGGTCTCAAAGCCGGAATCCCGCAGGGCCAGGGAAGCCAGCTTGCGGATATTCGGTTCGTCATCCGCAACATATACCAGAGAAGGCATTCTCTATCTCTCCTTACAACCGTGTATGATGGGAAGCCTCCAAAGGCTTCCCTGGATGTCCCGGGCAATTATCCCGCATTGAGGTCGGGATGCTCGCCGGTCTCCATATAGATGACCCATTCCGCAATATTGGTGGCATGGTCCGCCATGCGCTCAATATACTTGGCCACAAACATCAAATCCACTTCCCGCATAACGTTCTGGGGGGCCTGGGTGATATTCCCGCATACCTCCAGCACGATCTTGGAAAACATGGAATCCACGGCGTCGTCCTCTTTGCACACGTTTCTCGCCTCTTCCACATTCCGGCTGAGAAAAACGTCCATAGCCCGCCCAAACATCCCCCGGGCGGTCTCCAGCATCTGGATCACGTGGCTTACCAGCATGCTGTTGGCGCGGAGCTCCCCTGTGGTGATGATTTCACAGATATCCGCGCACTGGTCGGCCACCCGCTCAATATCGGTGATGATCTTCAGGCAGGAGGCAATCACCCTCAGGTCGGTGGCGATGGGCTGCTGCAACGCCAGCAGCTGGACGCACTCCTGTTCTATGCTGTGCTGGGCGCGGTCGATTTCCGAATCCCCGGCCACTACTTCCGCGGCCAGTTTTAGGTCCATCCCCCGCAGCGCCTCTATGGTATCCCCTATCCGGCTATTTACCAGGGTTCCTACCTCGGTGAGATCCCGGTTAAGGTTTTGCAGCTTCTGGTCAAAAAATTTTCTCGGCATGTCCTTGATTCTCCTTGCTTCGATATCTTCATTATACGGCATCTATATGCGGAAAGAAAGAAAAACTTTCCCGCATAGCGCCGGGCATCAACCAAACCGGCCGGTGATATATTCTTCGGTGCGCTTATCCTTGGGCATATTAAACATGACGGAAGTGTCGTCGTATTCCACCAGTTCCCCCAACAGGAAAAACGCGGTCTTATCGGCGATACGGGCGGCCTGCTGCATATTATGGGTGACGATGATCACCGTATACTTGCTTTTCAGCTCCTCCATGAGGTCCTCAATTTTCAAGGTGGAAATGGGGTCCAACGCGGAGGTGGGCTCGTCCATCAGCAGGATATCCGGCTGCACGGCCAGCGCCCGGGCGATGCACAAACGCTGCTGCTGCCCGCCCGAGAGCCCCAGGGCGGATTTTTTCAGGCGGTCTTTGACTTCGTCCCAAAGGGCGCCGTCCCGCAGGGACCGTTCCACGATTTCATCCAGGGCCTGCTTATTCTTGATGCCGTGCACCCGGGGGCCGTAGGCGATGTTGTCGTAAACGCTCATGGGAAACGGGTTGGGTTTTTGGAACACCATGCCGGCGCGCTTGCGCAGCAGGGTGACGTCGGTGCGGGGATCGTAGATATCTTCCCCGTCTATGGTGACTTTCCCGGTGATCCGGCAGCCTTCCACCAGATCGTTCATGCGGTTAAGGGTTTTGATGCAGGTGGATTTCCCACAGCCCGAAGGGCCGATGAAGGCGGTCACCTTATGTTCTTCGATCTCCATATTAATCCCTTTCAGGGCATGGAAATCGCCGTAGTAAAGATTGAGGTCTTGAATGGACACCTTGCTTTTCATTGCTATTCTCCAGCCTTTCTTCTTGTCTGGTGATACGGGTTCTTTCTCTATGTGGTTCCCTTATTGGGATTACTCTTTTTTCAACGCTTTTCCCAGCACGCTTGCCAGCATGTTCAGCAAGAATACCAGGATCAGCAGTACCGAAGCCGTGGCAAAGGCCACATTAAAGGCGTCCGGTGTGACCGCCTGCATAGCGGTCTGGTACAGATGGAGGGTGAGGGTACGTCCGGAATCCAGCGCGTGGCCGACGATGCCTTCCCATCCGCCGGAAGGCATATTGTAGGCCAAACCGGAGGTGTACAGCAGCGCTGCGGATTCCCCTACGATGCGCCCCATGGCCAAGATGACGGCGGTGAGCACGCCGGGCATGGCGCAGGGCAGCACGATACCCATGATCACCCGCAGTTTGCCCGCGCCCAACGCCATAGCGCCTTCCTTATAGGAAGAGGGGACCGCCAGCAGGCTTTCCTCCGTGGTGCGCACAATGGTGGGAAGGATGCAAATGGTCATGGTCAGCGCGCCCGCCAGGATCGAAGTGCCCAGGCGGAACAGGATGCAAAATACCGTATAGCCGAACAGGCCGAAGATGATGGAGGGCACGCCGGACAGGATCTCCGTGGTAAACCGGATGGTCTTGACCAGCCGCCCCTGCCGGGCATACTGGGTGAGGTAAATCGCGGAAGAGATGCCGATGGGGGTAGAGATCAGCAGGGAGATCACAACCATATACAAGGTGTTGATGATCATCGGCAGGATGCCGCGCTGATCCATATTGGTCTCGGAATAAGGGGTGGACAAAAACTGCCAGGACAGGTAAGGCACGCCCCGGATCAGAATATAGGCGATGATCCCCACCAGGACCAGCACAGTGATGACCGCAGCGGTGTAGATCAGCACTTTAAGTATGATGTCGGAAGGGTTTCTGCGTTTTCGGTACAGGGATTCCGGCACAAACGCCTGGGATTCCTGCATGACAGCGGCGTTACTTTGCATCCATCTGCACTCCTCTCCTGGAAATGACGGTAAAGGCGATATTGACAATCATGATAAAGACAAACAGCACCAGCCCGATGGCGAACAGGGCCTGGCGGTGCAGGCCGGAGGAATAGGACATCTCCATCACGATACCGGTGGTGAGCAGGCGGACGGTCCCCAGCAAAGAGGGCATATTTACCGCGTTGCCCGCCACCATGATAACCGCCATGGTTTCGCCGATGGCCCGGCCCACGCCTAAGATGACGCCCGCCAAAATACCGGACTTGGCCGCGGGGATGGTCACTTTAAAAATAGTTTTTACCGGGGTGGTACCCAGCGCCAGGGCCGCTTCCCGGTAGGATACCGGCACCGCCCGCAGGGCGTTTTCCGATACGCTGACAATGGTGGGGAGCACCATGATAGCCAGGATCAAAATAACCGCCAGCAGGCTTTCGCCGATGGTCTTGCCCGGGAACAGGGCGCGGATCACCGGCAGGATGACCAGCATGCCGAAAAATCCGTAAATAACCGATGGGATACCGGCCAACAGCTGGACCGCCGGGCGCACGGTAGAGGCCAGACGGCGGGGAGCCGTTTCGCTGAGGAAGACTGCGGTGAGGATCCCGACGGGAACCCCGATGAGCACCGCCCCAAAGGTACCGGCAATAGAAGATAAGATCAAAGGCAGGATGCCGTAAGTATTGGAACTGGGTTTCCATTCCGTTCCGAACAGGAAGTTCCCCAGGCCGATTTCCGCAATGGCGGGGGCTCCTGAGACAATCATATAAACGGTGAGGATCACCACGGACCCTACGGATACGCAGGAGAAAATCAGGAAAATACTTTCCGCCAGCTTTTCCGACCCCTTGGTCCACACGGAAAGCACGCCGGCCGCCAGGCCGCACAGCAGGGTAAACACAAAGGGGAGGTGATATTCCACCACAATCTGGGTGATATTCAGCGTGGTCAGGGCCGTCTGGATCTCCGAGCTGGACAGGAGAACCACCAGCGGCGTAACTGCGGACAGTACAAAGGCGCCGCCCGCCCATGTGGCCTTGCGCAGCAATAACAGCGCGATACCGGCCAGGCTGAAGATCGCTCCCAACGCCACGGCAATCCGGGCGATCAGCGGGATGCTCACCAACGCGCCGTTTACCTCCAGGCCGGCGGCGGTGAGGATCTGCCATGCGGACAGGGAATAACTATTTCCCTGGAAAGACAGGGACATGTATGGGAAAAAGAATACCACAATCGGGATAACCCCCAGGCAAACGGCCACAATCACCTTTACCAGATTGGCCCTCTGGCGATGGCGGATGGCGTCCTGGTCGGTAAGGCCGGTGGCTGAGAGGTCTTCTACGCTTTCTTTTTTCCTCTTTTGCGCCCTGACGCAAAGGATAACGCCCACTACGCCCAGAAGGATCTGTACATAAAACCAGAATTCCGGGTTACTGGCCGCGTAAGACAGTCCCGCGCCTTCCAGCGCGCGGGCAATCTGATCCCCCGCGACAGCGGCCGCCATTGTGGAAACCGCGCCCAAAGCAAAGGCGGCGAGGGCGCACCAGGCGCGCCTGGTCACATAACAGGCAATGCCCGCCAGGGGGAATAGCACGGATAACGCCACACCGATCCGGGCAATCAGCGGAATGGTGGCTACCAGCCCGCTGGCCTCCAGCCCCTTTGCCGTCAACATCTGCCAGGCGGAAAGATGATAGGTTACTTCCCGGGTTGTCAGGGTCAGATAGGGGAAAAACAGCAATACAAGGGGCAATAAGCCTACAATAAGCACAGGGACCGACTGTCTGAGGCTTTCTTTCTGCTGTGATGCTTTCATGTTATCGTTCCTTTCCAAAAGGACTTATTCTTCCAATCATCTGTCAGGAAAAAGGCAAGTTCATTGTACAGGATTCCAGAAATAGCAGGAAAACACCGCCGTATCCTGGTGGTGTTGTTCCTTCTCTTTCCCGGTTCCTCTATTCTTTGGCGCCTATAACCGCGCAGCGGCCCGGCGCAGAAATTAGCTCTGTGCCGGGGGCTGCTGTGCATATAGGTCCCAAATTGCAGGGGTTAATTATTGGGGACTTCAATCTCTTGGGGAACCAGGCCCTTATCTGCAATGATCTGCTGGCCTTCATCGGAAGCCAAGAACTCAAACCATGCTTTGATCAGCGGATCGGTAGAGCCCTTTTTGTAGATCTGTACGAAAGGACGCTGTACGGTGTAAGTACCGTTGGCTACATTCTCTTCGGTGGCTTCAACGCCGTCCACCTTGACAGCCTTAATGCCTTTTTCCTCATCTACAGAAGCCAGGGACACATAACCGATGGCATTTTTATCGCTGGCTACCTTGGAAACCACCAGGCCGGTCTCCTGGAGCTCCAGGGCATACTTGGCTTTGTCTTTTACATCGAAGATGGATTCAAAACCGTCGCGGGTACCGGAAGCCGCCTCACGGCCTACTACGGTGATCGGCGCGTCCTCGCCGCCCACTTCGGACCAATTGCTGATTTCTCCGGTAAAGATTTTGGTGATCTGGTCGGGGGTCAAGTCTTCCACTGCGGAGTCCTTGTTGACTACAACGCCGATACCGTCCAGGCACAGGGTAACCGCGGTAAAGTCATCCGGGTTTTCCTCGTCTTTCAGGTCACGGGACAGGTCGCCCAGCAGCGCGGTTCCCTGGGTAACGGCGGGAACAGCTTCGCCGGAACCAGTGCCGCCCTTTTCCACGGTGACGTCCGGATATTTCTCATGGAACGCTTCGCCCAAGGCGTTGCATACTTCCGCCATAGAGGTGGAACCGGTCATGGTCAGTTTGCCGGACAGGTCGCTGGTAGAACTTTGGGAAGATCCTTCCTGATTAGAGGAAGGCGTGCTGCTGTTGACTGTTCCGGTAACGGTGGAATTGCAACCTGCAAACAGAGCGCAGCACAACGCTAACGCCAAAACCAATGAAATTACCTTTTTCATCTTTTATATCCTCCTAATAATCGAATACCATTCTTTGGGTCGAACGCGCTCGAAAAGATTAAGCGCCTATTAAACATCCGCCCATCTCCTTGGTACAGTCATAATCTTAGGGTCGTTATATTAAGGGAATGTTAAGCGAAGTTTATTGCCAGTTTAAACTTTCTGTGGCTAGTGTTTCCATTGGGGAGCTTCTTTAACCGGAAATTCATCGGGA
>CAJFUH010000232.1 GCA_904420155.1 uncultured Clostridia bacterium
GCTTGGGTGTTTCGTCCTCTGCGGAGGACGACCAAAGGCGCTGCCTTTGGAATCCGCCGCCTTTGAAAAGGTGGACGAAACTTTTATGTTTAAGCGCGGGCGACCCGGTCTTTTTTAGAGAAAACCCAGAGCGCGACGTGCCCGCCGCAGGCGCGCGGGCAACCCCGGTTTTTCTATAAGCTGACAATAAATTTTATTTTTATCTTGATTTTTTTGACAAATTGCGGTAGAATCTTTTATGATTTAAACCATCAATACATAAACGCTTTAAATGAGTAAAGAGGAGTGGTAAACCCATGAGTAAAGAAGCAACCATCTGGCTGGTGATTGCCGTTTACGTCGTCTTTATGCTGGCGGTGGGAATTCTCAATTCCAAAAGCGCCAAGGGGATGGCGGATTTCACGGTAGGCGGGCGCAACGCCGGCGCCTGGATTTCCGCGTTGTCTTACGGGACCGCCTATTTTTCCGCCGTGATGTTCATCGGGTATTCCGGCAGTTCCGGCTGGAGCTATGGGTTGTGGTCCGTTTTGGTGGGCGTCGGAAACGCGGTTATCGGTTCCCTGTTAGCCTGGCTGGTGCTGGCCAAACGCACCCGGGAATGCACCCGGCGGTTAAAAATCAAATCCATGCCCCAGCTGTTTGAAATGCGGTACAACAGCCAGGGCATGAAACTGTTTGCCTGTATTATCACCTTTGTCTTTTTGCTCCCTTATTCGGCCTCTGTGTACAAAGGATTAACCAGCGTGTGTTCCATCCTGCTTAATATCGATGAAACCGTGTGCATGATCATCATCGCTTTGGGGTCTGCGCTGGTATTGGTGCTGGGCGGATACATGGCCACGCTGAAAGCCGACTTTGTCCAGGGGATCATCATGATGTTCGGCGTTGCGGCGCTGATCGCCATGGTGGTCATCTGCCCGCAGGTGGGCGGTTTGTCCCAGGGTCTCTCCAATATGATGGATTACATGGAGCAAAACCAAATGGCCCCCTTGCCCTCCGGCGCCATGTGGTCTTTGATCGCCACCATTTTGATGACCAGCTTCGGCACCTGGGGCCTGCCCCAGATGGTGCACAAATATTACGGTATCCGGGACGACCGGGAAGTGCGCCGGGGCGTTATCATTTCCACCTTTTTCGCCCTGCTGGTGGCGGGCGGCGGTTACTTTATCGGCTCGTTCTCCCATCTGTTCTTCGGCAACGAGCTTCCCGCAGGGGGGAAAGATTACCTCATCCCCAATATGCTCAACCAGGCGGGGCTGCCAAATATCCTCATCGGTGTGGTGTTGGTGCTGCTGATCGCCGCTTCGGTTTCCACCTTGTCCTCCATCACCCTCACTGCCTGTTCCACCGTCACCATGGATCTGGTGAAAGGCCGCATCAAAAAGGATATGAAAGACCAGAAGCTGGCGTTGATGACCCGGATCCTCTGCTTGATCTTTGTGGTACTCAGTTATCTGGTGGCCAATACCAACACCCCTATCCTGGAAATGATGTCCTATTCCTGGGGGATTATCTCCGGCTGTTTCCTGGCCCCTTACGCCATTTCCCTCTATTGGAAAGGAATCAACCGCGCCGGGGCCTGGGCCGGGATGCTGGGCGGGTTCGCCGTATCCATCCTGCCGGTTGTGGCCAAGCTGTTTGTCCCGGCCTGGCAGGCCCCTTTTGGGCTGGGCGAAATGATGAACCAGGGCCCGCTGTTTGCCTGCCTGGCTATGGTGCTTTCTATCGTTCTTTGTTTTGTGGTCAGCGTTTTGGCTAGGAAGCTGGGATGGAAGAGCGGAGAACGCAACGACTTTTTCTATACCGGTACCGCGGAACAGTGGAGGCTGGAACACCATTATGTGAAATAGTCAAACCACCTGCGCCTGCGGCGGGCACGTCGCGCACCGGGTTTTCTTTAAAAAGAACCTGGGTTGCCCGCGCCTAAACTTAAAAGTTTTGCGCAAGCTTTTTCAAAAGCTTGCGGGGGTCTTGGGGGCGGAGCCCCCGGGTCGTCCTCCGCAGAGGACGAAACACCTAAGGAATCAGAAAGCTCAGGAGGGGAGGCCAAACCGTCCGGTGGACGATTTGGCCGTGGGGAACCCTAGCGAGGGGTTCCCCATCCTCCCCCCGCTTGGGTAATTACCCTTTTTCAATAATCTGAGAGGAAAAGGAAATCTTTTCCCACCAAATTGAGCAGGAAAATTAAGAATAATTTTGTAAAATTCATCAGAATATGTTATAATTTGTACCGTGCCGGCATATTTTGTCGGCGCGGTATCCTGCTCTATTGACAAAACCAGAATTTGGAGGGGATTTCCCTCCTACTAAATAGAAGGAAGTGCTACTGTGTTTTTTCAAAAGGATATAGAAACGATGCCCCGGGCTCAGATCGAGGCTCTGCAATTAGAACGGCTGAAACATATGGTGGATTATTGCTACCGCAACGTGCCCTTTTACCATGAAAAGCTGGACGCGGCGGGCATCACCAGCGGCGATCAGATCAAAACGCTGAGCGATATCCAGTATCTGCCCTATACCACCAAAGACGATATCCGGGATCATTATCCCTTCCAGATGCTGGCGGTCCCTATGCGGCAGATCACCCGTATCCATGCCTCCTCGGGCACCACGGGGAAACCCACGGTGGGCTGTTATACCAAAGACGATCTGGACCGCTGGTCGGATCAAGTGGCCCGCGTAGCGGTGGGCGGCGGCGCTACCGCCGACGATATCATCCAGATTTCCTTTGGGTACGGTTTGTTTACCGGGGCGCTTGGCCTGCATTATGGATTGGAAAAAATCGGGGCCGTGGTCATCCCCGCGTCCTCCGGCAATACGGCCAAACAGCTGATGATGTTCCGGGATTTCGGCGTGACCGGTCTGGTAGCTACTCCCTCTTACGCGTTATACCTGAGCGAAGTCATGAAAGAGCAGGGATATCCCCGCAGCGATTATAAACTGCGCATCGGCCTGTTGGGCAGCGAAAGCTGCACCCCGGAAATGCGGGCCCAGATTGAGGAAAACATGGGTATTTTCGTTTCGGATAACTACGGCATGACGGAACTCGGCGGACCCGGCGTTGCGGGGGAATGCCATTTGCGTTGCGGACTGCACTTTGCGGAAGACCATTTCCTGCCGGAGATCATCGACAAGGATACCGGCGAACCAAAGGCTCCCGGCGAGGCCGGCGAACTGGTAGTGACCACGTTGACCCGGGAGGGCATGCCGGTGCTGCGTTACCGTACCAAGGACATCACCCGGTTAACCTACGAACCCTGCGCCTGCGGCCGCACCCATGCGCGTATGGAAAAGGTCATGGGCCGCACGGACGATATGCTCATCATCAAGGGCGTCAACGTATTCCCAACCCAGATTGAAAGCGTTTTGGTGGGCATGGAAAAAGTGGGCCCTCACTATCAGTTGGTGGTACGCCGCGCCAACTTTATGGATAACCTGGAAGTCCGGGTGGAGCTGCTGGACGGCAGCCTGCTGGAACATTACCGGGAACTGGAGGAGTTACAGCGCTCCATTCACGACCGCCTCAAGAGCGTACTGGGCCTGGAGACCCGCGTCACTCTGGTGGAACCCAAGAGCTTGGAACGGTTCCAGGGCAAGGCCAAACGCATTTTGGACCTGCGCAACGAACCGGACGGCGGCATGGGGAGATAACGCCTGCAATAGGTATGGCGCGCTGGGATGCTTTCTAAAAACATGCCCGCGGCCTGTCTATCGATGTTTTGCACCGTTTTATTTTTTGATGCAGGAACGGTTATTACTGTTGTTTCAAAACCATAGAATGGTTCTGATTTTTTCAAAAGAAAATATAACAAAAAGTTTGCTTTCCGCTGGGAAAAATAGCGGAACAGAAAGGGTTGAATCCAAATGAAAGAATTACTCCTGGGAAACGAGGCTGTGGCCCGCGGTTTGTACGAAGCCGGCGTCCGCTTAGTCTCTAGCTATCCCGGAACGCCCAGCACTGAAATTACGGAGACCGCCGCTAAATACGGCGAGATCCAGTGCGAATGGGCCCCTAACGAGAAAGTGGCGGTAGAAGTGGCCGCCGGCGCCAGTTTTGCCGGCGCGCGCTCTTTCTCCGCTATGAAACATGTGGGACTGAATGTGGCGGCAGACCCCTTCTTCACCATGTCCTATATCGGCGTCAACGGCGGTATGGTGATCGCCGTGGCGGACGACCCCGGTATGCATTCCTCTCAGAACGAGCAGGACAGCCGCAACCATGCCATCGCCGCCAAAATCCCCATGCTGGAGCCCGCAGATTCCGCCGAATGCAAGGAGTTCACCAAACTGGCCTATGAGCTGTCGGAACAGTTCGACACCCCCATGGCCCTGCGGCTGACCACCCGTATTTCCCATTCCCGCAGCCTGGTGGAGCTGTGCCCCCGCCAGGAATTAGAACTCAAGCCCTATGAAAAGAACCCCCAAAAGAACGTGATGCTGCCCGCCATGGCCAAGATCAAACATCCCCTGGTGGAAGAGCGTACGGTCAAGCTGACGGAATGGGCGGAACATAGCGATATTAACCGCATTGAAATGAACGACACCTCCATCGGCATTATCACCGCCGGGTCCTGCTACCAGTACGCCAAGGAGGCCATGGGGGACAACGCCTCTTATTTAAAGCTGGGCATGATCAATCCCCTGCCGGTAGATCTCATCAAAAAGTTTGCCGCCCAGGTGGATACCCTCTATGTCATTGAAGAGCTGGACGATATCATCGAGACCCACTGTGTGAAGCACGGTATCCCGGTGATCGGCAAGGCGCTTTTCCCCCGCTGCGGCGAATTCAACCAGCAGATGGTCCGGGAGCTGCTCACCAAGGAGAAGCTTCCCAAAAAATCCCTGGATATCCCCATCCCGGTGCGTCCCCCGGTGATGTGCTGCGGATGTCCCCACCGCGGCCTGTTTTACGCCTTAAAGCGCGCCAAGGTATATGTAAGCGGCGATATCGGCTGTTATACCTTGGGGGCTTCCGCGCCTCTGAGCATGATGGATACCTGCGTCTGTATGGGCGCTTCGGTTTCCGCCCTGCACGGCTATAATAAGATGCTGGGGGAAAAAGGGGAGAAAAAGTCGGTGGCCGTTATCGGCGATTCCACCTTTATCCACTCCGGCATTACCGGCTTGATCGATATCGCCTATAACTCTACCAATTCTGTGGTGATTATTTTAGATAACTCCATCACCGGCATGACAGGGCATCAGCAGAACCCCACCACCGGATACAATATCACGGGGGATCCCGCCACCGCGGTGGATCTGGAAGCCCTGTGCAAATCCGTAGGGATCCCGCGCGTGCGCGTCTGTGACCCTTACGACCTGAAGCAGACCCAGCAGGTCATCAAAGAGGAACTGGAGGCGGAAGAACCTTCTGTCATTATCTCCCGCCGTCCCTGCGCTTTGCTGAAATATGTCAAGCACAAGCCCTCCCTAGTGGTGGATGCGGATAAATGTATCGGCTGTAAAGCCTGCCTGGGAATCGGCTGCCCGGCTATCTCTCAGAGGGACGGCAAAGCGGTCATTGACCATACCCAGTGCGTAGGCTGCGGCGTATGCGAAGGATTGTGTCCCAAACAAGCCATCGGTAGCAAGGAGGAGAACTAACATGAATGAAGTAAAAAGCGTTTTGATTGTCGGCGTAGGCGGGCAAGGCACCTTGTTGGCCAGCCGTCTGCTGGGCAACGCCATGCTGCGGGCCGGTTACGACGTGAAGGTATCCGAAGTGCACGGCATGAGCCAGCGCGGCGGTTCCGTAGTGACCTATGTCCGTTACGGCAAAGAAGTCGCTTCCCCGATTATTGAAGAAGGGGGCGCGGACTATATCCTGGCTTTTGAACAGCTGGAAGCCGCCCGTTTCCTCCCCTGGCTGAAACCGGACGGCACTATCATCGTCAATACCCAATGCATTGATCCTATGCCTGTCATCACCGGCGCGGCGCAGTATCCGGAAAACCTGATTGCTAAAATGGAGGAAAAAGGCGTGGATGTGGTAGCCGCAGACGCTCTTTCCCTGGCGGAGCAGGCCGGTTCCGTTAAAGCGGTCAACGTGGTGCTCATTGGGGTAATGGCTAAGCGCATGAGCCTTTCCAAAGAGGATTGGATGGAAACCATCCGCGCCACCGTTCCCCAAAAATTCATAGATATGAACCTGAAAGCCTTTGAGCTGGGTTACGAAAATTAAGAAGCAGTGGGGAAGCGTCCCAGCGGCATGCCGCGGCAGGAACGCTTCCTTCTGTTGCATCAGGGGGATTTTCCCCGCCTTCTTCCGCTTATCCATGTTTTATCTTATTCATATCATCAAAGGAGTTGATTCCCATGCCTTATCTTTATTATGAACCGGATATCGAATGCGCCCCCCGGGAAGTGCTGCATTGGATCCAGTCCCGCCGACTGGTGAAAATGGTGGAAAAATGTTATCAGAACGTCCCCCTGTACCGCAAACGGTTTGACGAAATCGGATTGCTCCCCGGCGACATAAAATCCATCGACGACGTCACGAAGCTTCCTTTTACGGATAAGACCGACCTGCGCGATACCTATCCTTTCGGTATGTTCGCAGTCCCCAAGGAGGAGCTGGTGCGCATCCACGCGTCTTCCGGCACCACCGGCAAACAGACGGTGGTGGGATATACCCATAACGATATCGATGTTTGGGCCCGTTCTGCGGCCCGCGCCCTAGCTTCCATCGGCGCTACGAAAAGCGACTATATCCACGTATCCTACGGGTACGGCCTGTTCACCGGCGGGCTGGGCCTGCATTACGGCGCGGAAAAGCTGGGGGCCACCGCTATCCCGGTATCTTCCGGCAATACCAAACGCCAGGTGACCATTATGCAGGATTACGGTTCCGATATCCTGTGCTGCACCCCTTCTTACGCCCTTTTCATCGGGGAAACCGCCCGGGATATGGGCATCGACCCCAACACCCTCAAGCTGCGGGCCGGCCTGTTCGGGGCGGAGGCATGGACGGACAATATGCGCAAGCAAATTGAATATATGCTGGCCATCAAAGCATATGATATCTATGGATTGTCGGAAATCGCCGGGCCCGGCGTGGCCTTTGACTGCCCCTGCCAGACCGGCATGCACATCAATGAAGATTTCTTCTATCCGGAGGTCGTTGACCCCGAAACCGGCAAGCCCCTTCCCGATGGGGAATACGGCGAACTGGTCTTTACCCGTATTGGCAAGGAAGCCCTTCCCCTGCTGCGTTACCGCACCCGGGACGTGTGCAAGCTGAGCCACGAGGTATGCGAGTGCGGGCGGACCTTTGTCAAGATGTCCAAGCCCCATGGGCGCACCGACGATATGCTGATCATCCGCGGTATCAACGTCTTCCCCTCCCAGGTGGAATCCGTGCTGCTGGAACTGGGCATGGATCCAAACTACCAGATCATTGTGGACCGCGTCAACAATTTGGATACCATGGAAGTACAGGTGGAAATGACCGATTCCATGTTCTCCGACAAGGTGCGCAACCTGGAGGACGTGGAGCATAAGATCGCCGCCGCGTTGCAGTCCACATTGAATATCGCCGCCCGCATCAAGCTGGTAGAACCCAAGAGCCTGCCCCGCAGCGAAGGCAAGGCCAAGCGGGTGATTGATAAAAGAATCATAGAATAAAAGGAGGAACCGATATGCAGATTAAGCAATTGTCTATTTTTGTAGAAAACAAAGCCGGACGCCTGGCGGAAATTACCGCTGTGCTGGCAAACGCCAATATCGACATCCGGGCGATTTCCATTGCCGATACCAGTGATTTCGGAATTCTCCGCCTGATTGTAGACAATCCGGATGAAGCGGTGGAAGCGCTCAAGCAGGCCGGCATGACCGTTTCCCTTACCAGTGTGATCGCCATCGGCATTGACGACCGCCCGGGCGAATTTGCCAAGGCCATGCGGGTGCTGGCCGACGAGCATATCACCATTGAGTATATGTATGCATTTATCAGCAGGGACCAAGGTAAGGCCTTTGTGATTTTGCGGGTAGACGACGACCAGCGGGCCATTTCCGTGTTGAAAGGCGCAGGCATTACTATTTTGACCGCGGAGGAAATTCACGGGATGTAATAGGAAAGCGGACGCTTTTCCGGCGGGCCGCCCGCTATTTATGAATAAGGAACGTGCAAAAAGGAACGGAAAGCTTTCCGTTCCTTTTTGCCTACCTGATAGGGAAGCTGTAAAAA
>CAJFUH010000233.1 GCA_904420155.1 uncultured Clostridia bacterium
TATGAGGAGGAATTCGCCCGGCGGCTGGATACGGCCCTTGCCTTTATGCTCAGCGACACCGACCGGATCGCCGCCGATCCCCAGGGCTTTGCGGAACAGGAAAGCGCCATGCTCCAGCAGACCGGGCAGGATATGCGCATCACCATCATCAGTACGGACGGGCAGGTTTTAGGGGAAAGCGACCTGGATAACCTGGAAGACCCCGACCCCATCACCAAAAACCACCTTACCCGGCCGGAAATCTATGAGGCCAAGCACTATGGCAAGGGGTACGACACCCGCACCAGCGCCAGCCTGCACGAAAGCTACTATTACGCCGCGGTATATGTGGACGGGCAGTTTTATCTGCGGGCAGCCCTGCCCATGACGGAACTCAACCGGGTGATGACCAGCATGCAGCTGTGCCTGCTGGGAAGTATCCTGCTGGGATGCGCCGTAGCGGTGGTATTGGCGTTCTTTTCCGCCAGGAGCCTTGCCCGTCCTTTGATGAAGCTGACGGAAGCCACCCAGCGCATTTCCGAAGGGGATTTTGATTCCAGGGTGGAGGTCAACGGGGGCAATGAAATCGGCAACCTGGCCAAAGCGTTCAACCGCATGGCGGACACCACCAGCGAGGCGTTCCACGAGCTGCATCGGAAGCACCGGCAGCTGGAAGGCGTGCTGCAAGGGATGGACGACGGCGTACTGGCGGTCAACGGCCGCGGGAATGTGCTCTTTGTCAACGACCGCGCCCGGGAACTGCTGGACGCCCAAAACCTCCAGGAGGAAGACCTCCTCAACGGCAACCTGGCTTTGGCCCGGCTGGCGGAATTCCTAGAGCAATCCCGGGCCCAGCACGCCGCTGTGCGGGGGGAGATGCGCGTGGGCTCTCCCGAGCGCATCATGACGGTGTACGCGGCCCCCTTGAACAAAAACCGCGCTTCGGAAGGGGCGCTGGCGGTGGTGGCGGACGTTACGGAAATGCGCCGGCTGCAACAGCTGCGCAGCGAATTTGTCGCCAACGTCACCCACGAGCTCAAGACCCCCCTCACCTCCATCCGGGGCTTTATTGAACTGCTCAAATCCGGCGACCGGGACGAGGAGACCCGCCAGTATTTTTACGATGTGCTGGACATCGAGGCGGAGCGCCTGCATCATTTGATCGACGATATGCTGGTGCTGTCCCAGATTGAAAACGCCAAGGAGGACGCTTCCGCCGTTCCCTGCGACCTCAGCAAGGAACTGGAAAACACCGTCCAGCGCATGCTCCCTTTGGCGCAAAAACAGCAAATTTCCATCGACCTGGTGGTCAAGGACCAGGGCCTGTGCGTCCTGTCCTCTTCTTCCCGGCTGCAACAGCTTTTTGGTAACCTGGTGGATAACGCCATTAAGTACAACAAGCCCGGCGGCAGCGTGACCGTCACCCTCCAGCGCCAGCGCCAGATGGCGGTGGTGCGCATCAGCGATACCGGCATCGGTATCCCGCCGGAACATCTGGGGCGGTTGTTTGAGCGCTTTTACCGGGTGGACACCAGCCGTTCCCGGGAGATCGGGGGAACCGGGCTGGGGTTGTCCATCGTCAAGCATTTAGCGGGTCTTTACAACGGGGACGTCAGCGTGGAGAGCACCCCCGGCGAGGGCACCACCTTCACCGTCCGCCTGCCTCTGGCGGAGGAAGAAGGGCAGCAGCCCAGGTAACCGGAAGAAAATCCTTTCCGCAGCCCCACCTGCGCCACCTGCGGTGGGGCACGACGCGCGCCGGGCTTTTCCTGAAAAGCACCTAACCTCACGCGTTTGAACTCAAAAGTTTTACTCAAGCTTTTCCACGCCTGCGGTGGGGCATATCGCGCTCTGAAGTTGTCCTAAAAAAGAAACCCAACCTCCCGCGCCGAAACATAAAGTTTTCGCCCGCCTTTTTCAAAAGGCGGCGGGGTGGAGGGGCGGAGCCCTTCCTCGCCCATCGCAATAGGCGAAATCCTCAAGATTCCCAAAAGCTCAGGAGGGGAGGCCAAACCGTCCGGTGGACGGTTTGGCCGTGGGGAACCCTAGCGAGGGGTTCCCCATCCTTCCCCCCGCTTATGCCATTTGCTAAAAGGAATTATTTTTTCGACAGCCTGAAAAGGAGGAATCCCCTTTTTCGTTCTGAAGAACTGTGCTATGATAGAGGGAAAAAATCAACGGAGGAATCATTGCTATGATTTTATCGGGAAAAGAGATTGCCCGGCGCATGGGAAAGGAGATCGTGATCGAGCCCTTCCGCCCGGAGCGGATAAACCCCAACAGCTACAACCTGTCTTTATATCCCCAGCTGATGGTATACGACACGCCGGTGCTGGACATGAAAAAGAATAACCCCACCCGTATCCTGGAGATTCCGGAGAGCGGGCTTACCCTGGAGCCGGGAAAGCTTTATCTGGGGCGGACCGACGAATATACCCGCACAGAAGGGCTGGTGCCCATGTTGGAGGGGCGTTCTTCCATCGGCCGGCTGGGCATCTTCATCCATGTCACCGCCGGTTTTGGGGACGTGGGTTTTTCCGGTTACTGGACTTTGGAAATTTTCTGCGTACAGCCGGTGACCATCTATCCCCACGTGGAGATCTGCCAGATCTACTACCACGACCTTCTGGGGGACTACGACCGGTATGAGAGCGGGAAATATCAAAACAATACGGGGATCCAGCCCAGCCTGCTGTATCAGGAACTGTCCTCCCGGGAAACGCCGTCCCCCGGCCAAAAGAAGAAGGAAGACTGACGGCATGGACGCCGCCCCGATCAATGTGGAATTCTCCTGAGAAGCCGTTTGACACCGGGGAGGATTCACGTTATAATAAAGAAAAAATCAAATACATCCGGGGAGCCAGAGGCTGAGAGGGAGCGCGTAAGCTCCGACCCGCGACCTGATGCGGTTAGCACCGACGTAGGAAGATGTTCTCAAGAGCAAAAGGCACCAGTGCCGTTTCAACGGGGAAAAGGCCGCATCGGGGAAACGCGATGCGGCCTTTTTATATCTTGAAGAAAGACGGGGACCCGGGACGACCAAAGGAAAAGGAGCGACACAATGGCTGAGTATACGACGCAGATGGACGCCGCCCGCAAGGGGATTGTGACCAAAGAGATGGAAACCGTTGCCCGCAAGGAAAAGATGGAGGTATCCCGCCTGATGGCCCTGGTAGCGGAGGGCAAGGTAGCTATTCCCGCCAATAAGAACCACAAATGCCTGGATCCGGAAGGCATCGGCAGTATGCTGCGCACAAAAATCAACGTCAACCTGGGGGTATCCCGGGACTGTAAGGATTACAATGTGGAGATGGAGAAGGTAAAGGGCGCCGTGGCTATGGGCGCGGAGGCCATTATGGACCTGAGTTCCCACGGGGATACCCGGGAATTCCGCCGGAAACTGACCGCGGAGTGTCCCGCCATGATCGGCACCGTACCGGTATACGATTCGGTGATCCATTTCCAGCGCCCGCTGGACGAGCTCACCGCCCAGGATTTCCTGGAAGTGGTGCGTTCCCACGCCAAAGACGGCGTGGACTTCGTCACCCTGCACTGCGGCATCACCCGCAAGACCATCCAGCAGATCAGGGAACAGGGCCGGGAAATGAATATTGTGTCCCGGGGCGGCTCCCTGGTATTTGCCTGGATGACCATGACCGGGCAGGAAAACCCCTTCTATGAATACTACGACGAACTGCTGGATATCTGCCGGGAATACGACGTCACCATCAGCCTGGGGGACGCCTGCCGCCCGGGATGTATCGCCGACGCTTCCGACGTGTGCCAGATTGAGGAACTGGTGCGCTTGGGCGAACTGACCCAGCGCGCCTGGAAAAAGGACGTACAGGTCATGGTGGAAGGGCCGGGGCATATGCCCATGGATCAAATCGCCGCCAACATGAAGATCCAGCAGACCATCTGCAAGGGGGCCCCCTTCTACGTACTGGGGCCGCTGGTAACGGACATCGCCCCCGGTTACGACCACATTACGTCCGCAATCGGCGGGGCTATCGCGGCAGCCAGCGGGGCGGCTTTCCTGTGCTATGTAACCCCGGCGGAACATCTGGCGCTGCCGGACTTGCAGGATGTAAAAGAAGGCATCATCGCCTCCAAGATCGCGGCCCATGCGGCGGACCTGGCCAAAGGGATTCCCGGCGCTTCGGATTGGGACCATCAGATGTCGGTAGCCCGGAAAAAACTGGATTGGGAGGCGCAGTTTGACGTGGCCATCGACCCGGAAAAGGCCCGCCGCTATCGGGAAAAGGCCGCCCCGGAACATGACGACACCTGTTCCATGTGCGGAAAATTCTGCGCTGTGCGCAGTATGAACAAGGCGCTGGCCGGGGAATATATCGACATTTTATAAGGAACGTTTTCCGTTTCTTTATAAGAGCCGCCTGCGGTGGGGTACGTCGCGCGCCTGCGGCGGGCATGACGCGCACCGGGCTTTTCCTGAAAAGCACCTGACTGCCCGCGATGAAACGTAAAGTTTTCGCCCGCCTTTTTCAAAAGGCGGCGGGGTGGATGGGCGGAGCCCTTCCTCGCCCATCGCAATGGGCGAAATCCTCAAGATTCCCACAGGCTCAGGAGGGGAGGCCAAACCGTCCGGGGGA
>CAJFUH010000234.1 GCA_904420155.1 uncultured Clostridia bacterium
GGCCCCTTCATTGTTCTGAACCGTCACGTTACGGGCCAGCAGCGGGGTGGGGCTGGTGGTGTAGTTGTGTTCATAAAGCTCCAGCTCGTAGATACGGATAGCCGTCCACTGAGAAGTGCCGGAATTTCTGACGTTGATCTTAATGTATCTTGCGTTGATGGGTTGGCTCAAGTTGCGGTCCGTGATATCGTCACGGTTGTTATTAACGGAATCCGCCGTTTGGAAAACCATGTCTCTCACGCGGTTCCTGCTGGCAACGGTATCGCCGTCCAGCAGCGGCTGTCCGTCGTCCGGGGCGTATTGCAGGTCAAAGGCGACCGTGTTGTAGTCCACGCCTTCACCGGCGCCCGGGCAGTTTGCATGGTAAACAACCCAGCGGCTGATGTCCTTATTCTCACCCAGGTCGATGACCGCATAGCCGGAATATGCCTTGTCAATACACCATTTGCTCAGGGTGATCACGCCGTCGGTGAGGTTTTTCACCGGGCCGTCGCCTACGCAGTTAGCGGAAGATACTGCCGGGGAACCCAATGCGATATTCTCGCCGGCCTCTTGAATGGGCTCATAAC
This sequence comes from uncultured Clostridia bacterium, assembly GCA_904420155.1. Taxonomy (GTDB): domain Bacteria; phylum Bacillota; class Clostridia; order Oscillospirales; family Acutalibacteraceae; genus CAJFUH01. The sequence continues at coordinate 570 of CAJFUH010000234.1, forward strand.
CATTGGTCTCGCTGGGCCATACAAACTTAAAGTTGGTGGGTTCGCCAGCGGTGCCGTTCTCGCTCACCGGGGTAATCTCGAAGTAGAAGCTCTCCTCGTCTCCATCCTTCTCAAATTGGCCCAGATAATAGGCGTTGTTGGGGGTTGCGCCGATAAACTCTTTGGTGCCGTCCGGATGGATGCGGCGGATCTGGTACATGGCGGCGTCATCGGATTTATCCCAGTATACTCTGGCTTCCGCCGTGGTGTCGTTGTTATAGATGACTTCATCATAGGTCATGCCGCTTACCTTCTCAGGGGTAACGGCGTCCGCTTCCGCTGTGGTCACGGCGAAACGGCCGATGTTGATGGAGTAATCGGAAACATCTGTATCAGAGGCAAACTTCATGGAAATAGCGATGGCGGTCTTGCCGGCGTCTTCGCCCAGATCCACGGTAGAGGTGGTCCACTCGCCGTTTACGGTGGTGTCTACATCATAGAATTTGAAGTTAGCGTCGTCATAGGTATCGCCGAAGCACAGGCCCACGCTCATCTTGACGCCCTGGTTGTCCGGGGTCTTGTAGGTAACGCTGAGTTTGCTGTCTTCCTTGATCTCCAGCTGTGCGCTGTACAGTTTGATATGGTTGGCTTTGCCTGCGTCCATATTCCCGTTGAACTTCAGGGAAGTACCGGCATAGTAAGCGTCTTCATAGTCGATAGAGCCGTTGAGCTTCTGGCCTTCGGAATCGATGATCCAGCGCCAGGTGGGCAGCACGTCGGTCATAGAACGGTTGTACCAGCCGCCTTCCTTGCCAACCACTTCGCCGTTGTCATAGAATTGATAGCCGTTACCGGTGGTAAAGTGGGTGACAAATTCAGAACCAAGCACCGGGGTCTGGTCGGCTACCAGGCTGGAGAATCCGGGCCAGATATCGTTATTGATATAATCCTGGGAATAACGGGGATCGTTGGTGGGGCCTACCCACAGTTCCTGATCCTTTACGTTCTGGAAGTCAGAAGAATCGGTCGCCTGCGTCAGGGTAACTGTGGGGGACAGGATACCCAAAGAGCATTTGATCTTTCCGTCGTCTCCAACCAGGTTGCTGACACGGCCGCCCTTGCTGCTGCCGCCTGCGCGGGGGAAGTACTCCCAGGAGGCGTGGATATCAAAGGGGCTGCGGCCCGCTTCCTTGGTATTGGCTATGGTGCTGTCAATACCGCCCCAGCTCATGTCCAGCCACCACTCGTCGTTGATACGGGTGTCGCCGTTTTGCAGCCAGCTGTCGATGCTGCTGGCGCTCAAAGAGCCGGAACCGTTGTACCAGGCCATGGTAAATCCATCGGGTTTCACTTTCTGGATATAGGCCAGGAAATCGTCAAACAGGGCGTTTCCGCCGCTTTCATGGTTGATCATGTAACCGTCAAAGCCGTAATACTCTGCGATTTCAATGAGCTTGTCCGCGCCCGGGAAGCTTCCGTCCGGGTTCTGGACCAGCAATTCGCTGAGGAACTGGTTGGAATAGCCGGGATCGCCCCACGGGATAAAGATGGTACCGGTGGCCGGTACGCCGTTGCGGTGGGCGGAATCAATATGTTCCGGGGAAGGAATAGCGATAGCGCCTTCCGAGCTGGAACCGCCCCAGAAGTTGTAGGTATCTACATACTGGAAGTTGGTGAACGCGTACACAAAGTCGCCGTCGCCGCCCTGGGAAGCGCCCTCGCTGGCGCGGGGGTTACTCATGGCCAGGGGATAAACCTTCGCGTCACGGGACGCGTTGGGGTTTACGCTGGGGCCCATCCAGCGGTCCTTTAACGCTACGCCGCTCTGATTGTAACGGGCGTCGGGATCGTTATCCGGGGACCAGTTGAGCAGCTCGTCCGCCTGGAAGCAGGCGCCGTAAGGCTGCAAGGTTTGGTTCTTATAATAGAAATCGTTGGACATTGGGATGGATTCCGGGACCTTAATCGCGCCCGCGGAAATGCTACCCAACATGGGAAGGGAAGACAGAGCCAGAATGCCGCTGAGCGCCATCGCCGTGCTCTTTCTCCAAATGTGTCTCTTCATTTTTACTCTCCTTTTTCTGCAATTCTCTCTGTTAAGCCATCGAGACGATAACGTGGATTGCCTAACCTCCTTTCTTTCCCTATATTGTGGAAAATATAAAAACGGATAGGAAACATTTCTTTTTTAAGATAGGAAAATTCCTATCCAGAAACCTCCCTGTTCCGCTCTTTTCCTTCCTTCGCATGCTCATAAAGGTTTTTTATCCTTCTTTCTTTGTTGCCTTTGTGTAACTTTTTAACAAAAGGATTTTAAAACACCCTCATAAGACTATGTAAAATTTCTTGTGCGAATACCCTTATTATAATCGAAATATCTTTTAATATCTACACCAAAAACGTTAGTTTATACCCTAAAAACGTTAGATTTTTTCAAAAAATCAAAAAATTTTTTATTTTATATTACATTTTGGTTCTATTTCTTTCTTTTGTATGAAGAAAAACATGGTCTTCCCGGTGGGGATCTATCCCTTCGCCGTGCATGGATAAATTGGGGGGACAATTTTTTTATTTCCCTTTGCAAGGGGCGGCCTCCCTGCCGCCCGCAGGTTGTCGAAAAAGGCAGTAGCCTTTAGCAAATTGCGTAAGCCGGCAGAGGATGGGGAACCCCTCGCTAGGGTTCCCCACGGCCAAACCGTCCACCGGACGTTTCGGCCTCCCCTCCTGAGCTTTTAAGATGCTTGGGTGTTTCGTCCTCTGCGGAGGACGACCCGGGGGGCTCCGCCCCCAGGCCCCCCGCCGCCTTTTGAAAAAGGCGGGCGAAAACTTTTATGTTTCGGCGCGGGCAGATTAGGTTCTTTCTAGAGAAAACTTAGTGCGCGACGTACCCGCCGTAGGCGCGCCGCAGCAAGCTGGGGGCGCCTCCCTGCCGCCCGTCCTTTTTTTAATTTCCTGAATGGATCTGCCTCCTTTCCCGCATATTCTGTTTGGAGGGGGGAAAACCGGCGACCATGCCGCCAGGGGAAGGGAATCGAATTTGCCCTTCTACGCCACTGCGGTCCCTTATTTACCGACAATTGTATGCTTTGCGGCTCCTTTCCTGGTGGATTTTCCGCCTTAGGTATTCCCTTTCGCCGGTTTTGCCGCCCAGTTCTTATCATAGCCAACTCCCCTTTTGGAATTGGTCGCTTCCTGTTGTCGGATTCCGGGTTCTTTGCAAAAAAGAAAGGGAACCCCTGTCCAAATCGCGCAACTTCGATTATAATAAAGGAAAGATACCCCGATCAAACATTTTTAACCAAAAAGAAAGCCGTGCAAATAAGGGCCGCGCGGCAGGCCCGCCGCCCCGGCGGCCGGTAAAATAAGACAAATTTTATGAAAGATAAGGAGTATGGTATGCATACAGACTGGACAGAACTAATCGTCACCGTGCCCGCCCAGGACGTGGAGCGGGCGGGCGACATCGCCCAAATGGTAGTCCCCTACGGCATCTATATCGAGGACTATTCCCACCTGGAAGAGGAAGCCTGGGAAATCGCCCATATCGACCTCATTGACGAGGAGCTGCTACAAAAGGACCGTACAAAGGGACTGGTGCACGTGTACATCAGCCCGGAGGCCAACCCCGCGGAGGCCGTCTCCTTTTTAGAAGAACGGTACCGGGCCTGCGGGATCCCTTTCACCCTCTCTACGGCAAACTGTGCGGAAGAGGACTGGATCAATAACTGGAAAAAATATTTCCATCCCATCCCGGTGGGGGAAAAGCTGCTGATCCGCCCCACCTGGGAAGAGGCCGGCGAAACCGGGGACCGCATCGTTTTGCATCTGGAACCGGGCCTCGCCTTTGGAACCGGCACCCACGAGACCACCCGCCTGTGCCTGGAACTGCTGGAACAGTATATAACCCCCGGCTGCGACGTGCTGGACGTGGGGTGCGGCAGCGGCATCCTGTCGGTGGCGTCCCTGCTGCTGGGGGCAGAAAAAGCCGTGGGCGTGGATATTGACGAGCTTGCGGTAAAAACCGCAGTGGAAAACGCCCGGATCAACGGGGTGACCGACCGGTTCACCGCAATCTGCGGCAACCTGACGGAACAGGTTTCCGGCCAATACCATGTGGTGGTGGCCAATATTGTGGCGGACGTCATCATTACCCTGACTGAGGATATCCCCGCCTATCTGTGTCCTGGGGCCGTATATCTCATGAGCGGCATCATCGATTCCCGGGAGGCGGA
>CAJFUH010000235.1 GCA_904420155.1 uncultured Clostridia bacterium
CCCCAGAATCACAAAAGCTCAGGAGGGGAGGCCAAACCGTCCGGGGGACGGTTTGGCCGTGGGGAACCCTAGCGAGGGGTTCCCCATTCTCTACCCACAGGTGTAATTTGATAAAGGATATTACCTTTTTCGACAGCCTGAGCCGTCCCAAAAGGGGCGGAGGCATGCGGAGAAGGGTTGATACGCCTTTTTTCGGAAAATCGATACTTTAGCATAAAAATATGGAGGGCTCATCTTGGAAAACAACGAGATTTCTCAGACAAACCAGAATTATGGCGCAAATGAGATCCAGGTCTTGGAAGGCCTGGAAGCGGTGCGCAAACGTCCCGGCATGTACATCGGGTCGACGGGTCCCAAAGGGCTGCATCATCTGGTGTACGAGATTGTGGACAACGCCATCGACGAGGCGCTGGCCGGCTACTGTGATAAGATCGACGTCAAGATTTTGCCCGGCGACATCATCAGCGTATACGACAACGGCCGCGGTATCCCGGTGGACAATCACCCCAAAATGGGCATCCCTGCGGTGACGGTGGTATTTACCATCCTGCACGCGGGCGGAAAATTCGGAGGCGGCGGATACAAGGTATCAGGCGGCCTGCACGGCGTGGGCGCTTCGGTGGTAAACGCGCTGTCCGAGTGGCTGGAGGTAGAGGTATGCGACGGAAAACATATCTACCGCCAGCGTTTTGAGCGGGGAAACACGGTAACCGACTTGGAGATCATCGGGGATAGTGACGTCCGGGGGTCCCGCGTCACGTTTAAGGCGGACCCGGAGATCTTCAAAGAGACCACGGTGTACGATTACGAGACGTTGGAGACCCGTCTGCGGGAGCAGGCGTTCCTCAACGCGGGTGTCCATATCGAGCTGCGGGACGAGCGCGACCCGGATAACGTGTTACAGCAGAATTTCTGCTATGAAGGCGGCGTGTCCAGCTTTGTGGAGTATATCCACAAAAAGCGGTCCCTGGAAGTGGTGCACGACGACGTCATCCAGTTTTCAGCTTCCCTGCCGGACGACAGCGCCCAGGCGGAAATCGCCATGCAGTACAACGACAGCTACAACGAGCTGATCCTTTCCTTTGCCAACAATATCCATACCACCGACGGCGGCACCCATGAGGACGGATTTAAGCGCGCCCTTACAGCGGTGATGAACGATTACGCAAGGAAATATAATATCCTCAAGGAAGGGGATAAAAACCTGTCCGGCGAGGACGTCCGCGAAGGCTTGACCGCCATCATCAGCGTCAAGGTGAAAGATGCGCAGTTTGAAGGGCAGACCAAGGCAAAATTGGGAAATACCGAGATCCGCGGGCTGGTATCCAGCATGGTTACCGATAAACTGAAAACCTACCTGGAGGAAAACCCGGCTACCGCCAAGGCGATTTTTGAAAAAGCGCTGGCCGCGTCCAGGGCCAGGGAGGCCGCGCGCAAGGCCAGGGAACTGGTACGGCGCAAATCCGCGCTGGAGACCGCCGCTCTGCCTGGCAAGCTGGCCGACTGCCAGTCCCGCAACCCGGAGGAAACGGAAATCTACATCGTAGAGGGCGATTCTGCCGGCGGGTCCGCCAAGGGAGGGCGAGACCGGAAATTCCAGGCCATCCTTCCGTTGTGGGGCAAGATGCTCAACGTGGAAAAGGCGCGCCTGGACCGGGTATACGGCAACGATAAATTAATGCCCGTCATCACCGCCCTGGGATGCGGCATTGGGGACGAGTTTGACCTTTCCAAGCTGCGGTACGGCAAAGTCATTATCATGGCGGATGCGGATGTGGACGGTTCCCATATCCGGACCCTTCTGCTTACGTTCTTCTTCCGGTTTATGAAGCCGCTGATTGAGCAGGGTCATATCTACATCGCGCAGCCTCCCCTGTACCGCTTGACCAAGGGCAAGAACAACCACCGGTACGCCTTCTCCGACCGGGAGAGGGACGCTATCATCGCCGAAATGGGAAGCTGCGAGATCCAGCGCTACAAGGGCCTGGGTGAAATGGACAGCGAACAGCTTTGGGAAACCACCATGAACCCGGAAACCCGTACCATGCTGAAAGTGGAGCTGGAAGACGCGGCCGCGGCGGACGAGACCTTTACCATCCTCATGGGAGATAAGGTAGAGCCCCGCCGGCTGTTTATTGAAAAGAACGCCAAGTATGTGGTTAATTTGGATGTTTAATACTATTTGTATTTTTTTAATAAAAAAAAAAATACAAAGTGTTATTTATCCTATCTGTTATTTTAATATTTCTTTATACATAAAGGAGAGTGTATATGGACGGCTATGGGAGTAGCAGGCCCATCCTCAAACAGGATGGGCAGGAAGAAGACCGAAAAAAGCAGCAGTTGGAACAGGAATTGGCCCAGGTATTGAAAGAGGCGGAGGAGACGGAACGGGAGGAACAGGCCCGGGAAGAGGAAGAATCCCCGGACTGGGACGGTTCCGAGGCCGAATACGTCCCTGACGACGACGCCGAAGTATATGAAGAGGTCCGCCCGGGGATTGGGCTCAATTATGTGCTCCGTCCGGAGGAAGTCTATGAATGCCTGAAACGAAGCGGGTTTTGTAAAACCAGCGGAAAACGAGCCGCAGTGGAATGCGTACTACTGGGGATTTGCGCAGTGGCGTGTATGGCGGCGTATTTGATCCAGCAAAACATCCACGGCCTGATCCTAGCGGCCTTATGTCTGGCGCTGATTGCGGTGGTATGCCTGGTCCCTTATTGGGGCATGAGACGGCACGCCCGCCGGATTGCCAACGGCAAAGAACTGCACGTGGAGATCTATCCGGACGAATTGCAGGTAGGCCGGGGGGACGGACAGTGGGAAATTCCTTTGGACGGCACCAGCATGCTGGAAGAATATGAGGAATTGATGGTCGTTTCCACACCCCATAAGAAAATGCTGTGCATCCCCATGCGCAGCGTGGAACCCAACGTGCTGCCGGATGTACAGGCTATGCTGCTGGCGGGGACAAGGCCGGCCAACGAGGAAGAATAGGCGGCTGCGGCGGGCGTGACGTCCTGCCCGCGCCGGCCCGAAAACAGATTGCTTAGAAAGGAACGTATCCTATGTATGCAGACAGTACCATTGTGGTCCGCTATGCGGAGACCGACCAAATGGGCATCGCCCATCATTCGGTCTATCCCATCTGGTATGAGGTGGCCCGCACGGACCTGATCAAAAAGCTGGGGATGCATTACTCTGAAATGGAAGCCATGGGCGTTATGCTGCCCTTGACGGATATGGAAAGCCATTACCACCAGGCGGCCAAATATGAGGACGAATTGACCGTCCGGGCAAGGGTAGAAAAAATGAGCGCAGCCAGGATCCGGTTTTCTTATGAAGTGTTCCGGAAAGGGGAGGAAACCCCCATCAATACCGGCGCTACCGCCCACGGTTTTGTGGATTCCCATACCTTCCAGCCCATCAACCTGAAGAAAAGGTATCCGGACCTGTATGCCCTGCTGTCCAAAGCCATGGAAAAGGATGAGATCCGGTAAGGAGGAAGACCGACCATGCCTACCTTTTACGAAGGGTCTGTAGGGACTGTGGAAACGGAGATAACCCGGGAAGAATTTACCGCTGCCTGGCGGCTGGACCAGGAACGCAACGGCCGGCTAAAGAATATAGGGGTGAAACGGGCGGCCGCTATGGCGGTATTTTTAGCGGTCATTTTTTGGGGGATCCCCTCATATTCCCGTTATTTTGCCACCGTATGGGCGCCGCTGATCCTGGCGGCGGGATGCGGGGCTGTCCTCGTTTATTATGGGATCCTTCTCCCGCGCTGGGTGGAACAGCAGGGGGAAGCGTGTTTTGATTCCCAGGTGCTGTTGGGAAAACCATGTGAAGTACAGTTATACCGGGACAGCTATATCATCAAAAATGCCTGGGAGACGATTACCGGCCATTGGACGGACAATACTGCCTGCATAGAAAACGCCGACCTGTTTGTGATAACGGGGGGATGGGACCGGAATCTGCTGGTTATTCCCAAAAGGAGCCTTTGTTCCGGGCAGGCGGAAGTTTTTCACGCCCACTTTGAACGGACTTTTGCCAAAAGGTTCTTTGTCAGGACATAGGGCCGGTCCTTTTGCGGAAAGGGAGGCAAAACATGGAGATGGAAAAACCGTTGGCGGATGTGAGTTACTTGCCGGTGCAGGAGGATTATGAAGCGTTCCAGGCCGCAAAAAGGCGGTGGCGCGCTACACCCAAAGAAAAACTGCTTACCCGGGCCGTAGGGCTTGTGTTTTTCGCAGTTTCCGCCGTTTTTTTCCTGTACAGCCTGGCCTTTGCCCCGGGGGAATGCGCCGTATGGGGACTGCTGATGGCGGCGGGCGCCGTTATCGCCTGCTACCGGGATTTGCTGGAACCCTATGTGGTGCGGATGCAGGCGCGTGCCCAGTTCCCCGCTGTACAGCGTCAGATGGTATCCCAGTCGGTGGAATTATATAGCCGGCATATGAAGATCCAGACAGACCGGTACCAGGCGGACTTGCCTTATGAGATGCTGTACCGGGCGGTGGAGACAGAAAAACTGTACCTGTTGTGCCTGGGAAACGAGGAGATCCGTTTTATCCCCAAACGGGTAATGACGAGGGAACAGTGTGAACGGTTTACGCAGGTGTTAAAGGAACGGATACAGGAGCGGTACCAAATTCTCTAAAATGGAAAAGCGTCAGGAAGGGAGCCCCGGCTCCCTTTTTTAGTTATTTGGGAAAAGCCGGAGCCCTTTTGTTGAACCCTTCCCCGGGCTTGCGGAGAAACCACACGGTCCGGATGTTTTAATGGGGCGGACGGTTTGCAAACGGTTTTCGATTCCGTCGAAAATCTTTTCCAGCGGGATTACCGCGCTAATTTTCCGGCCAAGCTAACATAGGAAAATAAGGTCTTATCGCTTTTTCGAAAACAGGAAATATTTTTTCGAAACAGACGAACGGAGCGCACGGAAAAAGCACTGAAAAGCCGCTGGGAGCGTTGCGTTTTTCCGGAAAAAATGCTATAATAAGATATTCGATCAACTAGGCCCAAAGGGGGTCGCAGACCGCCCCGTGCGGGCCTTTCTTTGTGGTTCGGAACATGTCGGAAAGCTTGTCCCGTCAAAGGTTCCAAGGGACAAAAAAGCAGCTCCCTTGCTGATGCGAATACAAAAAAGACCAACTGAAATTGACGCGCCGGATCTGGATTTCCCGGCGCGGGAAAAAGAGGGTGTTCATTTGAGTACGGAAGATATGATGGAACCAAATCCAAGGCTGATAGAAGTGGATATCGAAAAAGAGATGAAAAAGTCCTTTTTGGATTACTCCATGTCGGTGATCGTGTCCCGGGCGCTGCCCGATGTGCGCGACGGCCTCAAACCGGTGCACAGAAGGATCCTGTACACCATGTTTGAAAACGGCATCGGCCCGGATAAGGCGTACCGCAAATGCGCGGATACCGTAGGATCCGTATTGGGGCGGTACCATCCCCACGGCGATTCCTCGGTATACGACGCGCTGGTGCGCTTGGCCCAGGATTTCTCCATGCGCTATATGTTGGTGGACGGCCACGGGAACTTCGGTTCTGTGGATGGGGATCCCCCGGCCGCCTACCGTTACACCGAATCCAGGATGAGCCGTATTTCCATGGAAATGCTCACGGATATTGACAAAGAGACGGTGGATTTCCAGCCCAACTACGACGACCGTTTGAAAGAACCGGTGGTACTCCCTTCCCGGTTCCCGAACCTGCTGGTAAACGGCAGTACGGGTATCGCCGTGGGTATGGCCACCAATATCCCGCCCCATAACCTGGGGGAGGTCATCGACGGCGTGTGCTGCCTCATTGACAACCCCGACGCTTCCCTAGACGAGATCATGGAACACATCAAGGGGCCGGATTTCCCCACAGGGGCGTGTATCATGGGCCGGGCGGGGATCCGCGCTGCTTACGCCACCGGCCGGGGCCGCATCATTGTGCGGGCACGCGCGGAAATTGAGGAACAACCCAACGGGCGATACAAGATCATCGTGTCGGAATTGCCCTATCAGGTCAATAAAGCGCGGCTGATCGAGAGCATTGCGGATATGGTGAAGGAGAAGCGCATCGAGGGCATCTCCAATATCGACGACCATTCCGACCGCAACGGCATGCATATTGAGATCGACGTCAAGCGGGACGCTTCCCCGCAAATTGTGCTCAACCAGCTGTATTCCTTTACCCAGATGCAGACCACCTTCGGCGTGATCATGCTGGCCATCGTTAACGGGGAACCCCGTACTTTGACCCTGAAGGAAATGATGTCCCAGTACATCAGCTTCCAGGAAGAAGTGGTGAGACGGCGCACCGTTTACGATCTGCGCAAAGCGGAAGAGCGCGCCCACATCCTGGAGGGCCTCAAGATCGCCCTGGATTTCATCGACGAGATCATCTCTATTCTTCGGTCTTCCAAGGACCGCCCCACCGCCAAAGCTAGGATGACGGAGCGGTTTGGACTGGATGACGTCCAGACGGAAGCCATTGTGCAGATGCGTTTGGGACAGCTCACCGGGTTGGAGCGCCAGAAGATCGAAGACGAACTGGCGGCGCTTTCTCAAAAGATCGCAGACTTTAAGGATATTTTGGCCCACGAGGAGCGTATTCTTTCCATCATCAAAGAGGAGATCACCGCCATCCGCAACAAGTATGCCGACGAGCGCCGCACGGAAATTATGGCGGTCAGCGGCGAGGTGGATATTGAGGATCTGATCCCTGTGGAAGAGTGCGTGTTGACCCTGACCCAGTTCGGCTATGTGAAGCGCCAGAAAATGGATACCTACCGTCTCCAGCGGCGCGGCGGACGCGGGGTGGCGGGCATGACCCGCCGGGAAGAGGACGTGGCCACGGAAATGTTTGTGGCCAGCTCCCATGACTATGTATTGTTTTTCACCAACTTAGGCCGGGTGTACCGGTTGAAATGTTATGAGATCCCCGAGGGGTCCCGTACCAGCAAGGGGATGAATATCGCCAACCTGCTGCCCATTGCGGCGGAAGAGCGGGTGACTTCCATGATCCGGGTGCCCGAATTTGACGACAATAAATACTTGTGCATGGTGACCCGCCACGGCATCATCAAGCGCACGGAGCTAAAAGCTTATGATACCGCCCGTAAGGGCGGCGTGATCGCCATTGAGCTGGATGAAGGGGACGAACTGGCTTGGGTACGCATGACCGACGGCGATACCCAGCTGCTGGTGGCAACCCGCAAGGGTATGGCCATCCGGTTCCATGAAACCGATGTACGGGTAGTGGGACGCGCCGCACGGGGCGTGCGGGCCATCACCCTGAAAGAAGGGGATCAGGTGGTAGGCATGTCAACCATCCGGCCGGGGGCCAAGGTACTCACAGTCAGCGAGACCGGATTTGGACGGCTGAGCGAAATCGACGATTACCGCGTACAATCCCGCGGCGGAAAAGGGCTGACCAATTACCATGTAGATAAGTACGGGGATGTGGCCGCCATCAAAGTCGTGGACCTGGATGACGACGTGATTATCATCGCGTCCGACGGCGTAATTATCCGGATACAGGCCAATTCTATCCGGGAATGCGCACGGCCCAGCAAAGGCGTGCTGGTGATGCGTTTGACAGAGGACAGTAAAGTGGTAACCCTGGCCCGTTCCCCCCATGAAGAGGACAGTGAAGAGGACGCCGACGG
>CAJFUH010000236.1 GCA_904420155.1 uncultured Clostridia bacterium
GTTGTTTTTCATTATACCAGATCAGTTAACTTTTGTAAATCAAAATCATTCTATTCCAGAAATTTACGTAAATTTTTTCATACTTTTCTTTGGGTTCTCATATTATGGGAGAGGAGGTGATGGAATATGCAGAATCAGAACCACAGAAAGAATGAGCCTGTGGAACAACTGGTCCAGCAAATCTCGCAAAAAATGGGGGCAAATCCGGATAAACTGCGTGCCTCCGCGCAAAAAGGGGATGTCTCCCAAGTGCTCAGCGGATTAAGCCCGGAGGACGCGCAAAAAGTGCAAAAGATCCTGTCGGATAAAAACGCGCAGGAAAAATTGCTGGCAACCCCCCAGGCGCAAATGCTTTTAAAAAAACTGTTAGAGGGGAAATAATAGATGGATGACCTGGCAGGCAAGATATCCGAGATACTCAACAATCCTGAGAGCCTGGAGAAAATAAAAGGGTTATCCGGTCTGCTTGGTCAGCTTCCTCCGGCTCCAAAGCCGGAGGAACCGCCTCCAAACTCGCCGGATCTTAACGCCTTGATTCCCACCGATACCTTACAGACGGTGATGAAGCTGGCCCCTTTGTTTTCTTCCCTCAAACAGGACGACGACAGCACCCGGCTTCTCCATGCGCTGCGGCCGCTGTTGGGCAACGAACGGCAGCGACGTTTGGATGAATCCATCAAAATGATGCAGATGATCCGCCTGCTGCCCTTGCTCAAGAAAAGCGGTATCCTGTAGAAAGAAGGGCGCCTTGGAAATTCCAATGGATGAGAGGTGAGCGATAAATGAGCAGTCATCAGAATCCAGAAGAAATGCAGAGGCTCCAGCAGGAGGCGGTGCGACGGGCCCAGGAAATGCAGGCCAGGGCTAGAATGCCCCAGAACGCCCCGCGCAGTCCTGAGGCAAGGCCCCGGGGACAAAAAAGACCGGAATTCTTTGTGGGAGGGCCTTCCTCCGTTTCTGACCGGGCCCAGGCCACACCGGAAAGGGAAGAACAGGAACCGGAACATTCGCCCGCTCCGCCTCCAGAACGCCGCCCCGCCGTTCCCGAACCCCAGAAGGGAATCCAGGATATTTTTGGAGCCCTGATGAGCGACAGCGAACGCACAATGATTTTAGTGCTGATTCTGCTCCTGATAAACGAGGGAGCAGATATGGGACTGGTACTGGCGCTGATGTATTTAATTATCTAAAGAAAAAATAAAAGGGCAGAAACCGGTGCGTATTTACCGGCTTCTGCCCTTTTTGCAGGGAAATATATTAGAAAGGAATCAAAGGGAATGGGTGGGTTCGGTTTCCTTTTTTGGGAGAGCCGTATCCAGGGAGAAAGAGGGATTGGAAACTTTCCGTTTACTGAGCCTGGTATAGGCTTGGGCGCATACCAGGGAGGAGAGGGGGACCGTCAGGATGACCGCGATGGTGCCGCACAATCCCTGGGCTACCTCCAGGGTGATAAAGTCGGAATTCATTAATTGTTCCAGAGGAAGCTGATAAGAGAACATCACAAGTACCGTGGTAAGGCAGCTCCCGACAAAGGCCAGGATCAAGGTGTTGGACATGGTGCCGATCATGTCTTTGCCGATGTGAATGCCGGAGGTGAACAGCTGCCGGGCCGTCAGTTCGGGCTTGTGCTCATATAATTCCAACAGGGAGCTGGCGATAGACATAGCGGTGTCCATGACGGCGCCCAAAGAAGCGATCAGGATACTGGCGAACAGGATGTCCTGGATGCGCAGCCCGGTGCTATTGGAAATTAAAATCAGATCTTCAGAATCGCTGGTGTTGAAACCGGAAAGATGCAGGAATACGGAAAACAGGGAAAATACGATACCGGCGATTACCACGCCCGCCGCGGTGGAGAAGGTAGCGCAGAATGTCTTGGTGCAAGCGCCGTTCATCAAAAACAGGGTAACGGCTGTGGTAACCAGCACGGTGAATATACAGGTAATAATGGGGGAATAGCCGTGATAAATCATGGGTATCATCAGGCCCAGGATCACCGCGCAGGTGAACAGCAGGCCGATGGCCGAACGGACGCCCTTGCCGCGGCCAACCACCACCATAATGGCCAGGAACAATATCCCCATAATGAGCAGGGCCGGGGTACGGTTGTACTGGTACACGGTGATATAGGATTCTAGGTTTTCCGGCTGGTCGATACAGGCGATAAAGGTATCCCCTTCTTTTAAAAAGACATTGTGGGTAGTGCTCAGGTTATTGAATACTTCGGCGGTTCGCCCGGCCCATTCGCCGCTCAAAAAGGTGGCGTTGATGGTCTGGGTCCCGTAATATCGGCCGGGAACATTGGGGTCTTCCGTTAAGTCTTGTTGAGTGATGGAATTGACCTTCGCCTTTTCATAGGCCAGGGTGGAATTGTCATAACGGAGGTAATCGTTGGGGTTGGCCGTATTGAACCAGTAAATAAAAATACCAAAAAGGATGATGACAACCGCCAATACAATGTCGGTTACGGTTATTTTCTTTCGTATCATAAAAAAACTCCTGCCCGGTGTCCAAACACCAATCTATCTGTAAAATCTAAAGAGTAAAGAACCCTTCCTCGGGGCGGTTTTATTGGGATTCCTGCGCCAGCAGGGTGACTTTGATTTCGGCGCCGTTGAGAGGGGTCTGGTCGTCCATGGTATAAGTATCGTATCGGATGGAGGCGGCGTGTTCCCCGGCGGCCAGCGGCTGGGAAATGGTGATATTCTGCACGCCCTTCCCCGGGGGGATCAATTCGGAACGATAGAGTTCCGTGCCGTCTTCCAAACTCAGATGAATGACAAAATAACAATTATTTGCCGCAGGATTGCGGAAATCTACGGTGATCTCTGTGGAATCCGCGGCGATGGGGATGGTTTTATATCCGGGAATCTCGATGTTGTCTCCCGCCGTGCCGCCCTGATTGAAGTCGTTGCTGTCGGAATAATCCGTGGCGTTGGGGTCAAGCCCCAGCGCGGTAGGCAAGGGGGAAGAGGGGAGGAAAAATGCCACGGCGGCGATCAGAAGGGCGCATAGCGCCACGGTCCCAACCCGGAGAGGAAGCCGGTTGCACAGCACCGCCGCATAGCCCTGCCCGTCTCCCCAGGGGAGATAGCCTTTTATCCCATAGACCAAACGGTTGTGGGAATGGCGTTTGCACAAGGGGAGGGACAGCAATTCTTGTGGGTCGGCGTTTTTATTCCGCGGCAGGATTTCCCCTTCGATATGGTAGTCTTTCATCGGGTGGAGGGCTTTCAGCTCTTTCTTACGCAGCAGGGAACCGGAAAGTCCCTGGGATATCTGTTCCATATTGCAATTGATTCCTTTCTTGTCAAATCGCACCGATACATCCAAAGAAAACCGGAACCTTTGAAAAATCGGTTAGGAGGGAAAGCCGACCGGCAGTCGGCGCCCCCTCCTTTTTCTGATCCTATGAATATTTGAAAGGTCCGATTATTCGCCGTAGGCAGAGGTGAAAATAACCGTTCCCTGATAATCGCCGGCGGAGGCGATAGTGGAAGCGTCTACGGTGATTCTACCGTTCTGGACGCCGGCCTGGGAGAAGGAGGCGAACAAGCCGCCTACGGTCAAAGCCTGATCCTGGGGATCCAGAAGGTTATAGGACAAATTGGAAGAGCCGTTGTTGAGCTGGAAGGCGCGGGCGGCGTCCGCAGGGGCCACCGTGACGTCTACATGGCCGGATTCAGCGCCCTTGACGAAATCTTTCACTTCGATCTGGAAGGGAGTGGAAACGATGGTGCTGCCTGCGGTCTTCTTCAGCTTGCCAAGGTCGATGGTAGACGGGATAGAGATGCTGTAGCTGGGCTCAATGGAAGCCACCGCAGTGATGGTGGTGTTGGCGGAAGATTCCGGCATCACTTCCTGGGTCTTGTTGATGGTAAAATCATCCACCACAGAACCGTCGGTGACGCGATAAGTGATCATACGCATGGAAGTATCGGTCATTTCGATCTTGGTGATGTTGGGAACGCGCTCCTGGTTCTGGACGGCGGCAAAGGGGAACTCGCTGTTTTTGATGGTGTAGAACTTGCTGCCGCTGGCGGAGTTGGCGGTGAGATACAAAGTGCCGGAGGGATTGGTAACGCTGCTCAGGGCGGAGCCGTCTTCATTCCTCTGAATATCCGGGGTGGTACCGTTCATCATATAGCTTCTGGTGTACACGTGGTCGTGGCCCATCAGCACGGCGTCGATTCCCAGCTCGGAGAAAACAGGCACCAGCTGGTCGCGGCGGGCCAGGATATCGCTGTCAAAGGCATGGCTGGCCACGCTGTATACAGAGTGGTGGAATACCACGATCTTCCATTTGGCGTCTGGATTCTTGGCGATGGCCTCTTCCATAAACGCTTTGTGCTCAGCCGTGCTCTGGTTGTTGGAGTTGAGATCCATGAACAGCACGCCGTTGTAAGTATACCAGTAGTCCCCGCCCGCGTCGGTAGCGCCTTTGGTGTTATCCATATTGGGCATGGAGAAGTAGGATTGGTAAGGGTTATCGTTTTTGCCGATGGAGCTGTCATGGTTGCCCACGGTGGTTGCGGTGGTCAGGCTGGCCAGCGCATCGTTGACATAACCGTTATATTGGGTGTGATTGTTGTAGGTGTTGACCTGGTCGCCGGCGCTGATCATAAAGCTGGCGTCGGAGAGGTTCTCGTTGATGAAGTCCAGGGTGTTGGCCCATCCGGTGGGGTCGGTGCTCATGCTGCCCGCGCCGATCTGGGGGTCGCCCGCCAGCAGGAAGCTGAAGTTGGTGGAACCGGAGGTTTCAATGGTATACACATCGGACCATTCGCCGTCGTTGCCCACCCGATAGAGGTAATCCTCGTCATAGGTGAGGACGTCTACGGTAACTTTGTTGCTGTAATAGTTGGTGCCGGGAACCGGGGTGGAAACCGCATCGTATTCTACGCCGGTCCAGTTGCCGGAAAAATCCCCGCCCGGTACGTCGCTCTTGTGGGCCAGCTGTACTTTGCCGGGGGTAGCGCTCAAGGAAAGCCAGGTGATGGTGCGCTGCTGCTCGTTAGCGCCGATTCCCAGGGAGATAGATTTGATAGAGGCGTCGGCTTCCTGGGCGACAGGGGCGGAAGGAGCAGGTTCTGTCTGTGCGTTGACAGCGGTAGCTCCCGCGGCCACCAAAAGGGATAAGGCCAGGGACGCGGCTAAAAAACGTTTCATGTTCATTCCTCACTTTTCTTTATGACATACAATGGTTTTTACAGGGGGCCTGTTTGCCCCGTTGCATTTTTATCTTAAAATTCCCTTGTTAAAGGAAGATTAAGGAAACTTAAAAGGCTTATGATAGGGCTGCAAGCGAAATTCATAAAAAGTTAGGAAGGATTTTCCTTTCTTCTATGGAAAATTGTGGGGGAAAGAGGTATACTAAACCAAGAGAAAAATCCTACCAGGAAACGGAGGCCGATATGAAGAAGAAATACGGTTCTTTGCTTTGCGCGATTTTAGCCCTTATTCTAATGGCGTTGCCTTTCAGCATGACGCTTACCTTCGCCACGGGGCCGGACAATAAGATCAGGAAGGCTTTTTCTTACTTTGACCTCACGGCGGTGGGGTACGCCAACCCCTTCCCCTTTTTGACCGCCGCCCTCTGCATCGCGGGGATTGTCCTTCTCCTTTCTTCTATATATAGGAAAAGGCGCCGGAAGCCCGCGCTGGCCTGCCTGGCTTCGGCGGCGCTGGCAGCGGCGATATGCCTGTTTTTTTCCGGGGTTCCCAACGGATGGGAAATTGCCGTGTTCTTTTTGCTGGCGGGATCGGTTTTGCTTTTGCTGGAGGAAGACGCCGGGGGGAAAACGAAAAAAAGCCCGTAAAATCGGCTTTCATACATCTTTACAAAGCAAAATGAGCATGCTATAATAAGGAAACATTATGCCCCTTTCCCGGTTCTAGGTGTAAGCCCCGACGGGGAGTTCACCTGCCTTCTACTGTGAATGAGGGTAAATCTATGATAGAGGTGAAAGCAATGCTGAAAGAAGAAAAGAACGCGATTATCAAAGAGTATGCCCAGCACGAGGGGGACACCGGTTCTCCGGAAGTACAGATCGCCCTGCTGACCAAGCGGATCAACGACCTGACCGAGCACCTGAAAGTGCACAAGAAGGACCATCACTCCCGCCGCGGCCTGCTGAAAATGGTAGGCCAGAGAAGAAATCTGCTCAACTACCTGACCAAGGTCGACATTGAGCGTTATCGTGCTATTATCGCGAGATTGGGTATCCGCAAATAATTGGTTCTGTGATAGGGCAGGCGGCTTCGGCTGCCTGCCTTTAGGCTTTTTGTAAGCGTGCCTTTTTTCATCGTTTGCCCATTGGCTGCAAAGGGAGACTGTCAATGGTTTTAGCAGTAAAACGAACACCCGAAGCCGCCTTCGGATGCTGGTTTCATTGCTAAACCCGTTGTTTCCCTTTGCACAATTCAGATTGAGTTTTTAAAGGAGGAACAACATGTTTGAACATTATAAAGTCTTTGAAACCGACTTCGCCGGCCGCCCGCTGAAGATTGAAACTGGTAAAATCGCCCAGCTGGCCAACGGTTCCTGTTTTGTGCGCTATGGGGATACCGTGGTCAACGTAGCGGTAACCGCTTCCGCCAAGCCCAGGGAGGGCGTGGATTTCTTCCCGCTTTCCGTGGATTTTGAAGAAAAACTGTACGCTGTGGGCAAGATCCCCGGCTCCTTTTTGAAGAGGGAAGGCCGTCCCACGGAGAAGGCCATCCTCACCTCCCGCGTCATCGACCGCCCCATCCGTCCCCTGTTCCCCAAGGATATGAGGAACGACGTGTCGGTGGTGTGCACCGTCATGTCCGTGGACCCGGATTGCTCCCCGGAAATCGCCGCCATGGTGGGTACCTCCGCGGCGCTGTCCATCTCCGATATCCCGTGGAACGGCCCCATTTCCGGCGTTTCCGTGGGATATATCGACGGGGAATACGTCATCAACCCCACGGAAGAACAGCGGGAGAAATCCCAGATGGCCGTCACGGTAGCTTCTACGGACAAGCTGATCGCCATGATTGAGGCGGGCGCCAATGAAGTGTCCGACGAAGTGATGTTCAACGGGATCATGGCGGGCCATGAAGCCAACCAGAAGATCATCGAGTTTATCAAGGGCATGCAGGCGGAGATCGGCAAAGAGAAGTTCGAGTATCCCAGCAACGAGCCCGACGAGGAGATGCTGGAGGCGGTGAAGGCTTTTGCGCTGGAAGACGTGAAAGCGGCCCTGGATACCGACGATAAGACCGTGCGCGACGCCCGGTTAAAGCCCGTTTATGAAAAAGTCCACGAGCATTTTGACCCCATTTACCCGGAATGCGAGGCCAAGATCGACGAGTGCCTGTATAAGACCCAGAAATTTGTGGTGCGCCGCTGGCTGCTGGATGAGCAGAAGCGCGTGGACGGCAGGGCCATGGATCAGATGCGTCCCCTGGCCGCGGAAGTGGGCCTGCTGCCCCGCGTCCACGGTTCCGGCATGTTTACCAGAGGACAGACCCAGGTTATTACCACCGCTACCCTGGGCCCGGTGAGCGACCAGCAGTTGCTGGACGGCATCGACAACGAGGAATACAAACGCTATATGCACCACTATAATTTCCCCTCCTATTCCGTGGGCGAGACCCGTCCCAGCCGCGGCCCGGGCCGCCGTGAAATCGGCCACGGGGCTTTGGCGGAACGCGCCCTGCTGCCGGTGATCCCGCCGGTAGAGGAGTTCCCCTACGCCCTGCGCCTGGTCAGCGAAGTGGTTTCCTCTAACGGTTCCACCTCCCAGGCTTCCATCTGCGGTTCCACGCTGGCCCTGATGGATGCGGGCGTGCCCATCAAGAAGCCGGTGGCCGGTATTTCCTGCGGCCTCATCACCGAAGGCGACCGCTGGATGACCATGGTGGATATCCAGGGCCTGGAAGACTTCTTCGGCGACATGGACTTTAAAGTGGGAGGCACCAAGGACGGCATTACCGCCATTCAGATGGACCTGAAGGTGGACGGCCTGACCCCGGCCATTGTGAAAGAGGCTTTGGAGAAGACCCATAAGGCCCGCAATTATATCATTGACGAGATTATCCTCAAATGCATCCCTGCGCCCCGCGCGGAGCTTTCCAAATACGCGCCCAAGATGCTGTCCACCGTGATTCCGGTGGATAAGATCCGGGAAGTGATCGGTTCCGGCGGAAAGGTCATCCAGAAGATCTGCGCCGAATGCGACGTCAAGATCGATATTGAAGAGGACGGCCATGTGTTTATTTCCGGTGTGGATGCGGACAATTGCCAGCGCGCTTTGACCATTGTGGATACCATTGTCAAAGACCCGGAAGTGGGCGCCATCTATAAGGGCCGCGTCACCCGGATCATGGATTTCGGCGCGTTTGTAGAGATCGCCCCGGGCAAGGAAGGCCTGGTCCATATCTCCCGCCTGGACGTCAAGCGGACAGAGAAAGTCACCGATGTGGTCAATGTAGACGACGAAATCATTGTCAAGGTGATTGAGATCGACGACAAGGGCCG
This sequence comes from uncultured Clostridia bacterium, assembly GCA_904420155.1. GTDB lineage: Bacteria > Bacillota > Clostridia > Oscillospirales > Acutalibacteraceae > CAJFUH01. The sequence goes on from CAJFUH010000236.1 coordinate 8,507, forward strand.
CCTGAACCTCTCCCGCCGGGACGCTTTGATCGAGGTGGAAGGGCTTACCCCGGAAAATGAAATCGACGACCGCCCCCGCCGTCCCCGCCGGGACGACCATCGCCGCGGCGACCGCCGGGACGCGCCCCGGGCTTCCAACGGCTTTATCCCCAACCTGAATAAGCCGAGAAATCACGAATAATTGAAAAAAATAGGATATTGCAGAATGCCTTATGTATCCTGCAAATAAACTGCTGAGCAATGGCTGGATTCTGCGGGCTTCCCTCGGGAACAACGTGGCGGTCCGGCCATTTTGCATATCCAAAAAGAATGGAAACACAGCCACCAAATAAAGGGAAAGAAGGATATGAAAATATGAGTTATAAAAAAGCGTTTATGGAATTGATGGTACAGTCCAATGTATTGACCTTTGGGGAATTTACCCTCAAGAGCGGGCGCGTCGCCCCCTACTTTGTCAATACCGGCAATTACAAGACCGGCATGCAGGCGGCCAAACTGGGAGAGTTTTACGCGGACTGCATCATGGAACATGGATTGCAGCATGTGGACGCGCTGTTTGGGCCGGCTTATAAAGGGATCCCGCTGTCGGTTGCCACCGCTATCGCCTTATACAATAAATACGGCGTGGAGGTCAACTACTGCTTTAACCGGAAAGAAGCCAAGGATCACGGGGAAGGCGGAACTCTGGTGGGCTATCAGCTCAAAGACGGCGATAAGGTGCTGATTATCGAGGACGTAGTCACCGCAGGTACCGCTATGGCGGAGACCGTGCCCATGCTCAAGGCTTTGGCCAAAGTGGAAATCACGGGCCTGGTGATCTCCGTGGACCGTATGGAGCGGGGAAAGAACGACTGCTCCGCGGTTCAGGAAATCCAGAAGCTGTACGGCATCCCCACCTATCCCATCGTTACCACCCGGGAAATCATCGATACGCTGCACGGCGTCCAGGTAGGGGGCAAAGTGGTGATCGACGACGCGATGAAAGAAAAAATGGAGCAATATTTAGCCATGTACGGGGTATAATGTATGATCAACAGGAAATCCAGCCTCTTTCAGGAGCTGACCGAACAGGAACTGAAAGCGATCCTCATGGAAAGCTTAGGGCCTGGGGAGATGGAGCCGCCCCGCCTGCTGGAGGGAGGGCTCTTTAACACCACGTATCTGGTTTCCCGGACCGATCCGCCTGGGAAATATGTGCTGCGTATGGGCCCGGTGAACAGGCATCTGGTGCTCCCCTATGAACGTAAGCTCATGCAGGCGGAGCAGGAAGCCTGCCGGCTGCTGGCCCTTCATGGAATCCCCACTTCCCGGGTTGTGGCCTGCGATACCAGCCGCCGGGTGATCGACCGGGATTATATGCTGGTGGAATATATCCCCAGCGTCCCTATCCTGGACGACAGCGTTCCGGAAGGGGAAAAAGACCATCTGTATGAACAGGTTGGCAGATATGCCGCTAAAATGCACGAAATAGCCGGCCCGGCATTCGGGCGCCTGGCGGATGTGGCCGACGGGAAAGGCTATTCCACATGGTATGACTTTTTACAGGCGGAAACGGATCAGCTGGAACAGGCGAGCCAGCCTTATGGGCTGTTTCCAGAAGGGGAGACACGTCAGATGATGGAGATCCTTGGGAAATACCGCGCCCTTTGGGAAGAGGTTCAGCAGCCTTGTTTTGTCCATATGGACCTGTGGGATGGGAATCTCCTGGTACAGCCCAGGCCGGATGGGGACGGGTTTCAGCTTGCCGCCGTCATCGACGGGGACAGGGCCCTGTATGGGGACCCGGATTACGATTTCCTGAGCCTGTATATTTCCCGGGAGGCTTTTTTCCGCGGCGCGGGATGGGAAAAGCCGGATCCCGGAAATCTGAGCAAAAAAGCGATGATTTATCAGATGCTCTTGGCCGCCTCGGAAACCTATATCCTAAAGGTGGAATATAACAACCCGGAGGCCAGTTTGCAAAACCGGGAAAAGGTACGGGATTTGATCCGAAAGTTATAAGAAACCACGACAGATACGTTTTACGAAAGGACTTGTATGGAGAAAGTGATATTGCCAAACGGGCTGCGGGTTTTGCTGGATTGGCAGGACCATGCCCGCAGCGCCAGTTTCGGCGTATGGGTCAAGAGCGGCCCGGTCTATGAAAATAAGGAGAACAACGGCATTTCCCATTTTATGGAGCATATGGTGTTCAAAGGCACCGCCACCCGCACCTCTCAGCAAATTTCTGAGGAAATGGACAGTATCGGCGGCCAGACGAACGCCTATACCACCAGCGATTTTACGTGTTTTTACGCCCGGGCCCTGGAAGAACACATAGGGCAGGCGTTTGACATTGTGTCGGATATGGTAGTGAACCCCCGTTTTGACCCCAAGGATCTGGAACTGGAAAAAAGCGTGGTGGCGGAAGAGATCAGCATGAGCGAAGACCAGCCGGAAGACCGGGTGGCGGAGAACCTGTACCGCCATATCTGGCGGGATTCCCCGCTGGGTATGCCCATCCTGGGAACCCGGCAAACCTTAGAACGGCTGGGACAAAAGGACATGTTTGCCTACCATGCCCAGCATTATGCGCCGGACCAAGTGGTAGTGGCCATCTGCGGCCGGTTTGACCGGGACGCCTTTTTACAGCAGGTGGACAGCCGGTTCGGCGGGATTGCGCGGAGCAAGGCGCAGCCGGAGGAAACCCCCGTTTCCTATATCCAGTCCTGCGCCTTTGAGAACAGCAAGCAGGAACAGACCCATCTCTGTTTGGGGCTGCCCGGGATCAGTATATGGGACGACAGGCGGCACGCCTTGAGTATCCTCCATATGATTTTAGGAGGGAGTTCCTCCTCCCGGCTATTCCAAAAGATCCGGGAAGAGCTGGGCCTTGCCTACTCCATTTCCAGCGGGGTGGCTTCCTATCAGACGGGAGGGCTTCTGGAAGTCCAGACGGCGGTAAGCCCCGGCGCGGACCGCAGGGCATGTGAAGAAATTTTGGGCGTGCTCAGCCAGTTACAGCGGGAAGGGGTCACGGAAAAGGAATTCCTCAGGGCCAGGGAACAGCTGAAATCCAACCTGGTGATGGGTACGGAGAGTACTTCCGCACGGGCGGGCCGTATGGGCCGCAGCGAAATCCTGCGCAACCGGGTGGAATCAGAGGATGATTTATTGGCGCAGATCAACGCGGTTACCTGGGAACTGGTGAACCAGACGGCCCGGGAGCTGCTGGACCTCAGCCGGCTGTCCGTGTCGGTGGTGGGCCCGTCGGATCAGGAAGCGTATTATCAAAGCATTACCGGCCGGCCCCAGTAGGACACGTCGCGCGCCTACGGCGGGTACATTGCGCTCCAGGCTTTTCCTGAAAAGAACTTGACCGCCCGCGATGAAACGTAAAGTTTTCGCCCGCCTTTTTCAAAAGGCGGCGGGGATCTTGGGGGCGGAGCCCCCGGGTCGTCCTCCGCAGAGGACGAAATTCCCCAGAAACCAAAAAGCTCAGGAGGGGAGGCCAAACAATCCGGTGGATTGTTTGGCCGTGGGGAACCCTAGCGAGGGGTTCCCCATTCCCCGGGCTAGTAAATCAGATACAATGAAGAGGTCGAATATGGAAGCAAAGCGGCTTGTGGTCAAGGTGGGGACGTCCACGTTGACCTATGAAAATGGAAAACTAAATCTTCATCGGATCGAATCCCTGTGCAAGGTGCTCAGTGATTTGCAGAATTCCGGAAAAGAGATCATTTTGGTAAGTTCCGGCGCCATCGGTGTGGGAGTGGGCAAGCTGGGATTGCCGGAACGCCCCAAGGAGACCAGCCGGAAACAGGCGGTGGCGGCGGTAGGCCAATGCGAACTGATGTTTATTTACGACAAGATGTTCGGGGAATACAACCATACCGTAGCCCAGATCCTGTTGACCAGGGATATTATGATCAATGACCATTCCAAACAGAACGTTATCAATACGTTCCAGGAACTTCTGGCCATGGGCATTATCCCGGTGGTCAATGAAAACGACACCGTGGCTATCGATGAGTTGGAAGGCTCCAACTTTGGGGACAACGACACCCTGTCCGCCATCGTGGCGGATATCGCGGAAGCCGACGCCCTGGTCATCCTCACCGATATCGACGGGCTTTACGATTCCGATCCCCGCAAGAACCCGGGCGCCAAGCGTATCCCGGAGGTGCGATATATTGACGAGGATATCCGCAGGATGGCGGGGGGCAGCGGATCCAACCGGGGCACCGGCGGTATGAGCACCAAAATTTCCGCGGCGGTGGTGGCGATAGAAGCGGGGATCGACTGCTATGTCATGAACGGCAGCGACCCAGCGGCGCTTTATGACCTCCTGGCAGGCAAGGACATCGGCACCCGGTTCCGGGCGAAATAAAGGGGAACGGGGAAAAGCCCGGGCCGCCGGAAAGGAAAACAAAGGCATCTTTTTACATAACATCATAAGAATTATCATATTTTGAAGCAAGAAAGGATAGGGGTGAACCACATGACAGCAATGGAACAGATGGGTGCGCGGGCAAAGGAAGCGGCCAGAAAGCTGGCGGTAGCCGGTTCGCAAAAGGATGTGGCTTTGGAAGCGATTGCCCAGGCGCTGGTACGTGATTGCGACAAAATTTTGGAAGCCAACCGGATAGACTTAGAGCAGGGAGAAAAAAATGGATTGACCGCCGCCCTGCTGGACCGCCTTGCCCTGACGGAACAGCGTATACAGGGGATGGCAAACGGCGTGCGCCAGGTCAAGGCGCTGCCCGATCCCATTGGGCAGGTGCTGGAAGGGAGCGTGCGTCCCAACGGCCTTTCCATTACCAAAGTACGGGTTCCTTTAGGGGTAATCGGCATTATCTATGAGGCGCGCCCTAACGTGACGGCAGACGCCGCGGCCTTGTGCCTGAAATCTGGAAACGCGGTGATCCTGCGGGGCGGGAAAGAAGCCATCCATTCCAATACCTGTATTGCCCAGGTGATGCGGGACGCGTTGGCCCAGACGGATATTCCGGTGGACAGCATCCAGCTGGTGCAGGATACCACCCGACAGTCCTCCATTGACCTGATGAACCTCACCGATTATTTGGACGTGCTGATTCCCCGGGGCGGCGCAGGATTGATCCGCGCCGTGGTGGAGCAGGCGCATGTGCCGGTGATTGAAACCGGGGTGGGCAACTGCCATGTCTATGTGGACAAAGACGCCGACCTGGATATGGCGGCGGAAATTATCTACAACGCCAAGACCTCCAGGCCTTCTGTGTGCAACGCTATCGAAACCATCCTGATCCATCAGGACGTGGCCAAACAGGCCCTGCCCAAGATCAAAAAGCGCCTGGATGAGAAGCAGGTCCAGCTACGGGGCTGTGAGAAGACCCGCGCCATCCTGGGAGACAGCGTGATTCCCGCTACACAAGAGGATTGGTCGAAAGAGTTTCTGGATTATATCCTGGCGGTAAAAGTGGTAGATTCCCTGGACGAGGCGCTCCAGCATATTGCCCGTTATTCCAGCGGGCACAGCGAGTGTATTGTCACGGAAAATTACGCGGCGGCCCGGGCCTTTACTTCCCAGGTGGACAGCGCGGCGGTTTACGTCAACGCTTCCACCCGCTTTACCGACGGCGGGGAATTCGGTTTGGGCGCGGAAATTGGCATTTCCACCCAAAAGCTGCACGCCAGAGGGCCTATGGGAATTAACGAATTGACCTCCATGAAGTTTATTATCCAGGGAGACGGACAAATCAGATAAAGGGAGAAACACAATGGGTGCCAAGAAACGCAGAAAATCCAACGGATCAGGCGTGGTATCGGAGTACCGTGCGGATTACCGGGAGCACGTGCTCTCCGTACCGGAAACCGAGGAAGAAACCGGGGATTCCCTGGCTTTTTCCATGGACTACCGGGAAGAAGATGAGAAGACGCCGATGGAGGGAGCAACGCCTCTTCCAGAGGAAACCCTAGAGGAAGATTCCGGTAGGAAACGCTTTTTGTTGGACCAACAGGCGGAAGAGGTGGTCATTGATGAGCAGGCCTATGGCGGCCCGGAGGAGCCGGTGGACCCCGATCCGGACAAGGACCTGGTGACGGGAGGAGAGATCCTTTCCCAGGAGGATCTGCCGGAAGAGGAAGAACCGATTCTGGACAAAGAGGAAGCGGAACATCTGGGAGAAGTGGTGCTGGCGGCGGCCCGGCCGCGCCATAGACGGCGGCGCTATGGAATCCCCGTGGGGATAGCAGTGCTGGCGTTGGCTTTGGTAGGCGTGGTGTTTTTAGCGGTCAGCATTGGACAGGCCATTTTCCGAGGGCTCAACAACGACAGCAAGCTACGGGAATACGATAATTTTTTAACGCCGGTGGTGATGCAGGATCCGGCTCCCTTTGAAACCATCGATTCCGCAGACCCGGATATGGTCATGACGGCCAGCTTGTGGTACGCCATCCTGCAAAATGGGGCGGAAAGTTATACTTCCTATGACGCGGAGGGCAGAAGCCTGGTACCTCTAGGGGACGTCACCGCTGCGTGCCAGGAGCTGTTCGGCCCGGATTGCGTCTTGCAGCCGGCTAATCCGAAACAGGAGACTTTCTTTACCTTTGATAACACGGATAATCAGTTTCATGTAGCGCCGTACAGCAGCCAGAGCAGCTATACGCCTTATACGGAGAGCGAACGGCGTTCCGGGGATTCCGTTTTGTTGCGGGTGGGATACCTCTCCCCGGCTGACGAATATTTCTCCGATGAGACCGGCAATACAGCGCCCTCTCCTGCCAAGTATATGGAATATGAGCTGAAAACCAACCCCGACACCGGAAAACAATACATTTCCGCCATTCGTTCTATCACCAGTACAGAAAA
>CAJFUH010000237.1 GCA_904420155.1 uncultured Clostridia bacterium
AAGTTTCGTCCACCTTTTCAAAGGTGGCGGGGTGGAGGGGCGGAGCCCTTCCTCGCCCATCGCAATGGGCGAAATCCTCAAGATTCCAAAAAGCTCAGGAGGGGAGGGCAAACCGTCCGGGGGACGGTTTGCCCGTGGGGAACCCTAGCGAGGGGTTCCCAACCGTCTCCTGACTTGTGTAATTCGCTAAAAGCCATTGCCTTTTCCGACAGGCTGTGGTGATTCTGTCAATCACCGAAATCTCCTCTTTCAGGGCTGCCGCAATTCGTGAAGAATTGCGGCAGCCTTTGCGATTATAGGCGTTTTTTGTCCCAACAGGCTGTGGGACATCCCCGCTTTTTCCTGCCGGCATGGGATTTCATAATTAGTTTACAAATGAAATATTGACTTTTCCTGGCCGCAATGGTAAATTATAGATAGTTTAGCACTCTTGCTTTTAGAGTGCTAACTCTCCCAAAACTCGAGGTGAGTGATATGGATATCAGTGAACGAAAGCTAAAAATATTGGCGGCCATCGTGGAGACCTACGTAAAAACCGGGGAACCGGTAGGGTCCAAGGCTCTTTGCGAGGCGCTGGATTGTTCCGTATCCTCAGCCACGATACGCAATGAGATGGCGGATCTCGCAGAAATGGGGCTCTTGGAACAGCCTCACACTTCCGCAGGGCGGATACCTTCTCACGCCGGATACCGGCTGTATATCGATAAGCTGATGGAACAGAAACCAATCAGCGAAGAGGAGCAGCGCTTTATTGACGGAAGCCTGTCCGCTTCGGCGGACGACCCGGAACATCTGTTGGAGGACGCCTCCCAGATCCTGGCGGAATTGACCCGTTACGCCGCCGTCAGCACTACGCCTTCCGATGGGGAAGCCACGGTGCGGCATTTGCAGTTTGTACAGACAGGCCGGCGTACCGCTATGGTGGTCCTGCTGACCTCCTCCGGTATGCTGAAAAATAAGATTTTCCGGTGCGATTACGATCTGTCGCCGGATATCCTTCGGGTGTTTCACAAGCTTCTGAACGAAAAAATCGCGGGAATCCCCGTGGCGAGCATTACGCCCGCCTATATCCAGACGCTGGCGGCCTCCCTGGGGGATATGGCCATGCTGCTGCCCTCCGCGCTGATCGCCGTCCTGGAAGCGGCCCGGGAAGTCCGGGAGACCGACGTCCGGTTAGAAGGACAGTATAACCTGCTGTTCCTGCCGGAATTCGGCATGGATAACGCCCGCCGCCTGATGGAGTTCCTCAACCGCCGGGAGCAGCTGCTCCACTTTTTGGAGGGGGCTTCCAACGGTACAAAGGTGTTTGTGGGCCCGGAAAGCGAGCGGCCGGAACTTTACGACTCCAGCATCGTGGTGACCAGGTACTCTATGGGCGGGAAAACCGCCGGGGCCATTGGCATCATTGGCCCAACCCGCATGGACTACGCAAAAATGATTCCAAAATTGGAATATCTTGCCTCAGCGGTGGGGACACTGTTGAATGAGATTATGGATATGGAATAAATGGTTCTTTTCGGGAACCGATTGAATGGGTGAATTTTGGCTCCCGCGCCTTTTCCGCGGAGCAGCATCCGAAAGGAGAATCGACTTGAGCAAGAACAAAGAAAAAGAAAAGAAAGCTCCGGAAAACGAAGCTGTAAACGACGAACAAAAAGAGGCGGTACAGCAGGATTCGCCGGAAAACCAAGCGGAGCCCCAAGAAGAATCCAGGGAAGCGGAGGAAACCGTCTGCAAAGAACTGGATCAAATGAAAGAAGAACTGAAAAAGCAAAAGGATATTTTGCTGCGCACCGCAGCGGAATATGAGAACTTCCGTAAACGCACGGAACGGGAAAAAAGGGCGATTTATGCCGACGCTACCGCAGACGCGGTGGCGGCTATCCTTCCCATCGCGGACAGCCTGGAATACGCCGTCAAGGCCCAGGACGGCGCTACGGAAGAATATCAGAAAGGCCTGGAATTGGTCAATAAGCAGTTCCAGGACGCCTTGACAAAACTAGGCGTGACGGCCATCGGCAAAGCCGGCGAGGAATTCGACCCCAACCTGCACAACGCGGTGGCCCACGTGGACGACGAGACCGTAGCTGACAATACCATCGTAGAGGTATTCCAAAAGGGGTATCTCCTGGGCGAAAAGGTGATCCGCCACGCCATGGTAAAAGTCGCTAATTAAATCTTTTACATGTTTGTCAACCCAAGAAAATAATTTTTATAGAACTGAATGATTTCATTAAATGGGGGTTTTTAGTATGTCAAAGACCATTGGTATCGATTTAGGTACAACCAATTCCTGTGTTGCTGTTATTGAGGGCGGCGAGCCCGTCGTCATCCCAAACGCGGAAGGCGGAAGAACTACCCCTTCTGTGGTGGCTTTTTCTAAAACCGGCGAGCGCATGGTAGGCCAGGTGGCAAAGCGCCAGGCCATCACCAATCCGGACCGCACGGTTTCTTCCATCAAGAGGGAGATGGGATCCAACTATAAAGTAACCATTGACGGCAAGTCCTACACCCCTCAAGAGATCTCCGCTATGATCCTCAGCAAGCTCAAGACCGACGCGGAAGCTTATCTGGGCGAAACCGTCACCCAGGCGGTTATCACCGTCCCCGCTTACTTCACCGACGCCCAGCGCCAGGCCACCAAGGACGCCGGAAAGATCGCCGGGCTGGAAGTAAAACGTATCATCAACGAACCCACCGCCGCGGCGCTGTCCTACGGTATCGACAAGGAAGACGACCAGAAGGTCATGGTATACGACCTGGGCGGCGGTACCTTCGACGTTTCCATCATTGAGATGGGCGACGGCGTGCAGGAAGTTCTGGCTACCGCCGGCAACAACCGTTTGGGCGGCGACGACTTCGACCAGCGCATCATCGACTGGATGGTCAGCACCTTTAAAATGGAAAACGGCATTGACCTGCAAAACGACAAGATGGCCATGCAGCGTTTGAAAGAAGCCGCTGAAAAGGCCAAGATCGACCTGTCCGGCATCGCTTCCACCAACATCAACCTGCCCTTTATCACAGCGGACGCCACCGGCCCCAAACATTTGGATCTCACCTTGACCCGCGCCAAATTCAACGAACTGACCGCCGACCTGGTGGAAAAGACCATGGGCCCGGTTCGTCAAGCGTTGCAGGATTCCGGCTTATCCATCGGCGAAATCAACAAGGTCCTGATGGTGGGCGGCTCCTCCCGTATCCCGGCTGTCCAGGAAGCGGTAAAGAACTTCATTGGGAAAGATCCTTTCAAGGGCATCAACCCCGACGAGTGCGTAGCCATCGGCGCCGCCATCCAGGCCGGCGTTCTGGGCGGCGAAGTGGAAGGCCTGCTGCTGCTGGACGTCACTCCCCTGTCTTTGGGCGTTGAAACCATGGGCGGCGTTATGACCAAGGTCATTGAGCGCAACACCACCATCCCCACCAAGAAGAGCCAGATCTTCTCCACCGCGGCCGACAACCAGACCCAGGTGGAAGTCAACGTGCTGCAAGGCGAGCGCGAGTTCGCCCGGGATAACAAGCAGCTGGGCCTGTTCAAGCTGGACGGTATCGCTCCCGCGCGCCGCGGTACCCCGCAAATTGAAGTTACTTTCGATATTGACGCCAACGGCATCGTAAACGTGTCCGCTAAAGATCTGGGCACCGGCAAGGAACAGCATATCACCATCACTTCCAGCTCCAACATGTCCAAAGAGGACATCGACAAGGCCGTCAAGGACGCGGAGCGTTTCGCTGAGGAAGATAAGAAGCGCCGCGAAGCGGTAGAACTGAAAAATGAAGCCGAAAACCTGTGCTATGCCGCCGAGAAGCTGATCAGCGAAAACGGCGACAAGATCAGCAATGAGGATAAAGACCAGATCAACAAAAAGGTTGCCGCTTTGAGAGAAGCCGTCACCAAGGACGACGCCGGTTTGATCAAAACTGGCACAGAAGATCTGCAAAAGACCGTGTACGACGTATCCGGCAAGCTGTACCAGCAGGCGGCCCCCCAACAGGGAGCTCCCGGACAGCAGGCCCCCGGCGCGGATCCCAACGCTTCTCAGCCGGGCGGGAACGTGTACGACGCTGAATATAAGGATGTAGACGATCAAAATAAATAATCTCTCGTAACATAGAGAGAATGGATTTTTAACCGCGGGAGGAGGACGTATGTCCTCCTCTTGTGCAGGTTAATAGGAGTGAATGATTTTGGCGGACAAACGGGATTTTTATGAGGTAATGGGTGTTCCGAAAAATGCTTCGGAGGACGAAATCAAAAAAGCATATCGAAAATTAGCAAAAAAATATCACCCGGATCTAAATCCCGGTGATAAAGAGGCCGAGGCCAAGTTCAAAGAGGTCAACGAAGCTTACGAAGTGCTTTCCGACCGGGATAAGCGCGCGCGTTACGATCAATTTGGCCATGCGGGCGTGGATCCCAATTACGGCGCGGGTGCAGCGGGCGGAGGCAGCCCCTTTGGCCAGGATATTGACCTGGGGGATATCTTCTCCAGCTTCTTTGGCGGGGGCTTTGGCGGAGGGCGCCGCCAGAATCCCAATGCGCCCCGGCGGGGCGCGGATACGGAAGCCGTGCTCACCATCTCCTTTGAGGAAGCCGCAAAGGGATGTACCAAGAAGGTTACTTACCAGAATATCGACACCTGTAAAGAGTGCGGCGGCACCGGCGCCCAGAAGGGCACTTCCCCGAAAACCTGCCCCACCTGTAACGGCTCCGGGCAGGTGCATATCAACCAGCGCACGCCATTCGGCGTCATGCAGACCTCCCGCACCTGCGACCGCTGCGGCGGTACCGGGCGCATCATCGAGAACCCCTGCAAGGCCTGTTCGGGCAACGGGCGGGTTCGCGCCAGCAAAACCGTGGAGGTTACCATCCCTGCGGGTATCAATGACGACCAGGTGCTCAACGTCCCCAGGCATGGCAACGCGGGGATCAACGGCGGTCCCGCCGGCGACCTGCACGTCTATGTCAATGTGCGCCCCCATGCTATTTTTGAGCGCAGAGGGGACGACATCTGGTGCGAGATGCCTTTGACTTTTACCCAGGCGGCTTTGGGTGCGGAAGTGACCGTACCCACCTTGGACGGCAAAGTGGCTTATGCGGTGCACGAGGGTACCCAGCCCGGCGACGTCTTTAAGCTAAAGGGCAAAGGCGTGCCCCATCTCAACGGGCGCGGCCGGGGGGACCAGTTTGTCCGGGTTACCATTGAAGTACCCAAGAACTTATCCGCCCGCCAGAAAGAAATCCTGCGGGAATTTGATCAGCAGGCGGAAGAAAAGAATTACCAGAAACGTAAAGGCTTTTTTGATAAGATCAAGGAACTGTTTGGGGAGTAACGCCCGTCCTGAGGCGGGGCACGTCGCGCGCCTACGGCGGGTACGTCGCGCCCTGAGCTTTCTTGAGAAAAAACAGGCCCCCCGCCGAAACGTAAAAGTTTCGTCCACCTTTTCACGCCTGCGGCGGGCACACCGCGCCTTAGGCTTTCTCTGAAAAGGCCTTGATTTA
>CAJFUH010000238.1 GCA_904420155.1 uncultured Clostridia bacterium
GAGCATATCGGACAGGGATTTCAGCGGACGGTTGTTGGGACCGGTCACCGGGCGGCCGCGTCTGCCGTTGTCGATCAAGGCGTCCACAGCCTCTTGCAGCATGCGCTTTTCGTTGCGCACAATGATATCGGGAGCGCCCAGCTCCAGCAGGCGTTTCAGACGATTGTTACGATTGATCACGCGGCGGTACAAATCGTTGAGGTCGGAGGTGGCGAAACGGCCGCCGTCCAACTGCACCATGGGTCGGATATCCGGCGGGATCACCGGAACCACGTCCAGAATCATCCATTCCGGGCGATTGCCGGAAATGCGGAAAGCTTCTACCACTTCCAGGCGCTTGAGGATCCGGACGCGCTTTTGTCCCGAGGCGGTGGCCAGCTCATCCTTGAGCTCCTTGGACAGCTGATCCAGGTCGATATCCTCCAAGAGCTTCTTGATGGCTTCAGCGCCCATGCTGGCCTCAAAGTCGTCTTCATATTTTTCCCGCATATCGCGGTATTCTTTCTCGTTGAGGAACTGCATTTTTGTCAGCTCCCGGGCGGAACCCGGGTCGGTGACGATATACATGGCAAAATACAGAACCTTTTCCAACATACGGGGGGAGATATCCAGAATCAGGCCCATCCGGGAAGGGATGCCCTTAAAATACCAGATATGGGAAACCGGGGCGGCCAGTTCAATGTGGCCCATACGTTCCCGGCGCACCTTGGAGCGGGTGACTTCTACGCCGCAGCGGTCGCAGATTTTCCCTTTATAGCGGATTCTCTTGTACTTGCCGCAGTGGCATTCCCAGTCCTTCTGCGGCCCAAAAATACGCTCGCAAAACAGGCCGTCGCGCTCCGGCTTCAGGGTACGGTAATTGATCGTTTCCGGCTTCTTGACCTCGCCGTGGGACCATTCTCTGATCTTGTCCGGAGAGGCAAGTCCGATTTTAATTGATTCAAATACGTTAAACTCCATAGTTCAGCCCCCTCCTGTTAATCCAGCTCTTCATTGGCTAGTGAATCAAAATCCAGTTCTTCGTCGTTGGGTTCTTCCTCGAAGAAGCTGGCCTCGTCAAACATATTGTTGTCGTCCGGATCGTCCTCCAAAGAGAACCCATCCATGCTGGTCATGACTTCCGGTTCCTCCAGATTGGTGTCGTCCACTGCGGTGAGACCCATATCGTCGTCATCGTCAAAGTTTTGCTTGAGATCGATTTCTTCGTTATCCTTATCCAACACCTTGACGTCCAGACCCAAGGATTGCAGTTCCTTAATGAGAACCTTAAAGGATTCCGGAATACCCGGCTTGGGAATATTCTGGCCCTTGACAATGGCCTCGTAGGTCTTCACACGGCCCACCACGTCGTCCGACTTCACCGTCAGAATCTCTTGCAGGGTATAAGCGGCGCCGTAAGCTTCCAGGGCCCAAACTTCCATTTCCCCGAAACGCTGGCCGCCGAACTGGGCTTTACCGCCCAGAGGCTGCTGGGTTACCAGGGAGTAAGGACCGGTGGAACGGGCGTGGATCTTATCGTCTACCAGGTGATGCAGCTTGAGATAATACATATATCCCACGGTGACGGGGTTATCAAAGTATTCGCCGGTGCGGCCGTCTTTCAGGATGGTCTTGCCGTCCTCCCGGTATCCGGCCATCTTGAAGCATTCCACGATATCGTCTTCATGGGCGCCGTCGAAAACAGGGGTCATAATCTTCCAGCCCAGGGCCTTGGCGGCATATCCCAGATGCACTTCCAACACCTGCCCGATATTCATACGGGAAGGCACGCCCAAGGGGTTCAAAACGATATCCAGCGGGGTGCCGTCCGGCAGGAAGGGCATATCTTCCTGAGGAAGGATGCGGGACACAACGCCCTTGTTACCATGGCGGCCCGCCATCTTATCGCCCACGGAAATCTTTCTCTTCTGGGCCAGATAGCAGCGTACCACTTTGTTGACGCCGGGCTGCAATTCGTCGTTGCCGTTTTCCCGGGTGAACACTTTGACGTCCACCACAATGCCGGATTCGCCATGGGGCACGCGCAGGGAGGTATCCCTCACCTCGCGGGCCTTCTCGCCGAAGATAGCGCGCAGCAGGCGCTCTTCCGCAGTCAGCTCGGTTTCTCCCTTGGGCGTTACTTTACCCACCAGGATATCGCCGGCGTGTACTTCCGCACCCACGTGGATGATGCCGTTTTCGTCCAGATCCTTGAGCAGATCTTCGTTGACGTTGGGGATATCCCGGGTGATCTCCTCCGGCCCTAATTTGGTATCGCGGGCTTCGGTTTCATATTCTTCAATGTGAATCGATGTGTAAACATCGTCACGCACGATTTTTTCATTGATGAGAACGGCGTCCTCGTAGTTATAACCTTCCCAGGTCATAAAGCCGATCAGGGCGTTTTTACCCAAAGAGATCTCGCCGTTGCAGGTGGCGGGGCCGTCGGCCAGAACCGCGTGTTTCTCCACATGCTGCCCTACGGATACCACAGGCACCTGATTGATGCAAGTTCCCTGGTTGGAACGCATAAACTTGATAATGGGGTAAGAGACCGTCTCCCCAGTATTATCATGCTTGAGTTTCACAAGGTCGGCGCTGACGCTGACCACGGTACCCGCCTCTTTGGCCAGTACGCACACGCCGGAGTCCACGCCCGCCTTGTATTCCATACCGGTACCCACAATGGGAGCCTCGGTCTTGAGCAGCGGCACAGCCTGCCGCTGCATGTTGGATCCCATCAAGGCGCGGTTGGCGTCGTCGTTTTCCAGGAAGGGGATCATAGAGGTAGCCACGGAAACTACCATCCGGGGAGATACGTCCATAAAGTCGGCGCGGCTGGCCTCCACTTCCACAAACTCGTCGCGGAAACGGCCGTTTACCTTGGCGTGGACAAATCGTCCGTTCTCGTCCAGAGGTTCGTTGGCCTGGGCCACAATGAAATCGTCCTCCTGATCGGCGGTCATGTAGTGCACTTCTTTGGTCACGATACCGGTCTCTTTGTCGATCTTGCGGAACGGCGCTTCAATAAAGCCGTATTCATTGATCCGGGCGAAAGTCGCCAGGTAAGAGATCAATCCGATGTTGGGACCTTCCGGGGTCTCAATGGGGCACATGCGGCCGTAGTGGCTGTAGTGTACGTCGCGCACCTCGAATCCGGCGCGGTCACGGGACAGACCGCCGGGACCCAATGCAGACAGACGCCGTTTGTGGGTCAATTCCGCTAAGGGATTGGTCTGATCCATAAACTGGGACAGCGGGGAGGATCCGAAAAATTCCTTGATCGCCGCCACCACGGGACGGATATTGATAAGGGTGTGCGGGGTGAGCACTTCCAGATCCTGGGCCTGTAGGGTCATGCGCTCCCGGATCACGCGCTCCAGGCGGGAGAAACCAATGCGGAACTGGTTTTGCAGCAGTTCGCCCACGCAGCGGATCCGGCGGTTGCCCAAGTGGTCAATATCGTCGGTGGTACCCACGCCGCAGGCCAGGCAGTTCATATAGTTGATCGACGCAAAAATATCGTCTACAATGATGTGTTTCGGAATCAGCTCATCCATGCGCAGCCGGATGGCCTCTTTGATTTCCTCGTCGGTGGAACAGGTGTCCAGGATGTCACACAGCACGCTGAAACGCACCCGCTCTTTGACCTCACATTCCGCATGCGCGTCAAAGTTCAGGAACTTATTGATCTCCACCATGCCGTTGGAAATCACCTTCACCGGCTTTTCCATGTTTTCCACCGTGACATAGGCGACGGAAACGCCGGCGTCCTCGATCTCCATGGCCTTATCCCGGGAAAGCACTTCCCCGGCCTCTGCCATCAGTTCCCCGGTGAGGGGGTTGGCGATGGGCTCCGCCAGCTGATGCCCAGCCAGGCGGTTGGAGATGCCAAGCTTTTTATTGTATTTATAACGCCCGACGCGGGATAGGTCATAGCGTCTGGCATCAAAGAATAACGCGTTGATATGGGACTGGGAGCTTTCTACCGTGGGCGGCTCGCTGGGGCGCAGCTTGCGGTACACTTCCAGCAGGGCTTCTTCGGTGGTCTTACAGGGATCCTTTTCGATGGTAGCGCGGATCCGGTCGTCGTCGCCGAAGTAATCCAGCAGTTCCTCGTCGGTACCTAATCCCAAAGCGCGGATAAAGCAGGTGATCGGGATCTTGCGGTTTTTATCGATGCGGACATAGAAAACGTCGTTGGCGTCGTTTTCATATTCCAGCCATGCGCCGCGGTTGGGAATCACCGTGGAGCTGAACAGCTGCTTACCGGTCTTGTCATATTCCATCTTATAATAGACGCCCGGGGAACGGACCAGCTGGGAAACAATGACGCGTTCCGCGCCATTGATGACAAAGGTGCCGCTTTCCGTCATCAAAGGGAAATCCCCCATGAAGACTTCCGATTCCTTGATCTCGCCGCTCTCTTTATTCAGCAGACGGGCCGTCACGCGAAGGGCCGCGGAGTAGGTGGCGTCCCGCTCTTTGCATTCCGCCACACTGTAATTTGGCTTGTCAATGTCCAGCTTGTAGTTTACAAAGTCCAGTACAAGGTTGCCGGTGTAATCTGTAATTCCCGAAACATCTTTGAAGACTTCCCGAAGGCCTTCATCTAGAAACCATTGATAGGAATTCTTCTGCACTTCGATGAGGTTGGGCATTTCCAAAACTTCATCGATATGGGCAAAACTCATTCTGTCGACGTTTTCTCCCAAATGCACCGGTTTGACGTTCACCATAGGCTCAATCACTCCATTCATCTATTTGCCGCGGTTACGGCCGTCCAAAGCGAAAAACGACTGCTTAAACGCTCACGGTTTGCACATCATAAAAAAGTTTTCCATACCCTTGCTTTTTTAGTAAAATAATGGTATTATGGATAGCGGATAGGGTATATGTTTCCATTATGATGCAGTATATTATTTTATTACAAAAAATTCAAGTTGTCAAGTTCTAACTACTTTTTTGTACAACAAAACAAAGGGTTCGTTGCAGAAAAAGATATGCAACGAACCCTTTTTTCTGTTTTTCCCCCTGTTTAAAAAGGCGTCTATGTTTTGAGGCAGATAAGGAAACCCCTGTCTCCCTATTTACATTCTTGGATTCCATCCCTTTTATTTATACGGATCATGCAAAAGTTTTTTAAGAATGATAAAAACAAATCGCAGCAAGGGAAAGAAAAAACAGATTCAAAGAAACCGGTAATCTATTTTATTTTTTTTAGAAGAATCCTCCCGTTTGGGGAAATATAGCTTTTCCTTTTTTAAAAAGCAAGACTGGAGTTCAAAAAAGACCCCTTATTTCTCGCCATCACCATGGCAAGAATCCTCCCTTTCCTCCTGGGCAAAGGTCACCTGGTCCAGAAGGCTGCGCACCTGGGCGGAAATATCCTCGTATATCTTATGGAACCGGCAGGCGGTGTGGCAGCAGGTATATTCCTCTGTCAAACAGCGGTTGATCACATAGGGTCCTTCCACCGCTTCGATCACCTGCCGCAGGGTGATTTCGCCGGGTTCCCTGGCCAGCGTGTAACCGCCTTTGGCGCCCTTAAAGGATTTCACCAGCTGTTCCGCCACCAGTTTCCTTAAAATTTTCAGAGCGAACCTCAGCGGCACCTTGGTGTCTTCCGAGATGCTGTGGGCGTCCATCCGTTCCCCTGATTCCGCCAACCGCTCTACAATCCGTACCGCGTAATCCGCTTCCAACGTCATATGCATGGCGCCGCCTCCTTTCACAAAGGACGCCCGCCGCGGGACGGGCCCCTCTTATTATTGATATGTAGCACGGGAAACCTCCCCGTCCTCTCCCTTTTTCACCCGCCGAACCATTAGTCCAGGAAATCCTTGAGCTTCTTGCTGCGGCTGGGATGGCGCAGTTTGCGCAGCGCTTTGGCTTCAATCTGGCGGATGCGTTCGCGGGTTACGTTAAACTCCTTGCCAACCTCTTCCAGCGTGCGGGAACGGCCGTCTTCCAGGCCAAAACGCAAACGCAGCACTTTTTCTTCCCGTGGGGTCAAGGTGTCCAGCACCTCCGCCAGCTGTTCCTTGAGCAGCGTGTGGGAGGCGGCGTCCGCCGGCGCGGGCGCGTCGTCGTCCTGGATGAAATCCCCCAGGTGGCTGTCCTCTTCCTCGCCGATGGGGGTTTCCAGGGAAACCGGTTCCTGGGCCACCCGCATAATCTCACGCACCTTATCCACCGGCATGTCCAGCTCTGCGGAAATGTCGTCCGGGGAAGGCTCGTGGCCGTTGGTGTGCAATAGCTGGCTGGAAACCTTTTTTACCTTGTTGATGGTTTCTACCATGTGGACCGGGATCCGGATCGTCCTGGCCTGGTCCGCAATGGCGCGGGTGATGGCTTGGCGGATCCACCAGGTGGCGTATGTGGAAAATTTAAACCCTTTGGTATAGTCGAATTTTTCCACCGCCTTGATCAAACCCAGATTCCCTTCCTGGATCAGGTCCAGAAACTGCATGCCCCGTCCCAAATAACGCTTGGCGATGCTGACCACCAGGCGGAGGTTGGCTTCCGACAACCGTTTTTTGGCTTTTTCGTCCCCTTCCGTGATACGGATAGCCAGGTCGATTTCCTCTTCCGGGGTGAGCAGCGGCACGCGGCCGATCTCTTTTAAATAAACCTTGACGGGGTCGTCGATGGCAACGCCTTCCGCCGCCGGCGCTTCCTCTGCGGAATCCGACGCGTTAAAATTGATATCGTCCAGAGGAATGTCTTCAAAATCCTCTACAATCTCTACCCCCAACGTCTCCAGGGAATCATAAAACTTTTCGATCTGTTCCGGCTCAAAGTCCAGTTCTCCGATCGCGTCCAAAATCTCTTTGGTGCTCAGATGTCCTTTTGCTTTCCCCTGTTCCATCAATTCCTTAATGACGGTCTTCTTATCCGGTGTTGCTGGCACTGCCATAGTAACTCCCCCTATTTCTTGAGCTCTTTGAGTGTTTCCAAATATTTATTGATATCCTCCACGCCAGCAGACGGAATGTCCGCCGCCGTGAGGGTTTCCTTTTCCAAACGGATAACCCGTATATATTCCTGGGCGGATTCCCAGGTATCCCCGGTGGGAGGCGCCGACGACAGGATCTGGGTGATCCGGCCCATCTCCTCCATGGAAAATTCCTGGGACAGGTCCATCAGATCTACCGGCCTTCCTTCTTGGATCCGGCCCATCACCAGCTGATAAACCCGCCGGTTAAAATCCGTCACCATGCCTTCCGGGGGCATCTGCTCCCCTATATTCTTTGCCATATCGGGGTTGTTTATCACATAGGCGATCAACGCTTCCTCCGCGTGGGCTGCCCGCAAATGGGCCGCCCTCTGGGGATTGACGCTGTCCCTCTGCGCCGATACGCTTTGCTGAATTTCCCGCACCTGCCTGGTCTGTGCGGAGCGCATCCGTTTGCGCAACAGCTTGTCCACCTGCTGCATCACGGCGCTCTTCTGGATCCCCACCTCTTCGCTGAGACGTCCCGCATAAATCTCCTGTTCCATCCGGCTGTCCAACGTGGCTAAGACCGAAACCGCGGCGTTTAAATAGGCAATTTTCCCTTCCGCTGTGGTTAAATCGCAGCCGGACTTGGCTTTTTGCAGCCGGTATTCCACATCGTTTCCTGTGGCGTCCAAAAGCTGTTTGAAGCGGGCGGGCCCCTGTTCGCCAAAGGAACGGATATATTCGTCGGGATCCTTGCTCCCCGGAATGGCGAGCACCCGCACGGTCAGCCCCGCGTCCCGCAGCATCGGGATGGCGCGGTCTGCGGCCTTCTGCCCGGCGGCGTCGGAATCGTAAGACACAATGACTTCTTTGGTATACCGGGCCATCAGGCGGGCGTGGTCCACCGCCAATGCCGTGCCCAGCGTGGCCACCGCATTGGTAAACCCAGCCTGGTGCAGCGCGATAACGTCCATATAGCCTTCCACCAGGATGAGCCTCTGTTCCCCGCTGTTTTTGGCAAAATTCAGCGCAAACAACTGGTTGCTTTTCCGGAATACCAGCGTGTCCGATGTATTGAGATATTTGGGTTTGCCGTCGCCCATGACGCGCCCGCCGAACGCGATGACGTTCCCCCGCAGGTCAATGATCGGGAACATCACCCGGTCTACAAAGCGGTCCACGGCATTGCCCCGCCGCCCGGCAAAGGCCAGGTTGGCCGTCACCAGCTCGTTGTCCCGGAACCCCTTTTCCCGCAAGGCGTCCACTAAGGCAAACCGCCCGGGCGGCGCGTAGCCCAGGCCAAAATGTTTGATAGTGGATTCCTTGAGCCCACGCCCCCTTAAATAAGCAAGGGCCTGCGCCCCCTGCGGGCTATATAACATCCGGTGGAAGAAGCGGGCGGCTTCCCGGTTGGCCTCAAAAATGCGCGCCCGGATGCGGGCGGTTTTATCGTCCACCCCTTCTGTAGGGACCGTCATGCCCGCCCGCTGCGCCAGCAGGCGGACCGCGTCCATGTAATCCAGGTTTTCAATACGCCGGATAAAGGTGATGACGTCCCCGCCGGCCCCACAGCCAAAACAGTGGAAATAGGCGTTCTCCACATTGACGTGAAAGGAAGGGGTTTTTTCCCCGTGGAAGGGGCACAGCCCCACCATATTGCGCCCCGTGCGCTTCAAATTCACATAGCTGGAAATCACATCCACGATATCGCTCCTGGCTTTTAATTCCTGAATGAAACTATCCGGCAGGGCCATTGCTTATCCCCCTCCTTTCCTTTCGTTCTATATTCAACCCTTCCAATCGCGTGGTTACAACCGTTGTCAGCTCCTCCACGCCTTGGGAACAAAAATTTCCTCAAACAATCCAATTGCGTAATGGTCGGTCATCCCCGCGATATAATCGCACACCGCCCGGGGAAGATCCTCTTCTTCCGCGATGCGCTGCATTTCCTGCGGCATCTTTTCAGGATGCCCCAAAAAGTAAGCGTATAACCGTTCTATCAGACCGGGGACTTTTTTCTCCTCCTGTTTGGCAAACGGGCTGCGGTAAACCGTCTGATACATAAATTCGTGCAGGCCCTGAAACACCCTCTGGATCTCCGGGGCCATTTGCAGATTTCCTTCTCGGCTATTTTCCACCAGGGAGGAAACCAGCGTGTGAATCCGCGTGCTCCGGCGGCTGCCCAGCAGCCGGGTCGCTTCCTCAGGGATCTGCTCCGGCTGGAGCACCCCCGCCCGCTGGGCGTCGTCGATATCGTGGTTGATATAGGCGATCCGGTCGGCAATGCGGACAATGCGCCCTTCCACCGTCTGGGCTTCCGCCCCGCTGGTATGGCAGCGGATGCCGTCGCGCACTTCCCAAGTGAGGTTCAATCCTTTTCCCTCTTTTTCCAGGCGTTCCACCACCCGCACGCTCTGCTCGTTGTGTTCAAATCCATAGGGGCAGATTTCCCGCAAGGCCCGTTCCCCCGCGTGGCCGAAGGGTGTATGTCCCAAATCATGCCCCAGGGCGACGGCTTCCGTCAGATCCTCATTGACCCGCAGCGCCCTGGCCACTGTGCGGGCGATCTGGGTAACTTCCAACGTATGGGTCAGGCGGGTGCGGTAATGGTCCCCTTCCGGGGCCAAAAACACCTGCGTTTTCTGTTTCAAACGGCGGAACGCCTTACAATGGATGATACGGTCCCGGTCCCTCTGATAGCAAGTGCGCAAGGCGCATTCCTCTTCCGGCCTCTGCCTTCCTCTGGTCTGCTGCGACAAGGAGGCGTAGGGGGCAAGGGTCTGCCGTTCGATCTGCTGTGTCCGTTCCCGAACCGTCATCACGCGCCGCCTCCTATTCGCCCCAATGGTATGCCGAAAATTTTCTGTCTTTTATTTTATACGACAGAAAAAGAATAATTCCTTCTTTTATTAGAAAAAAATTTGATAAAAAGTGAAATTCATCCACAGATATAAACTTCTGGCTGTTTTGATGCAGCCATCTGCATCTGCTGTCAGGCGCCGGATACCGCCACAAAGCGTTCCCCTGTCACCTGGGCTTCCACCTGCCCGCAAGTGGCGTCCGCCAGACGGCGGGACAGCGCCGGCAGGTTTTCCTCCGCCATGTGAAACGCAATTTCCACGCAATCGGTAAACTGGGCGTCCTCTATCACGCCGCCGCATTCCGGGATCAGGGCGGATACCCGACCATACTGATTATAATCACAGACCAAATTGGCCGTTTTACATAACTGCATGGTGAGGATGGTCCCCGCCTGCAACGCCAGGCTGGCCGCGTGGGAATAAGCCCGCACCAGACCCCCGGCCCCCAGCAGCACGCCTCCGAAATAACGGGTTACTACTACCGCCGCGTCGGTTACGCCGCTTTTTTGCAATACGTCCAAAGTGGGCACCCCCGCGGTTCCCTGGGGTTCCCCGTCGTCGGAATACCGCCGGATATTCCCTTCCCTTAAAGAGTAAGCGTATACGTTATGGGTGGCGTCCCAATATTTGCTCCGCATTTCCTCAATAAACGCTATCGCCTCTTCTTCCGTCTTGACCGGCCTTACCGTGCCGATGAACCGGGATCGCCGTTCTACAAATTCCTCAGCGGCGGGGCGCGCAATGGTCTGATAGGATGTCATCGGAAAACCTCCGTAAAAAATGACAGGCGGCGCAAACATTTGCGCCGCCATAGAATTTTGGGTCTGGATTCGAATCTTATTTCTTGTCCTGCATACCGTAACGCTTCTTAAATCTGTCTACACGTCCGCCGGTATCAACGAGCTTTTGCTTGCCGGTGAAAAACGGATGGCATTTGGAGCAAATTTCAACGCGAATATCCTTTTTCGTGGAGCCGGTAGTGATCACATTGCCACAAGCGCAAGTGATGGTGGTTTCTTCATACTTCGGATGGATATTTTCCTTCATTCTTATTCACCTCTTTCGCTGAAACCGTAAGATTAACAAATGAATCATACCATATCCCCCATAAAATTGCAAGCAATATTTCTGCTTTTTTCTCAAAAGTTTTTATTAGGTGCTGAATAAGGTATGGTATTGCAGGTTTTATTCCATAGTTTTCAAAATATGCCTCTTATGTTTTTTCGGCGGCACAGCGGCCGGTTGCCGATCAAGCCTGAAATACATAAGGAGGATTCCATATCCTAGAAACAGAAACGATATAAATTTGTTACAAAGGTGTGGTAAAATAAATGAAATAAAGCCACAATGATTGATTCCAAAGGGGCAACAAGGGATTGTGATTAACGCATCTATTATAAAAATTGGCGTATTTTTTTGCTTAAAAGCCGCTTTGCCAAAATCTCTTGATTGCATTTCTATATCCGTGATATAATAAAAAATAATTCATCTTTAGAAAAGGAGGGACCAGACATGGATGTCCGCAAGGACGACATTTTAGAAATGAAAAAACCGCACCCCTGCGGAAACAAGCAGTTTTTAGTGCTGCGGTCCGGTATGGATTTTAAACTGCGCTGCGTGAAGTGTGGACATGAAATTATGATCCCCCGGGTAAAGGCGGAAAAGAATATCAAAAAGATTATTCGAGAAAATAACAATGACGAGTTGTAGCGGTACCTGCTTTTTTGCATGTGTTGGAAAGATTCACCATATATGATAAAGAAAGCGGTGCTGATATGTTTGATAAATTAGAAGTTTTTGAGACCCGTTACGAGGAATTAAATGAGAAGATGTACGATCCTTCCATCGTGTCCAATCCCGATGTCTACACAGAGATTATGAAGGAATATAAGAACCTAACCCCCCTGGTAGAGAAATACCGGGAATATAAAAAAGCCAAAGAGAGCGAAGAAGAAGCACGGCAAATGCTCTCGGAAGGCGGGCTGGATAAGGATTTCCGCGAAATGGTGGAGGCGGAATTGGAACAAGCAAAAGAAACCATGGAAAATACAGCGGAAGAACTGAAAATCCTGCTGCTGCCCAAGGACCCCAACGACGACCGCAATGTAATCGTGGAGATCCGCGGCGGGGCGGGCGGAGAAGAAGCCGCCTTGTTTTCCGCCGCCCTGTTCCGTATGTACAGCATGTACAGCGAATCAAGAAAATGGAAGGTCGAGATTATCAACGCCAATGAAACAGAATTGGGGGGCTACAAGGAAATCAGCTTTATGATTTCCGGAGAAGGGGCGTACTCCCGCCTAAAATACGAGAGCGGCGTACATCGGGTACAGCGCGTGCCGGAAACCGAAGCCCAGGGACGTATCCATACCTCAACCGTCACTGTGGCGGTACTGCCTGAAGCGGAAGACGTGGAAATCGATATCAATCCAGCGGACCTGCAAATTGACACATACCGTTCCAGCGGCGCCGGCGGACAGCACATTAATAAGACGGAATCCGCGATCCGGATCACCCATATCCCCACCGGGGTTGTGGTAGAGTGCCAGGACGAAAGAAGCCAATATAAAAACAAGGATAAAGCCATGCGGGTTCTGAAATCCAGGCTGCTGGAGGCCAAACGGCAGGAACAGGACGCCGCGGTGGCGCAGGAACGCCGTTCCCAAGTGGGAACTGGCGACCGATCGGAACGCATCCGCACCTATAACTATCCCCAAGGCCGGCTCACCGATCACCGCATCGGCCTGACATTATATAAGCTGGACGATATCCTCAATGGGAACTTGGATGAAGTGATCGACGCCTTAATCACGGCGGACCGTGCCGCCCAGCTCAAGAAAACCATGGAAAGCCAGGAATAACAACTTGAC
>CAJFUH010000239.1 GCA_904420155.1 uncultured Clostridia bacterium
ACAAAAGCCACAAACAGGGCTGTCAGCTTTTTCCAAAGGAATTTATTTTCGCTTGCTTGAGTCACTTTTTTTCGCTCCTTTTCCCAGCGGGATGATCTATCCCCGCTGTTTTTCATCAATCGAATTCGTCTTCGCCGCCGTCGTCGATACCGCCAAAGCCGGTGGAATCGTTCATGGATACCTTCTCGAACTCCCAAAATTTCATTTCAGGAGTTACATAGTCCGCATTGTTCGACATATCTTTTCCTCCTTTAATTTGTATTTTTTATGTATAAATAACCCGGGATTTCCAGAAAAAAGCCTAGGGTATTTACAGTATTTACTATACCATGACCTGTGTAAGATTACAATGTGTTTGTGATTTTTTTTCTATTAATTTGCAACGACAGGTCACAATATTCCAGCACAGCGTTTCTGTGGGAAATACAGATGATGGTTTTGGTCCGCAGATTGCGGATGTTTTGCAGCACCAGGCGTTCTGTGAGGATATCCAGGGCGGAGGTGCATTCGTCTAACAATAAGATAGGCGCGCGGCTCAGGATAGCCCGGGCGATGGCCAGGCGCTGGATCTGCCCTTCGGACATCCCTGAACCCCGCTCGCCCAGCGGGGTGTCCAGGCCCTGGGGCATGGCGCAGATATCTTCCCATACGCAGGCGGCCTGCGCCGCCTGCCTAATCTCCTCCTCAGGGGCGTCCGCCCTTCCAAACAGGAGGTTTTCCCGGATAGTGCCGGAAAAGATCAGGTTGCCCTGGGGCACGTAGGCGAACAGATGCCGGGTCCCGGCGTCGATGGGGACCCGCCCTTGCCCGGTTTGCAGGAAAAGGCTCCCCTGGGTGGGGGATTCGATGCTCAGCAGGAGCTTTACCAGCGAACTTTTCCCGATCCCTGATTTTCCGAAAATAACCGTCAGCTTGCCCTTTGGGATGGAAAAATCCGTGTTTTCCAGGACGTCCTCCTCGTCGTCCTGATACCGGAAAGAAAGGCCCTCCCCTTCAATGGCTTCCAGGCCCTCGTAAAATTCATCCACGTCCGGAATCTCAGTTTCCTTTTTTTCATCGGTAAGCTCTTCCAGCTCCATCAGCCGTTCGGCGGAGGCGGTCATGCTGAAATATTGGGGGATCAGCCCCGAGATATTGCGGAAAGGGGCTTTGACCTGGTTGATGATCTGCAAAAACGCCGTGAGGGCGCCAAAGGTGAACACGCCCCGCGCGATGCCGATCCCGCCCCACACCATGGCGGCGTAATAGCCCACCGTGAAAATGACATAGACCGAGGTGTTGGCCAAATTGAGAACCCGGACCCGCTTCAGGCGTATTTTATAGTTGGCCTGCTGGTAGTCGTCCAGCTTGGATTCAATGGCGCTTTCATTGGAAAAGGACTTGATAGCGATGACGTTTTCCATGCATTCCTGCAAAAAAGAACGCACCACGCCGTTGGTGCGCTGGATCTCCTTGTGAAGATGCCGGAACCGTTTGCCGAACAGCCGGTTTGCCAGCCCCACGCCCACCCCTGCCGCTAGGATCAGGAGGGTAAAGCGCCACTCCATGAGAAAGAGGAGCGCCAGCCCCGCCCCCAGTTTGGTGGCCATGGACAGGGCGGAGGGGACCAGCGTAATCAACGTGTTTACTAAGATCTCCACATCGCTGGTCATCCGGTTGATGATTTCGCCGGAATGGATCTGTTTTAACTGGGGATACCGTTTTTTAAGAAGCTGGCAAAATAGGTTCCTGCGCAGGCGCATTTCGATCCTGCCTCCCGCCCGCGCCCGGATATTGGTATTCAGGATATTGAGGAGTGCCAGAAGCAGGATGATCCCCAGCACCACCCCGCCCCACAGGTAGGGATGGCCTTCCTTACTGCCGATGATGACGTCCAATAGATAGCTGGCCGCCACCGCCAGCCCCAGGAACGCGCCCGCCATAAGGATGGAGGAGGCGCCCAACAGGATAACCCACAGCAGTTCTTTGCCACAGTTTCGGTAAATCCACCGATATGTTTTCTTCATCATGACCTCGCCGTCCGCCTTTTCCCAGTTATTTTCCGTTTTAGCCATCCCATACAGCGCCTGGCGAAAAAAATGGGCCTGCGCAGGGGGAAAAGCCGGCACCAGAAAAATACATAAGCCCGTATCAGGGGATCCCCCGGCGTGCGCGTTTTGCCGTTATGGAACCATTCCCTGGCCGCGCCCAGGATCTGTTCCGGGGACACGCCGTATTCCCTGCGGGTTTGGTTGTCCCCGCACAGCACAAAACCCTTTCCGTCTTTCCCTACAATCCGATGGAGGATATAGTCCCCGCCGGACCGTTTGTACAAGACGATATCGAAAATATGATAAGCGGCGCGCGCTTCCAGCGCCACGCTGTCCTGATCCGGCCATAAAAGGGGGCGCATGCTGTTCCCGGTGGGCACAATGACGGCGCTGCCCCGTTCTTTCAGCGCCTTTTCAATGCCGTAGGACACTGGAATCTCCCTGCTCACGGCTCTTCCAGGATGTGATGGTCCCGCAGCGCCGACAGGATTCGCTGCAAGTCGTTGGCGGCGGTTTCCCTGTCAACAGGATAGGCGTCTATTATCTTTTCAAGAACCTCTTCCTGGGTGGTGTCCTGCTCCAGGCATTTCCAAATAAACGCCCCGGTGGAATTCAGGCTGATCATACCGCGGAATCCCCCTTCGGTTTCGCCCACCGTCACCACCACGGGCTCCCCGCCTACTTCCCTTAACAGAAAGCCTTTTCGTATCTTCATGTTCCTATTTCTCCCTTCATTCCTTCATAAGCGACTTGCGCCGCTTTTAAAGAATTTTCGGCCCACAGCCGGTACACCGGCACATGCGCCAGCGTGAAATCCAGCATGGTAAGCAGCTTATCCATGTCTTCCTCCCGCCTGGGCCGCACCATCTGATCTAAAAGCGGGTACAGCGCCTGAGAGGGGGAAAGCCGCTGGATGCGGTTTTTCCCGCGGCACAAGATGGCCACGCCCCGCAGCGGCGCCCGCCTGTTTTCATTCAGGTCGGTCTTTCCGCTGAAGGGGGTGCCGTAAACAAAGCAATTGCCTTCTTCCAGGCAGACGGCGGGTTTGTCGTCATTGATGATACGCGCCCGGTCCGCCCCCAGATACCGGACCCACAGGCCGGCGTGGGTGGATTTCCCGGTACCGCTGGGCGCGGAAAAGAGATAGGCCCCGCCGTCCGCCTCCACTGCGGAAGCGTGGATCATAAAGCCCCGGCGGAGCCGGATCAGCTTCTCATAGAACTGGATGCCGGCGTAAAGGTACTCGCAGCGCTCCCGGTCCAGATGGGGATATTCCTTTTGCTTGCATTCCAGGAACCCCTCCCGAAAGGAAATGGTGATCTCTGGAATCGCGCCGTCCTTTGGGATGCGGTATTTTTCTGTTTTCCTCTCCATCATGCCGCAGCCGGGGGTGTAATCCACCACCGTTCCTGCGATGCGGTAAAACGACATAGCGGCCTCCTGATTTGTTGACCTTTTGAGATATATTTTACACTTCTATTATAACCGCAGCAAAGGACCTTTGTAAATAAAAAGCTCATATTTGGCGGGTCAGGCGGGGGCGATCAGACAAAAAGGATCTATGGGAAAATAATCAGTACGGAAATCGACAAAAAGTCTTTTCTAAAAGGAATAATGGTATATACAATATGGGAAAAAGGAAACCCGTTGCCAGAATAGAAATTATAAAAGTAAGGGAAAATTTGACAAATACAAAATACTGTACTATAATACCTACTGCCCACAAGGTTAGCAAGAACTAATACGCGCAATAGTTAGCTAAAACTAACTATTGCGCAGCAGTAAGGAGGAAACGTATGAAAAACTGGAAAGCCTTCATAAGCGTGGCATGCGCCGTCATGCTGGTTGCGGGGTCCACCCCGGTTTCCCACGCCGGCGAGCAGGCGGGAAACGCGGCGGATGCAAGCGCAGTGGCCGTGTCAGAGGAAAGGATTCCCAAAAACGCGGGGGAATTGGTCATTGATGACAATTCCTATAATTTGGATACCATCATCCAGAACAGCCTGGGGGACAGCGCCGCCATTAAGGTGGGCGTGGATCTCACGGGGGTGGGGCAGACGGTGCTGCCCAAGCAGGTGACTACCCTCATCGGATGGAAAACCGGCAACTTTTTTGAACCGGAGGAATACGAGATCCAGCGTACCTTGGGCAATCATATCCAGGGTGCTACCTTTACCCTGGAAGAGGGAAGCAAAACCACTATTCAGAGCATCCGTTTCAAGATGCCGGACAAGAGCGTTACCATCCCCGAAGGGGTAACCGTAACATTTGAGAATTGCAGTTTTGATACTACGATTGTGAATAACGGGCAGGCGGAATTCCGCAACTGCGTGTTTGAAAACGGGACCATCGAAAACCATGGTACGGCCTCCTATACAGGCACGACACAGGAACCGGAAAATATTGCAAAGCCCCAGCCGCCCATTGGCGGGGAACTGGTCATTGACGACAGCAATCCCTATGATTTGGACGATGCGCTGGCTTACAGCTTGGGCGGGAACGACGTGGTAAAGATCGCCTGCAACATGGCGGGCGTTGGGGACACCGTACTGCCCGCTCAGGTGAAAACCCTGATGGGATGGCAGACAAAGAGCTTTTTTGACGAAGAAGGAGAAAAAGTGCGGACCCTGGGAAACCATATCCAAGGGGACGCCTTCTCTTTTGAAGCGGGAAGCCAGGTGACGGTAAGGAGCATTGATTTCCGGATGCCGGACAAGAGCCTTACCATTCCGGAGGGGGCTACCGTCACATTTGTCAATTGCAGCTTTTCCCAGACCATTGTGAATAACGGCGCGGCGGTGTTTGACAATTGCCGTTTCCAAAACGGCAAGATTGAAAA
This sequence comes from uncultured Clostridia bacterium, assembly GCA_904420155.1. GTDB lineage: Bacteria > Bacillota > Clostridia > Oscillospirales > Acutalibacteraceae > CAJFUH01. The sequence goes on from CAJFUH010000239.1 coordinate 4,870, forward strand.
CAACGGTTCTGCGGAATATATCAACGGCACCCAGGAGCCGGAAAACCTGGGCGTGCCGTCGGAAACCCATATTCCTTTGGGGATTGCTGTCTCCCAGGATTCCCTGCAGCAGGCGGTAAAAGGCATTGCCTACAGCGGGGAACTGGCCTATGAATTGAGCGGCACCAATAAGGACGACGCCGACGTCACCGTGGAAGTCTCCCCGGCGGATATGGGGATCTACGGGGAAGTCCAGGACGGCAAAGTCATCCTGTCCGGCACCCCTGCTAAGGCGGGTACGGTGGATATCACCCTGACGGCCGCAGCCCAAGGGGACAGCGCCGTCACCGGCGCCGCCCGGCTGACAATAAACGAGCCCCTGTCCGTTGCCATAGAAGGCCAGCTGGACTGCGTCACCGCAGGACAGAGCGGATATACCGATTACCTGCATGTTTATGTCACCGAAGGGGAAGAGGGGGAACCCGTGGATTACTATGAGTATTCCCAGGGAAATTCCGACGCAAAGCTGGAAGTAAGCCTTTCCCCGGAGGGGAGCGGTATGAGCGCCAATTGGCTGTTCGACCGGATTTCCGTTTCCGGAACCCCGGAAAAAGCGGGAACGTATGATGTTTCCGTGACGCTCACGGACAAAGGACAGGTGGTATCCAGCAATAAGGTGGAGCTGCGGATCTACACCGGCGATGAGACGTTAAAAGGGCAGTTTGAAACGCTGGATGGCTCCCAGGCCACCTGGGATATGGAACCCTATGAAATTTGGAACAGCGACAACGCAGTGGTCCCCGCCTATTTAAAAACCATTTACGGTTCCCACGAATCCGGCCTTTACGGTATCATCGGAAATAACCAGTCCATCGGTACCGATACCCTGGTGATCCCGGCGGGCTGCGACGTCACTTTGGAAAATATCAAAATATACAGCAGCGTGAAAGTGATTGTAGAAAAAGGCGGCTCGTTAACCCTGCGGGATTCCGTGGCGTATGGCGCCGTTGAGGTAAACGGGGGAACCTTCTCCATGGACCGCGACGCCGCTTTGGTAGACCAGCTCATCTTAAACGATGGAAGCGTGCTGAAGGACGCCCAGGTGGTGTCAAACGGGCGTTTCCTCACCGATGGGTCCGGCAAAGAAGTGGCGGACACCGTGGTGATTGTAAACGGCACGGTTACGGCCCAGGGGAGCAATCTCATTGAGGCCGAATGCGGCCATGGGGAAGAACCCGGGCAGACCGCCCTCCAGGTCAATGGAGAACTGGTGATCCCGGAGGGAAGCGTGCTGACTGCGATCGGAGGCGGCGATGAGCTTTACGGCCCCGGATGGATCGGCGGCATTGGCGTTTATCTGAATAACGGGACCATTTCCGGAGACGGCAAACTGATTGTACAGGGCGGCGTCGGCGTGGACGGACCCGGCGGAAACGGCATTGACGGCACAGGAAAAATTACCGTAGCGGAGCTGGAGAGCGCCGGCGGAGATTCCAGGAAACTCATTGACGGCCAGAAAAAGGGCGGCGACGCGGTAGGGGCAACCGTTATTGTTACCACTGCAAACCCGGTGCTCAAAGGCGGCGACGGAAATCCGGCGGGATCCGCAGCGATTACCCTCAGGGCGGATAAATCCCAGCTGCAAGCGCTCGTTGACCAATGGGAGGCCCTTCAGGAATCCGATTATACAGCGGAATCCTGGAACCGATTCCAGAATGCCATGGATCAGGCCAAGGCGTTATTAGAAGACCCGGCGGCCACGCAGAAACAGGTAGATCAAGCGGCGTCGGATCTCCAGGCGGCTTGGGAACAGCTTGAGAAAAAACAGGAACCTTCCACCAATCCTGCGGAGGATCAGCCCGGCCGGCCTCAGCAGAATCCTGATGGGACTGGGAAGCCCGGCCAAACTGGCAATGCCACTAATGCCCCGCAGACGGGGGACGCCGCTCTCTTTGCAACGCTTGCAGGGCTTGCGGGAGCCTCCTGCCTGGCTTTGTGCCTTAGAAAAAGAGACCGCCGTTCCCAATAAGGGCGGATGACCCCCTTTGCCCAGATAGGGATTTTGTATATCGGCGGATTTAGGCTAAAAAGGACCGCGTTCCGGAAAAACCGGAACGCGGTCCTTCAGCTTGTACAAAAACCAATGATCAAAAAGACATACATAAATAGAGACGGGAGAGGTTTCGCTCCCCCAATTATGCCCGTGATAGTTTATTTCCCTTCCCGGTTGATGCGGGTTTCTGGTTTGGCGGCCTTATGGAAGACTTCAGATGGGGAGAGGCCGGTGATTTCCCGGAAGACCCGGGAAAAATAGTTGTAATCGTTATACCCCAC
>CAJFUH010000240.1 GCA_904420155.1 uncultured Clostridia bacterium
CGGGGTGGAGGGGCGGAGCCCTTCCTCGCCCATCGCAATGGGCGAAATCCTCAAGATTCCCACAAGCTCAGGAGGGGAGGCCAAACTGTCCGGGGGACGGTTTGGCTGTGGGGAACCCTAGCGAGGGGTTCCCCATTCTCTCCCCACTTGTGCAATTTGCAAAAGTCCATTGCCTTTTCCGACAGTCTGCCGCCTTACGACAAGACGGCGGACCTCGATCCATTGCGGGCGGCCCCATAAAGGGATAGGGCTTGCGGTTATGCGCTGATGGTGAGCTTCTTGCAGGCGTCCGGGAAGATTTTCGCAAAACCGGCGATACAGCTGATAGCGGCGCGTTCTAATTGCCGGTCGATCAGCTTATCGTAATCGATGAGGACGTCCCCCGCCTGCACCATCTCCAGGGCGCAGGTCTTGTCCAGCCCCAGGATGGTGTCCGCCGGGACGCTGGTGACGTGCAGTAGGGTGGCCCCGATGGGGGTAATCATCTTGCCGGTACCCTGGAAATTAAGCCCCGCCTGCGCGTCCTTCATTTCTGACAGATTGAGCAGTTTTTGTACGGTATCGGTGGATGCCAGCATGGTGTTGAGCTCATAGGGGGACAAGGCGGCCCAAAGTTTTACCAAATCCTCATAAGACAAAGAAGATGTGGTGATACCGCCGGCGGCGTTTTCGTTTCCGTCCCCGTCTATCAGGACGGAAACGGCGTCCTTTAACTGGGCGCGGGAGATATAAGCGCCGATCTGGCGCAAGGTGACGGTGAACAGGTCCAGACGCTGGAAGCGGAGCGCCTCATAGGAGCTCACCAGCATCCGGCCCCGCTTATGCAGGCGCACCAGGTTTTCCTGGGTCTTTACCACGGTTTGGGGAAGGATCGTTCCTTCCGCCACCGGTTTTAAGGACTTGTCGTCCTCGGTGGGGATGGAAGTGATGGTACGGTAATCCAGGCCCTCAATACGGGTGGTGGCGGCCACCAAGGAAGGAAGTACGTCGGCATGTTCCATCCCCTGCCGGACAGCCCGGCTGACATATTCTGGGAACAGCGCCGCGGAGTCGCTGGTCTGGAAAAACTTTTCCACCAGGTCGGAGCCGGGGCCGCTCACCCGGATATCAAACCGTTTGAGCTGCCGCTGGTAGGCGTCCAGTTTCCCCAAAGGGGACCCTTCATAATTTTGCGAGGGATCCTGTTCTTCCAGGATCTGGGAAAAACTTTTTCCCGGGGCGGCATACATGCCTTTTTCCAGACGGATGGTTTCATAAAAAGCCATATTTTTGTCCTCCTATCTTACAGAATGATGCCGGCTGTGCTGGTGGAAGAATCCAGATCAGTGACCAGCACGGAAATTCCGCTGGTATTGGCGGACGCCTTGATTTTGCCGCCGGAATCCGCCACAATCAACTGCCGGCCTAACGACAGGGACCCGGTATACGTCATACGAACATATCCCCGCAGCTGTACGCTGGCATAGCCGTCCCGCACCTGGACGGCCACGCCGCAGGGGACGTCTGCGGCCCCACAGAGGGTAACTTGGCCGTTTCCGCTCATTTTTACCGGCACGCCGGGCTTGACAGTGGATGCGGCCTCAAAGGTAGCCAGCTGTTCGTCGAAACCTTGAAACGATACATTCATGGGAAAACCTCCTGTAATTGCAAAATGGAAAGGCCCGGGGAGGGGATCGGACCGCATGGGGGACAACCTATCGCCGGAGCCTTTAAAAACACGGCATTAGATCAGGAAAGAAGCATCTGTACTTTGTATATCTTTTTGCGGGCTGGGGGCAAGCTGAGGGGCGGCGGGACAACTGAGCTGCTGCATCTTGGCGGAATAGGCTTTGCGGAAGGTTTGTAACTCTGACAGGGTCATGCGTTTGCTGAGCCCCTCCATCACGGAAGGGGAAAGCTCCGGTTGTACTGCAGCGCTCATGCGCACCACATCCCTGCGCAGCTCCTCCCGGTACTGTTTTCCCTCCTGGGCGAGTTCCTCCATTTCCCGCCATGCGCGATAAAGCTCCCGGCTCTGGTCTTCGCTCAAATGGCAGGCTTTTCCCTGCTGTAATTGGGAAATCCATTCTTCCATAGGGTCGTCCTCCTTTTTGGATCGCGGGCGGTAGCATTTGACCACCCCGGCTTCCCGCTGGGCCGGGACGGCTACAAAGGACCATTCGTAAGCGTCGGTGGGACAGTCCAGCACCGTATGGCATAGCTTGCCGCCGTACCATTTCCCCTTTTCGTGGCGGCATCCCTTTTTCCGGACATCCGCCCCGCAGATGGAACAGGCGGCCTCTCCCATGGCGCATCCCACGCTGACCTCTTTTTTGATGCCGGAATCCAGTTCCGCGATCAGGTCGGCGTTTTTCTCCAATCTGGGCACATACGCCCGGGCCACCAAACGGAAATAGGGCTCCTGGCATTGGGTGACGCGGCCGGGCACCGGTTCCACCCGGCAGGAAAAAATCCGGGCCGCCTGGTGCTGGCTTTTCATGCTGTGGTCAAAGATCCCGGTCTTTCCTACATACAAGGCGCACAGACCTTCCAGCGCCTGTTTGGTAAAACGTTCGTAGTCCCGGTCGACGTCGTTGTCGCACAATACCACAGTGAAGCGGTACACTTCCTCTGGGGATAAAGCGCGGCGGGCATAGCGGTTGATGAGTTCCATTTCCTGCTCGTCCGTCTGTGCGGGCTGGTAGTCTTTACAAAGATAGCCTTCCGGCATGGGCAATCCCCTCCAATCAAAAAATTTTCACGGAAATGAGGACAGTCATGGGGTTTTTGCGGTGTTCTCTGTTTCCCCGATCTGCTGTTCCAGCTGTAGGGCGCGGGCGTTTAACAGACGGGCGTTGGCCAGCTCCACCTCGTCCTGCAAATTGATCTTGTTCCATACAATTTCAAAATCCGCAGGATACCCGTTCAGCCGCAGCCATAGGGAACAGATTTTACAAATCACGGGGTTGAGCAGCCTCCGGTAGCTGCCCAGTTCGCTGGTGAGGATGTCCGCCTGCTGGGAGGACATGCGTTCCGTGGAGGACCAGGACAACCCTAAAAGGAACGGGGGGATGGACAGCTTGGCCACGATCTGTTCCAACAGCTGGCGCACCGGGATTTCGCTGTCCAGCACCTGGTTGTCGGCTCCAATCACCCGGATATCCACATCCCCCACGGAGATAAAGTCGCTGACCCGCCCCGTTCCTCCCTGCATGGCCTTGCGCCACTCTCTGGCGATGGATTCGGCCCGCTCTTTTGCATAAGCCCGGTCGGAAGGATCGTTCCCAGGGCGGTAGGTGACGGCGAAGCGCACGTTCCCCACGCGTTCCCAGTTAAGCCCCATGCTGTGGTAGATTTTCAGCAGGATATCGGTGACAAAGGGCAGCCCTTTGAGGATGGATTCCCCGTACAGCCGGCCCGGCTGGGGGCTGAGGGTGGAGGTGAGGATAAGCTCCGGGCGCGGGGCAGGAAGATAACTTCCGTCCGTCTGGCGAACCTGGACCTGGATCTCCAGGGGGGAAGGGCCGGCCTTTAGCTGGATATCCTCCAAAGGCGCGTTATACAGCGCCTGAAAAGCCCCGTTGCCCACCACCATTTCCCCTACCGCCGTGCCGTAGGTGAGCAGCTGCTCCAAATAACTATTTAGAAAACATTCGACCCCCTGGCCGCAGGCGTTCACCGGCACATGGGTGAGAAACCCGCCGAGCTGCTGCTGCGCCTGGGGATTGGGGCACTGGATCTGGAACCCGCCCACCAGCCGCACGGTTTTACAGATGGCGGCGTCGATGATGGGCACGGCCTCCCGCAAGGTCTCGTAAAGGCGGAGCTCCGCGCGGGACAGGGGCGCGTACCGGTCTAAAAGGGAAAAAGGGTGCCCGCAGGCGAGCCCGGAGGGAACCGTCTGCGCCGCGGCGGCGTCCCGCCGCTTTCTTGAAAAAATCATAGGCGTTCTCCTTTCTCATATTCTGCAAAGGACAGGGTTTCCAGAGAAGGGAGGGACGGGCTTTCCCGGAAGGAGGCGAGGGCGTAACAAGCGTCCCCTTCCGAACCCAGCAGGGTGGACACAAAGTAACGGATATCGTCCATGGCGTGGTCGTGCTGTTTGACCGGGACATCCCGGTCCCCCCGCTCTTCCCAGCGGTAGAGGGAGAATTCCCGCATAGCGTCCCGGCAGGTATTACAAATCCGGATACGCCCCTGCTGTAACGCGGAAGCGGTCTGCCGGATGCCGTCCAGCACCTCGTTGCGGGCGGGCACCACGGGATATTCCCCATGCCGCTGGATGACTTCCATAAAACTGGCGGCGGACGGATCCACCACCACGCAGCGTACCGCCCGCCCCCCGACCAGGCGGCGCAGCGCTTGATAATGTTCCTCATCGGTCCGGGAGGCCCCCTCTTTTCTGGAATCATAGTAATACTCTTCCAGCCGGTACCATACGCCTTCCCGGTATCCCCAAAGCCCAAAGGAACAGGGGTTGACCGTGCCGTAATCCCCGGAAACAGCGTATTCGGAAAAAGGGGGATGCGGCGGGGGGCAAAACGCCTGAGGCCGCGCCATAAAAGGATAGACGGCCCCTTGGGCTGCCACCCATCGGCCCTCGATAAACCGCTGGTAGAAGGCCCCTGTGTACAGGCGCTGGTAGCGCTGGATGACGTCCGGGGAAAGGGAAGGGTTGTCCTCCATGCGGAAATGCAGGTAAAGGGCCCGGCGCTGCTGCGCTTTTTGAATCCACTCCTGGTAAAACCAGTGCTGGGGGTGTTCCGGGTTACAGTTGAACCAGAATTTCGCCCCTTCCACGGAGCAGCGCGCCAGGGCCTGCTCTACAAAAGAACGGGGCATCAGGGCCACTTCGTCCAACAGCACTCCGGCAAACGTCGCCCCCTGGATCAGAGAAGACGAGGATTCATCTTTTCCCCCGAATAAATAAAAGCGGTTGCACCGCCCGCCTTGGGAAAGAAGCAGCAGGTTTTCGGAAGGCCGTTCCTTACAGGAAAACCCCAGCTGCCGCAAGATGGGCAGGACGGGCAGGATCAGATTGCGCCGGAGGGAACGGATCGTTTTCCCGCAAAGGGCGAAGGATTGCCCGGTAAACCGGTAAAAGGCCCAGGAGAAAAAGGAGATCCCCATGCATAACGTCTTGCCGCTGCGCACAGCCCCGTCGCAAATCACCGCGTCCAGGGAGGAAAACCGGCTTTTCCGGCACCACCAGGTCAGCGTTTGAAGCTGGCGGGGGGAAAACGGGGCGATATTCATGAGGACGCCTCCCGCCCGTCAGGATATCCGGACCGTTCCAATGCCTGCGCCCCCTGTTCCAGCGCCTGATAAAAGGGGGACATGCCCCCTCCCTCCCCCTGTTCAGACCGTTCCAAGCGCTCCAGCGCCTGCAAGCGGTCAAAAAATTTGATCTCCATAGCCCCGTCCTTGGGCCGCTTAATTTCCGCGATTGGGAAGAAATCCATTTGTTCCAGAATCTCCGGGGAAGGCTCCTCCATATAGAGCAGTTTCACAGCGTCCGCAATACTGCCGAAAGCTAGTCGTTCGTAACCCAGGCGGGAAGGGGAACTGCCGCCTTGTTCAGATGGGTCGCCCTGCACCGCGTTCCTGCCAATTTCCTCTAGGATCTCACCTCGGGCAAGCAGCCGCCGGGCTGCCGACTGGGGAGAGGATTGGTAGCCCGCCTGGAGCGCGGCGGATTCCGCGTTTCCCGATGCGGCCAGCTTGCAGAAAAGGAGTTCCCGTTTGGTTAATTTCCTGCTATTCATTTCCTTCCCTCCTTTTTTAAAGAAATAGATAGGAAATTCACTTAACCAAGAAAACCGGGTGGATTTTTCTCTCTGGAGGGCAAAAAATAAAAAAATGAGAAAATAAACTTATAAAAGACAAAAACAGAGAAGGGCGCAAAGCCCCTTCTCTGTTCAGCTTTATAGAAAACCACCTGCGGTGGGGCATGTCGCGTACCGGGCTTTCTCTGAAAACAACCTGATCTACCCGCGCTTAAACTCAAAAGTTTTGCTCAAGCTTTTTCACCACCTGCGGTGGAGCACGTCGCGCTCTGGGGCTACTCTAAAAAGAACCATGTCGCCCGCGCCGAAACATAAAAGTTTTGCTCAAGCTTTTTCAAAAGCTTGCGGGGGTCTTGGGGGCGGAGCCCC
>CAJFUH010000241.1 GCA_904420155.1 uncultured Clostridia bacterium
CCATCCAATAAAGAAAAAATGTACCTACGCGGGTACGTCGCGCACAGGGTTTTCTTTGAAAAGAACCTGGGTTGCCCGCGTTTAAACGCAAAAGTTTCGTCCACCTTTTCAAAGGCGGCGGGGTGGAGGGGCGGAGCCCTTCCTCGCCCATCGCAATGGGCGAAATTCTCAAGATTTCCACAAGCTCAGGAGGGGAGGCCAAACCGTCCGATGGACGGATTGGCCGTGGGGAACCCTAGCGAGGGGTTCCCCACCGTCTCTCGACTTGTGTAATTCGCTAAAACCCATTGCTTTTTCGACAGTCTGAACAGCGTGTGCCATCCAAAAGGCACGCGCTGTTTTCTTTTCCTGTCATGCAATAAAATATCCGTTACTCCTTTATGCGATATAAGCATCCATCACCGCCCATCAGCGCCGTCATTTCTTCGATGCGCTCTAATGGGAACGGCGGCTGCGATAATGGCTTCATGGCGATAGACATCAGTTTCATGGGGTTGTCATCTGCGGCTACTCGGTTAGAACTGAAATGCCCACACCGCCGGCAGCGATGGATAATTGCCCATTCTCCATTTTTCCTTACCCATACTCCAACCGCATCCATAATACCGCCACAATCGGAACCCCTGTCTCCGGGTTCCATGTCTACATGTAAGCTGCATAAGCAGTTGGGGCAGTGGTTACGGTGATCGCTGCCCGCTCCGGCTGCCACAACCAACCGCCCGCATACTTTACAAGTAAAGCTGTCTTTACATGCATGAGTTTTATAGTAGCCCTTTTCATATAATTTTCTCTTATTCTCTCTATTCATAAAGTTTTACTCCTTAAAAGGACGATACGTCACAACATAGTTTTTAAGTATTTTTTTAGTGCGTCACGATATTTTTGGGTAAGCGTTAAATATTCCTGTTGTTCGTCCGCCGTCCATTCGTTCCAAATTTTATTTTCAATTTCAAATAGTGGATAAATCTTTTCTAATGCGTACTTTTCCCCTTTTTCAGTCAAGCAAACGATGGTGTTTCTCCCCTTGCCCTGTTCAAGATATACAATTCCTTCTTTTTCTAACTTGCGAATGGCGGAATTTATTGTTTGCCTGCTGATACCGGTTAACTTACTGATTTCACTTTGAAGGCAACGGTTTTCTTTTTCGCATATTACATATAAAATATTCTGTATACTATCCGAAATACCCATTTTTACGGCTGCCTCGTGGTACAGGGCGTTGATCTCACCGGCTAAATAAGTATACTGCCCTGCTTTTAAATAGTGCATAACTTCATCTCCTTGTATGATTTCGTACATTATTATATCTGATTTCGTACATATGTCAATAGTTTTTTTAAAGAAATGCAAACGGCCGTGCCGGTTGTTTTATAAATTTTCCAGCAAAAATAGTATGACGAAAAACGAACTTTCTCCCTCCTTTGTGCGGATTCCCGCTGTGATGGGGGAATAAAATCTCCTGCAAATGGCGAAACTGTTTGCAGGAGATTTTTTATTTTTTTGGATCAAAAATACTTGTTGCCGGCAGCGGATAAATGGGGGACCTTGTTATGGAAAAGCACATCTTGATATTGGCCGCCACCCATGACTTCCTTTGGAAATTTGAGCGGGAAAATGTGAAGATCCTGCAAGGAATGGGTTATGTGGTGCACTATGCCGCCAATATGAAGGAGCCTCATTATATTTCCCATCAGGAGCAATTCCGGCAAATGGGGGTGCGCGCCCACCATATTGAGATCGCCCGCTCCCCGTTTCTGGTACAGGATAACCAAAAAGCCCTCCGGCAGCTGCTGGGATTGATCCGGAGATACCCGATCCGGGCCATCCACTGCCATACCCCGGTGGGCGGCCTGCTGGGGCGTCTGGCGGGCAGGTTTTGCCGGGCCAGAAAGCTGGTGGTGGTGTATACCGCCCACGGCTTCCATTTTTATAAAGGCGCGCCGCTGTGGAACCGTTCCGCCTATTATTGGGCGGAAAAACAGCTGGCCAGGGATACCGACGTGCTCATTGTCATCAATAAAGAGGATTACAGCACGGCCCAGGGATTCCGGCTGAAGCGGGGAGGACGCCTGTATCAGATCCCGGGGGTGGGATTGGACCGCTTCCGTTTCCATCCCCTGTCGGATGAAAAGAAAAGAGAATGCCGGCAGCGGCTGGGGATTGGGGAAAGAGATTTCTTTTTGATTTCGGTAGGGGAATTGAATGAAAACAAAAACCACAAGGTGGTTTTAGAGGCGCTGGCCAAGATGAAGCGGAAAGGGGAAGACCTTTCCCAGGTGAAATACGGCATCTGCGGGGACGGCCTTTTCCGGGACCGTATCCGGCGATGGGCAATAGAATTGGGATTAAAGGATACGGTGATCCTGTATGGATACCGTACGGATATCCCCCAGGCCATTGGATGCGCCGACGCCATGGCGTTTCCCTCCCAGAGGGAAGGGCTGGGCATGGCGGGCTTGGAAGCCCTGGCCATGGGGATCCCCGTGCTGGCCGCCGATAACCGCGGGACCCGGGAATATATGAAGCCGGGGCAAAACGGGTTTGTCTGCCGCCACGACGACGTGGACGGATTTGTAAAAGGCATCGAAACCATCCGCCGCCTCACCCCGGAACAGAGGAAAACGATGCAGACCCGATGCAGGGATTCTGTCAGGCGGTTTGACAAAGAACGTGCCAACGCGATTATGCAGGCCATTTATGCCGATGTAGATAGGAGGATCGATCAAAACTCTCATGGGAAATAAAGTGAAAGTCAGCGTTATTATGGGCGTGTACAATCCCAAGGAGGAAAGGCGGTTTTTTGCGGCGGTGGATTCCGTGATTCATCAGAGCTTTCCAGACTGGGAATTGATTCTATACGACGACGGGTCCGGGCAGCCCTATGCGGAATGGATCCGCCGCGCCGGGGAACGGGACGGCCGCATCCGTTGCATCCGGGGAGAAGATAACCGGGGATTGGGTTATGGGCTTAACGTATGTATCCGCCACGCGGCGGGGGATTATATCGCCAGGATGGACGACGACGATATATCACGGCCGGACCGGCTGGAACGGCAGATTGATTTTTTAGAGGGGCATCCCCAGTACCAATGGGTGGGGAGCAATGCGGAACTGGTGGACGACCTGGGCGCGTGGGGCTTCCTTACCATGCCGGAAATCCCCCAGGCAAAGGATTTCCTGTTCCATTCGCCGTATATCCATCCCTCCGTGGTGTTCCGGAAAGAGGCGCTTTTTCAAAACGGCGGGTACCGCAGTGCCAGGGATACCCTGCAATGCGAGGATTATGAACTGTTTATGCGGCTGCATCAAAACGGCGGCAGGGGCTATAACTTGCAGCTGCCCCTGCTTCGGTATTGGGAGGATCGGGAATCGTACCAGAAGCGGACGTACCGCCGCCGCATCCGGGAGATGAGGGTGCGGTATCAGGGATTCCAGGCGTTGGGCGTGCTCAGCGGCCGGACGGTCCCCTATGTGCTCAAGCCGCTTCTGGTGGGGGTCGTTCCGTCTTCCATCCAGCATTCCCTGAAAAAAAGCGCGCAGCGTAGGAGGCAGGAAAACGCCCTTTGGAAGAAAGGGAAACCATGGAGCGTATAGGAAATACCCGCCCAAACAGGCGGCGGCAGTATGAGGCCTGCCTGCGGGAAAACCCGCCCATGTATCAGGCGGCAAAAAAGCTGACCGTCCCCCCGGGGGACGCCGTGGCGCTGGTGGACAGTTACGTGCTGGCCCCGGCCCTGGGCGGGTTTGTCCGCTGGGTATTGCAGCAGGCGGTGCAAAGCGGGAAACAAAGGATTTATTTTCTGGCGCGGGACGGGTATTTCCCCTATCGCGCCGCCCAATTTTTTTGCGCGCAGATGGGGCTCCCCATCGAGTGCCGGTATTTGAGCTGTTCCCGCTATTCCCTGCGGATCCCCATGTTCCATTTCAACCGGGAAGAAGCGCTGGGCCTGCTGTGCCGGCGGGGGATGGACGTCAATCTGGAACGGGTCCTCAGCCGCGGGGGGCTGACGCGACCGGAACGGGAAGCCGTGGAAAAGGAGCTGGCCCTTCCGTTTTCCCCCAAAACCCTCCTCACGCCCGACTGGCTGGCGGAAATCCAAAAACGGCTGGGCCGGTGCAAACCGTTCCTCGCCTATTTGGACCGACATTCCAGGGAAGCCCTGCCGGCGGCGGCCGGATATTTCCAGCAGGAGGGGCTGATGGAACAAACGGAAGACGCCATTGTAGACAGCGGCTGGGTTGGCTCCATCCAGCAGACCCTGGGGGAACTGCTCCGCCGGCTGGGCCGGACAAAAAAGCTGGAAGGGTACTACTGGGGCCTGTACGACCTGCCCCGACAGGCCGGAAGGGAAGAATATCACAGCTATTATTTCGGGCCGGAGGGCAACTTGAAAGAAAAAATCTGGTTTAACAATTCCCTGTTTGAAGCGGTCTATACGGCGCCCCACGGGATGACGCTGGGCTATGAGGAGACAGGAGGAAGGTATCTCCCCATTTACGGAGATGTGGGACAGGGCCGTAAAGAATTTGCCCGCCGGCTGGAAAGTTATCTGACGCCGTATCTCAAGCACTTAATGGCAGGGATGGGGAAAGACTTTTTCCTGTACGGCGGTGTGGAACAGGACCTCACGGCCATCCGCAGGCTGTTCCGGCTGTTTATGGGAACGCCCACCCCCGGGGAGGCGGAAGCCTTTGGGAGCCTTCCTTTTTCCGACGACGTTGTGGAAGGGGGAGACCGGCAGATCGCCGCTTTGCTCACGGAGGAACAGCTCAGGGATCACCACATCCTATCCAGATGGATGATCCACAAGGGCCTGCGGAAAAACCAGTTCCGGGAGAGCGCGTGGTATACGGGAAGCGCCGTCCGGGGCGGGCGGCATATCCCCCGCCATCTGCGGCAGTATGCCCTTTATCAATTCCTGCGGCACGCCAGGACCGTGCGCCGGTTTCAGAAAGAGAGGAGAAAAGAAGGATGACAGGCTTGCATACCAGGGCCCAATACGCTTTTGTGATCCGGCAGCTGACCTCCCGGGAGATCAAACGCAAGTATTCCCGGTCTTATCTGGGCATTGTCTGGAGCGTCCTGAACCCCCTCCTATCCATGGCGGTGCTCTCCCTGATTTTTTCCCAGCTGTTCCGGCGTTCCATTGAAAACTATCCCATTTACTACCTCACCGGGTATATCCTTTGGCAGGCGTTTACCGGGGCCACCACGGCCGCCCTGACGGCGTTGGTGGACAACAAGGCCCTGCTGCTCAAGGTAAAGTTCCCCATGGAGTTGTTTATCCTGACCAGGGTATACACCGCCCTGATCAACCTGGGATATTCCCTGGCGGCCTATGTGGTGATGCTGCTGGTATTCGGTGTAACCCCCAAGTGGACGATGCTGCTTTCCCCTGTTATCATTTTATTGCTTTTTTTGTTTTCCCTGGGGCTTTCCTATATCCTGGCCACGGCCTATGTGTTCTTTGGGGACGTCAAGCACCTGTACGCCGTGGCGCTCACCCTCTGGATGTACTGCTCGGCTATTTTTTACCCGGTGGAACAGCTGCACGGGGTGATCCGGTGGGTGATCTGGGCAAACCCCATGTATACCTATATCCACTGCCTGCGCCAAGCCGTGATGTACGGGCAGCTCCCGGGGACGGTGCAGTGGCTGCAAATGATCCTGTGGAGCGCGGCCCTTTATATCCTGGGCTCCACGGTGTTCCGCAGAAACCGCAACCGGATCATGCAGAAAATCTGAAAAAGGCGGTGAAAATATGGGAGAGGATGGGGCCCGCCAGGTGGAAATCGCGGTGCGGCATGTGACCATGGAATTCCGGCGGGCCAAACAGGAGGCGGGCAGCCTCAAGGAATGGATGGTCCGCGCCCTCAAGGGGGGGCGCCAATACGAGCGATTTAAGGCGCTGGACGACGTCAGCTTCACCGTGGAGAAGGGGGAAGTGGTGGGGCTGATCGGGACCAACGGTTCCGGAAAAAGCACCATGCTGAAAATCATTTCCGGGGCGCTGGTCCCCACGAAAGGGAACGTCATCGTGGACCGGGGGAAAGTACAGCTGCTCACCCTGGGTACCGGCTTTGACCTGGAACTCACCGGGCGGGAAAACGTCTATTTAAACGGCGCCATCATTGGATATACCAAAAGATACATTGATGAGAATTACGAAAAGATCGTCCGGTTTGCCGAACTGGAAGGGTTCATGGACGAAAAGGTAAAGAATTATTCCTCCGGGATGGTGTCGCGGCTGGGGTTTGCCATCGCCACGGTGCGGGATACGCCGGAAATCCTCATCTTAGACGAGGTGCTGAGCGTGGGGGACCTGTTTTTCCGCCAGAAAAGCGAGGCCCGCATCCGGGAGATGATCCACGGCGGCTCCACGGTGCTGATCGTATCCCACTCCCCCTCCGTCATCCGGAACAATTGCAGCAAGGCCATCTGGATTGAAAAGGGAAAGCTGAGGGCGGTGGGCCCGCCCAAGGAAGTGTGCGACGCCTATGAAAAACGGAAGGAGGGGTAAAGCGTGAAAGAGCGGGTCTATTGGGCGCTGGTGAGGAGGGTCCCCGGTATCCGGGACCGGTATCAGCAAAAAAGGAAGGAGGCGGGAAGGATCCCCGCCCTTCTCTACCTTTTGTGGCTGAACATACAATATTACCTGCTTTTCCGGCGGAGCCTGGAACAGCCCGCCCGGCACCCCTTTTACGAGGATAAAAAGCTTTATGTTTCAGGCGGCGAATCCGCCCGGTGGGAGCGGAAAAGCCCGGAAGAATTCGCCCAGGAGCTTTCCCGGTACGACGTGATTTCCTTTGACGTGTTCGACACCCTGCTGCTGCGCCGGGTATCCCATCCGGCGGACGTTTTTTATCTGGTGGGGGAAACGCTGCGCTATCCCGATTTCCGGCAGATCCGGA
This sequence comes from uncultured Clostridia bacterium, assembly GCA_904420155.1. Lineage (GTDB taxonomy): Bacteria > Bacillota > Clostridia > Oscillospirales > Acutalibacteraceae > CAJFUH01. The sequence continues at coordinate 6,913 of CAJFUH010000241.1, forward strand.
TCAGGGTAGAGGAGCGGGCCCGCGCCAGGAAACAAAAGGAACAGGGCGTCTCCGAAGTGACCCTGGAGGAAATCTGGATCCTGATGGAACGGGAGACGGGGATCCCCCGGGAAGCCGGTATGCGGGCGGAATGGGAATGGGAGACCAGATGCTGTTTTGCAAACCCCTATCTCCTCCAGGTGGTGCGGGAATTGCGCAGGCGGGGCAAAACCGTGATTGCGGCTTCGGATATGTACCTGGGGGAGGAAAAGATCCGGGAGCTGTTGACAAGGTGCGGGTACAGGGATTTTTCCGGCTGTTTTGTATCCTGCGACCGGGGGGCCTCCAAATGGGACGGAAGCCTGTATGAAACCATCCGGGCGGAAATGGGGGAACACGCCTCCTACGCCCATGTGGGGGATCATGGGCATTCCGATCAAAAGCAGGCCCTGCGCCACGGGTTTGAGGCCTTTGCCTATCCCAATGTAAACGAAATGGGCAGGCCTTACCGGGCGGAGGACCTGTCGGCAATCACCGGCAGCGTGTACCGGGGGCTTGTCAACGCCCACCTGTACAACGGGATCCAGCGTTATTCCAGGGAATATGAGTACGGGTACGTATACGGGGGGCTGTTCGTCGCCGGGTATTGCCGGTTTATACATGGCTATATCCAGCGGCACGGGATAGAAAAGGTGCTCTTTTTTTCCAGGGACGGCTATGTGCTACAAAAGGCGTATCAGGAGATGTACCCCAATGAAGCGCAGCGCACGGCATACGCCTATTGGTCCAGATTGGCGGCGGTCAAGCTGTCGGCCGGGTATTACCGGCAGGAGTATCTTCGCCGGTTCCTCTTCCACAAGGTAGGTGGGCGGCATACCATCCGGCAGATTTTGCAGGGGATGGAGCTGGACGATATGCTGCCCGGCCTTTGCAGGGAGGTAAAAATCGATCCGCAGGCCCAGTTGACGAATAAAAATGCGGAAAGCATAAAAGAATATTTGATAGATTCCTGGAAAACCGTTTTAGAACATTATGAGGAACAGAGGGCTGCGGGAAAGGCTTACTACCAAGCGCTCCTAAAGGGGTGCAGGCGGGCGGCGGCGGTGGACGTGGGCTGGGCGGGAAGCGGCGCGGTTATGCTGGACGAGGTAGTAAGGCGGGTGTGGGGGATACCGTGCCGGATCACAGGCGTGCTGGCGGGCACGGTGTCCGGCGCTAGCCCGGAGCCCGACGCGGCGGAGCCCTTCCTGCTCCATGGGCAGCTGGCGAGCTATCTCTATTCCCAGAGGGAAAACCGGGACCTGTGGAAATTCCACGATCCGGAACGGGGCGACAACTTGTACTGGGAGCTGCTGTTGGGCGCGCCGGAAGGGAGCCTCGTAGGGTTTTACTGGGATCCGGAGGGAAAACCCGTTTGCCGGCTGAAAGACAACGGGAGGGATCCCGGACGGATCCGGGAAATCCACCGGGGGATCCTGGATTTTGTACGGCAGTTCCTGGAGACAGAGCGGCGGTTAGGCTGTGAAATCCCCATCAGCGGGCGGGACGCTTACGCCCCCATGCTTTTGGCGGAGGGCCGCGGGAACCGGGAATTCCGGAAAGGTTTGGAGGAGTTAGTAGATGATATTCACATCGCGTAGGGGGCACGGGTCGCCCATGGTTTTGTACCATGCGGTGAGTTCTTATCAGCTGCTGGAAGTGATGCTGCACCGCATGGCGTTCCATCCGGGGGAACGGGCGGTTCTGGTACTGCCGGATTTTATCGTGGAAAAATATCCCCAGTACCGCGACCTGGTGAAGCGGCGCTTTTTTGAAGAGGTGTACCTGTTCCCTTATCTCAGGATCCCCCATCGGGAGGAAGAGCGGATCCTGGAGGACGTGAGCCGGAGCTACCGCCAGGTGGTTTCCCATGTGATTACCGACTTTTCCCATATTTATGTGGCGGGGGCCCATTTCTACTTTTCCCTTTACCTGATCCAAAACGGGGTACCCTTTGTGTTTTTCGAGGATGCGGCGGGGATGCTGAGCCGTCCGGAGGTGTTAGATGGGGCCCTTTCGGTAAAATTCCCCATACACGCCGCCATCGCTCGGAAATATGGGCTGTTTGATGGCAGCAATCCGTGGATTTCCCGGGTGATCTGCCTGAAGGAAGCCCAGGCGAAAGACGTATCGGGCGGCAGGTATCAAAACTTTTCTGTGGAAGACGCCCTGCAGCAATTGTCGCCGCAAAAAAGAAAACGGCTGATCCGGTTTTTCCTCAAGCGCCGTATCCGGGCGGAGGGGGACGCCGTCCTGCTCACCCAGCATTTCGCCAACCTGGGCTTGATGAGCCAAGAGGGGCAAAGGCGGTTATACCGGGCGATGCGGGAAGAGATCCCGCCGGACGTGCGCCTGCTGATTAAGAAACACCCGGACGATACCCTGGATTATGGGGGGCTGTTCCCCAAAGCGCAGGTAATCAAACCGGTGTTCCCGGCGGAACTACTGCCCTATGTATTTGAAACAAAGCCGGAAGTGCTGTATACCTTTGATTCCACCGGCTGTGAAAATCTGAAAAAACATTTTATCATACGAAAAATAAAGAGGGAGGAATATGGTGAATAATCGGGTTTTGATCGTAGTAAATTCCGTGTATCAGCTTCTTACCGCGGTCCATATGAGAAGGGCCGTGCTGGAGGATCGGGACGTGGATCTTCTGCTGACAGATGTATTGCCAAAGGGGGAGGAATACCTGCCGCGCCTGGAGGATACCGGGCTGTTTGACCGAGTCTTGTTTGCAAGGACACGGGAACTAAACAAAACATATGCGGCGGCCAGCGGGGAGGCGCTGTCCGAGGCGTTCCGGGATATCCCCAAGCGGTTCCGATGGATTCTCAGCGACGAGCTCACCTATTATGTGGAAATCTATTTTTCCAATTTTGACCCCTTCCTGCGGATGCTGGCCTGCCAGTACTACGCCCTGCCCTGTGAATTTGTCTGTTACGAGGACGGCTTCTCCTCTTATGTCATCGACTACCTTCGGGAGGACCGGGCGCCTATTAACCGCCACCCGGAGGGACAGAAAATCCGGGATAAGGTGGAGAGCGTCCTCTTATATGAACCGCGCCTGGCGGTGCGGGAAGACGGGCTTCTCAACCGGCCGCTTCCCAAGATCAAACGCCGGGATCAGGAGCTGCGGGAACTTTTGAATGCTGTTTTTGATTACAAAAGCCCGGAGGAAGACGCGGATTTCCTTTTTCTGGAGCAGTCTTTCCGGGCGGAGGGGCTGAAGGCCAACGACATCCAGCTCATGAAGCTGTGCCAGGAGACGGTGGGGGCGGGCCGGTTCGTGGTAAAACCCCATCCCAGGAACCCGGAAAACCTCCCGTTCCAGCTGGGGCTGACCCGGAAATATCCCAACGACGCGCCATGGGAACTTTACCTGCTCAACGAAAATATGGAAAATAAGAAAATTCTCACTGTCTGTTCCAATGCGGCGCTCACCGGCAGGATCGTGTTCCAGATGGATATTCCCACTGTCATGTTGTACCCGTTGTTTGAAGGAAAGGTGCTCTGGAAGGAAGACGACCTTTTGAGGAGGTATCTGCGGAAATTCCAGCGGCAGTTTGCGGGGAAAAATTATTATGTGCCGCAGACGGCGTATGAACTCAAACATATTCTCACGTATTTAGGAGGGCGACATGAGCAGTCAGATAAAAGTTTCTGTGATTATTCCAGTGTACCAGGTGGAAAATTACCTGGAGCGGGCGGTGGATTCCGTTTTGGCGCAAACGCTGGAAGAGAAAGAAATCATATTGGTGGATGATGGAAGCTGGGACAATTCCCCCCAGATCTGCGACCGCTACGCCCGGGATTACCCCGACCTGATCCGGGTGATCCATAAGAAAAACGAGGGGCTGGGAATGGCGCGCAACACCGGCGTTCAGGCGGCGGCGGGGGAGTATATAGCGTTTGTGGATTCCGACGATACGGTGGAGCCGGAGATGTACGCCGAAATGTACGAAAAGGCCGTGGAGGAAGACTGCGACATCGTGATGTGCGACGTGAGGATCCTATATGTAGAGGAGAACCGCTCTTCTGTGGTAGCTTCCTATTCCAGGAAAGAAATCGACTTGTCGGACTATATCGCCCACGGCAACAACATTACCTACAGCGTCAACAAACTGTTCCGCAGAAGCATCTGGGAGGAAAACCAGTATGAAAAGATGCTGTTTGAGGATATTTCCCTGATTCCGGCCCTTGTCACCCAGTATCCCGCCATCGGCTATGTGCGCAAGCCGTTTTATCAGTATTACCGGAGGCCCAATACCATTTCCACCTCTATGGTGGGGGATATGGTGGATATCGTCCAGGCGTTCCGCAATTTCCTGGATACCAGCAATCCTCAATACCGGAAAGAGATGGTCTACTGCGCCGCCAAACAGCTATATTGGAATATGACGCAGTCCAGGGCGCTGTTCCAGGCGGATTTCATCGGGCTTTTGAAAGAATACAAAAAGGATTTCCTGTTAAACCCCTATCTGAAAAAAGACGGCAATGTGCGGAAAATACTGGGATTCCTGGAAAAAGAAGTGATCCCGGATCGAATCATCTGCGTCCACTTCGGCCGGCCCATCCCGGAGGAATACCTGCAACAGCTGGGCGTAGATTTCCCAAAGACACAGCTGATCGACGTAGAGGAAGGCTATTATTTTCCGGAACAGCTTCCCCCTGTCGTCCGGCGGGCGCTGGAAGAGGGGAACCTGCATTTTGCAGAGGAGTATTACGCCCTGCGGATCCTGGAGAAAGAGGGAGGGATTGTCCTGTTCCCGGAAATGCGCGCCAACCTCAACCTGAAACGGCTGCGGTTAGACCATATTTTCTTTGGGTTTGCAGACCAGGAGAATCTGGAAACCGGCTGTTTTGGGGCCCTCCAGAAACACTACGTCATACAGGCGCTGCTGGACACCTATGAGACGGACAATATCTATAATAAAGCGCTCCTGCCCCTGGGGGAGCGGCTGCGGGATTTTCTCATGCTCCATTTTCAGCTCAAGGCCAACGGCAGAAAACAGCTGCTGCAAAAGGAAATCCAGGTGTATTTGCCAAGCGTGCTGTCTTACGATATGAAGGATGGGGAAAACTGCGCCAAGCGTGCCGGGCGGCCGGTCCCGGATGGATATGAGATGGTGAGCGGGCAGGTGCTGAAAATGTGGTCGGACAGGATCCTGGAAAATTGGAACCTGTACAAACAGGAACTCCAGACAAATCCCTCCAAAGGTAAGAAGGTGCCGCCCGATCCCCAGCCCCAGCTTGCCTCCCCGCAGATGCAGTATGAACTGGACCGGCGGATCCAGGAAGTGGTGGACAACTATGAAAATTCCACCTGCTGGCGTATCACCAAGCCGGTGCGGATGCTGGCGAGATTATTTGGAAAACAAGGAGGATAACCATGAGGACCGTTGCGATTATTCCGGCGCGGTATGGATCCAGCCGGCTGAAGGGGAAACCCCTGATGGATATCTGCGGGAGACCCATGATCTGGTGGGTGTACCGCCAGGTCAAACAGTCAAAAAAAATCGACGCCGTTTATGCGGCGACGGATCATGAGGAGATCGAAGAGGCGTGCCGGTCTTTGGGGATCCCCTGTGTCATGACGTCCCCCAGGCACCGCACCAGTACGGAACGCCTTTATGAAGCGGCCCAAAAGATCCCGGCGGACGTCTATCTTTGCGTCAATGGGGACGAACCTCTCATGGAGCCTTCCGTTGTGGAACAGGTGATCCCCAAGGAGGGGGAACCCTTTTTTGCCGCCAACCTGATGACAAAAATCCATTCCCCGGCGGAAGCGGTGGACGAAAGCAACATCAAGGTGGTGACGGACACGGCGGGCAACGCCTTGTTTTTTTCCCGCAGCCCCATCCCCCATCCCAAAGCCAGCCTGGCGTTCGACTATTATAAGCACCTGGGGGTGCTGGCCTATTCCCTGGAAGCGCTGCGCTTTTTCGCGCAGACGGAAAAAGGGCCGGTGGAATCCATCGAAGACGTCAACGAGCTCCGATTTTTGGAACACGGGAAGCCGTTAAAAATGATCCCGGTGGAGGCCCGTACCCTGTCGGTAGATACCCAGAAGGATCTGGACTATGTGAGAGGGGTTCTTCAAGATAAGCTGGACAGGAAGGAGATTACGCTATGAGTATACAGATACTGGACTGTACCTTACGGGACGGCGGCTATGTCAACGACTGGCGGTTTGGAAGGAAAACCATCGCTTCCATTTTGGACAAGCTGGAACAGGCAAACATTGATATCATTGAATGCGGGTTCCTGACCAGGATGGTAAAAGAGCAGGAATGCTCCCTCTTTCACAGCGTCGCCGACGTGGAAGCCGTACTGCCCAAAAGGGAGAGAAGCTCCATGTATGTGGCCATGATCGCCATTGGGGAAAAGGAACTGCACCCCTCCGAACTGGCCCCTTATGACGGAAAGAGCATCCAGGGGATCCGGCTGACCTTTCATAAAAGAGAGATACAGCAGGCTATAGAATGGGCGCAGATCATTATGGAAAAAGGTTATCAAGTGTTTATGCAGCCGGTGGGAACGGTATTTTACAGCGATATCGAATTATTGCAGCTGGTGGAAAAGATCAACGCCCTGCACCCGTACGCCTTCTATATCGTGGATACCCTGGGAAGCATGTACCGCAACGAGGTTTCCCACCGGTTTTACCTGATTGATGAAAATATGCATCCTGATATCCTGCTGGGATTCCACGGCCACAACAACATGCAGCTGGCCTTTTCCAACGCCCAGGTGCTGGGAAAGATCCAGACCAAAAGGACGCTGATATTGGATTCCTCCGTCTATGGGATGGGCAGGGGTGCGGGCAACCTTCCCACGGAACTGATTACCCAGTATATCAACAAAAAGATCCAATCCCGCTATGACGTCACCATGGTGATGGATATCTACGACGAGTATATCGCGGCCATCCGTAAGGAATACGAATGGGGATATACCATGCCCTACCACATCGCCGCCAGCCATGTCTGCCATCCCAGCTACGCGGCCTATTTAATCAACAAGCAGACCTTGACTATGAAGGACATTGAACGGATCATCCAATCCATCCCGGAAGAGTATAAAGTCCTGTACGACCGGGAACTGATTGAACAGCTTTATTCCCAGTTCCAAAGCAAAAAGATCGACGACACCGCTTCGGTGCGGGAAATCGAGGGCCTGATACAGGGGAGGAAGGTCCTGCTCCTGGCGCCAGGGAAAACCCTGGTTTCCCATGGGCAGACCATCCGGGACTTTATCGAGAGGGAACGCCCTTATGTGATTTCCGTCAATTTTGTGGACGGCGGCTATCCTGCGGACGCCTGTTTTGTCAGCAATCATAAACGGATGGATATCCTGGGCCAGGAAAACCGGCCGCTGAAGGGGACCCGTATCCTATTGACTTCCAACATCCCCAATCCCGGCTGGGAAGACTACCTATATGTGGATTACGACCGCTATACCAATACCGATCCCATGATTTCCGACAATGCGGGGCTGATGCTGTTAAAACTCTTACAGCGGTGCGGGGCGCTGGAAGTTTTTTTGGCGGGATTTGACGGGTTCCAGGAGGATCAGGAAAATTATTACAGCGAGGAGCTCTATTTCCAGGTAAATACAAACGACATAGAGGAAAAAAGGGGCCGCATACAAAAGCAGCTTAAGGAGATGTCGCGTACCATGAAACTCTATTTCCTTACCCCATCTTTATACCAGGGGGAAGAAGCGTATGTATAATTGTATCCTGTTCGATATGGACGGCACGTTGGTGGATTCCTACCCGGGGATTTCCCGCGCCTATCAAGCCGCTTTTGAAAAAATGGGACGGGCATGGCAAGGGAATTCATTTGTCCGGCGGGCCATCGGCGCCCCGCTGCCTTTTGTGTTTCGGGAACTATGCGGCATGAGCGAGGCGGATACCTTACAGGCGGTTTCCTATTACCGGGCTTACTATGAGGAAAAAGGGCGGCACGAGCTTGGCGTGTACCCCGGTATGGAAGAAACCCTGCGGCGGCTGAAAGGGACCGGCCGCTTTTTGGGGACGGCCACCCTAAAAAAAGAAAAGTTTGCCAAGGAAATCCTGGAAGAACAGGGGCTGCTTTGCTATTTCGACGCG
>CAJFUH010000242.1 GCA_904420155.1 uncultured Clostridia bacterium
ATCACCCCTGGGGTTTCCCCAGTGGAGTACGGCGGGTCTTATACCTTCTATGTAACGCCCCAAGCCGGATACCAAGCGCCTACCGTTGTTGCCAACGGCACGCAATTAAACCCCGTAGGCAATAACCAGTATGTCATTACCAACATTACAAAAGATCAAACTATCATGATTACCCCAGCCGGGAAAGAACAGCATACCGTCACATTTAATCAGGGGGAAGGTTATTCCTTTACCACAGCGGACGGCCAGCCCATTGCGAACACCCAGCCCGTGACATACGGCGACAGCTTCTCCTTTAAAATTGTATTAAAGGATGCTTATACCCAGTCCGCCCCAACCGTTGCGGTAAACAATATCAACATCCAGCCGGACGAAGAAGGGATTTACACCATTCCTAATATCACGGCGGATCAGGTGGTCAACGTCACCGGCGTCCAGAAAAACATCTATAACGTGATCCTCCAGCAGGGCGAAGGCTACACCCTGACCACAACCGAAACCACGAAAGTCACCGCGGGAGAAATTTTCTCCTTTAATGTAGCGATAGCGGAAGGCTATCAGGACGCGGGATTCACCGTCAAAGCCAAGATGGGCGAAGAAGAAATCCCTGTTTCCCTCAATGAATTTGGATATTACACCTGCACGGTAAACGGTGATCTCATCATTTCCGTAGAAGGGGTAAAACCCATCACGTTCCATGCAACGGTAAAAGAGGAAGGTTCTATTAACGCGGTAGTCGCCCCCGTAGAGGGTTACGAGGCTGATAGCATCGCCTATAATGGAACTTACCAATTCACAGTGACCCCAAAGGATCACTACAAAGTAACTCAAGTGGCCGTCAACGGTGAAGTTAAAGAAGCGGTAGACGGCGTTTATACGGTGAATGGGATAACCTCGGATCTGGAGATCTCCGTCGAGACCGTTCAGGTGGTAACCGTAACGTTTGTAGACGGCAAATACAACAACAGCCGGGAAGTTTCCTATACCATTGAAGACATGCAGCCGGATGGCTTTGTCAATGTGCTAGCTGCGGAATCCGGGAACCCCACCCTGTATGCTTTCGGCGGATGGTATGATCAAGAGGGCAACCCCGTCACAAGAATCACTCCCGACGATCTCGCAAAGCAAACCATTACGCTAACCGCCCAATGGGTACCTATCTTTGGCGATATTCTGGATTTGACAACCACAGGGGAAGAGTTCTTCCAGGATGAGGGCGACCGATATGTCATTAATATCAATACGGTGATCAGCTTCTCGGAAAATCTGTCTGAAGAGTATAACGCCAATGTCAGAATTACCGGATACGGCACGCTGTACGCCCCGGAATGGATCGATACCACAAACCCAGACATTGTCAACGCGATCTTGGATCGTGACCAGACCGTTAAAGATGGCCTCATTACGGAAAATAAAGTAGCCGGCCTGCAACTGAGCAACTACTTTAGGAACAGAGACCTTACTCCGGAGCAAGTAATTGGCCAAACCTATGGCCTGTCCAAGAATTCCTCTAACCCCATGCACCGCTATGCGGCCGGCTGGATGGAATTGAGCGTGGACGGCGAAAAGGTGATCGTATTCAGCAACGTATGCGAGATTACCGCTCCTCAAGCCTAAAGACTGACGAAACAAAGCAAGACAAAAGGTTTCCAGAATCCATCTGGGGACCTTTTGTTTTATCCACACTACAGGCGCGCATCTATAACACCAGCCGCTTTTTGATGGAAAGACGTTAAAACCGTTATGATAGAAAAGAGCGGGGATAAGGTTGCCGCTTTGCGGGGGGAATCATTTTGATAAAAAAAGAGAACATTGAAAAAATACTATCGGTTATCATGGTTTTGGTGGCGCTGGTCCTGGGCTTCTTTCTGTTCCGCGAGTATTTACAACAAAACCAAGCGGAACAGCAGGTGGTCTCCCAAATGCAGGAACAGTCCCAGCAGATGAACGCAGAGATCCGGGCCGTCCAACAGGAGATCACCGACAAGGAGAAGGAATTGGAAGACATCCAGAAAACGCCCTATATTTTTCTTTGTTTCAGCGGGAACGACAGCCAATTGATGTCCACCATCTATCCTTTGATGAACCAGTACGGCTATCGTGGAACGCTCATCCTAAAGGCAGGCCAACTGCCGGGCGAAGGGGAACAGGCGGTCACCGCGGAAGAGGCAAACACCCTGCTTGCTTCCGGCTGGGATATCGCGCTGGGCGGCCCTGCGGGAGAAGTGCTGGGCGCCGGCACGATCGGCGACGCCCACGCCAAGGTGGAGGGCGCCGGATATGGAACCAGCCAGGCGTTTTTCTTTGACAAAGGCGATTACAGCGACGCCAAAGGGCAGATCTATCCGCAAATTGAAGAACTGGGCTACCGCTATACCTGCCCAATTGCCACCAGGGAGGGGAGTTTCACCACCCGGTACAGCCCTTTACAGGGGGATATTCTGGAATGCCAGAACCTTTCCATCCGGCAGGGCCAGGAAACGGTAGAACCCATTCTGGATCAGGCCGTGGCCAAACGGATGCCGCTGGCGTTGTCCGACTACAGCACAGACGGGACCTGGCAGATGAAGGCGGAAGACCCCCAGCCGGACTATGGGGCCCTTTTTGAACTTCTGAACCAGATGCAGGGCCAGGGCAGCCTGGTAGTGGGCACCTTCCAGGATTATACCAAACACATGGCAGAATATGAAAACCAGGTTGCGCAAAAGCAGGCTGAGATCCAACAGTTTACCGCAGAAAAGCAAAAGGAAATCGACGCTATTAAAGAGAAGTATCAGTAAGGAATGATCCTACCTATGGACACCACAAAAGAATTTTTGGCCATGTTAAAAGCCTTTCTCCATCAGCAGCCTTGGAACCCTCCGGCAGATTTGGATTTGCCAGAATGTTACCGGCTGAGCAAAATCCATAACCTGGAACCGGTGCTGTACCATATGGTTAAACCTCATTGGGCATTTTTTTGCCATCGCTTTGCACAGACAATGGCCAAACTGGAAAAGGCGTACCGGGCGGCGGTCTACTATGCCTTAACCCAGCAGGCCCAAGCGGGGGACGTGGTAACGTGTTTTCAAAAAAACGCGGTGGATCTGGCGCTGTTCAAAGGGTACCGCATTAAGGACTGTTACCCGGTCCCGGAGCTTCGGACCATGGGGGATCTGGATCTTTTGATCCGGCGCCAAGACCGGGAGAGCTCCCATCAGCTCCTGCTCTCGCTGGGTTATGCCTGCGTCATCGGCAAAGGGGACGTCTGGGTCTATCGCAAGGGGAATACCACCCTGGAAGTCCACACCTGGATTGCGGAAAATTTTCCTCATAACCCTTTTGATTACCGGGCGTATTTTTCCGACGCCATCAGCCATACCGAAGAATACCAGGGCTACACCTGCCTGGAAAACGGGTATCATTTGCTTTTCCTGATTTATCACATTGCCAAGCATCTAAATAGTACCGGCGCCGGAATCCGGCTGTTTTTGGATATCGCCCTTTTTACCAACCAGCTCCAGGGGCGGCTGGATTGGGACGGCCTTTGGGATACCTGGCGGGAAATTGGGCTGGATCGGGCAGCGTCCGCTGTTTTTACGCTATGCAACCGTTGGTTTGGCACCCATCTGCAAACGCTATCCACCTTCCCGGAAGAGACGCTGCAAGAGCTGGAATCCTATATCATAGCAGGAGGCGTCTTTGGATTTGAAACCCATAGCGCAGGGGATCTCTATTTGAGAAAGGGCCTTGTAGAAAAGAAGAGCCGGTCTCCCTTTGCTTTCCATATGTCCCTGTTAAAGGATTATCTTTTCCCCTCCATGGAACACATGGCAGCGGTATTCCCTCCATTGGAAAAGCACCGTTACCTGCTGCCCGTGGCATATGTCAAACGGTGGTATCTGGGAATATTCCGCCGCCGAAAGAACTCTGTATCCATACTGAAATCCATGGTAAAAGGGGACGCCCAGCGGGCGGAAAAGGAACAGAAGATGCTGGACGACCTGGGACTGCACAAAGAATAAATCCTCCAGAGGATTGCCAGGCAACGCCCAATTTCCTCTTTGCCTGGGAAATCCTTGCTTGTAATGAAAAGAAGAAGAGCGCCCGACGGGATATCCCGTCGGGCGCTCTTCCCTTTTTCAGTTTACGCCACCTGCGGCGGGTACGACGCGCCCTGAGCTTTCTTTGGAAAAAACAGGACGCCCGCGCCGAAACATAAAAGTTTTCGCCCGCCTTTTTCAAAAGGCGGCGGGGTGGAGGGGCGGTGCCCTTCCTCGCCCATCGCAATGGGCGAAACCTTCAAAATCCCGAAGCTCAGGAGGGGAGGCCAAACCGTCCGGGGGACGGTTTGGCCGTGGGGAACCCTAGCGAGGGGTTCCCCATCCCCCTCCCGGCCTGTGTCATTTGCTAAGGGCGGGGGCTTTTATTGACTATCCAGAGAGGACAGCCGCTCAGCCCTCGTTGCTTGCTAAATTGATCGTGACCGCTTTGGGACGGGTCATGGATTCAATGGAATACCGCACGCCCTGGGTCCCCATCCCGGAACTCTTTACCCCCAGGAAGGGGAAGTTATCCGGCCCGCGCTCCGGCTTATTGTTAATCTGTACCGTGCCCACTTCCAGCTGCGCGGCGATCGCAAACGCCTTGTTCAGGTTATTGGTGAATACCGACGATTGCAGGCCGTATTCAGACCGGTTGGCGATCTCAATGGCCTCCTCCACAGAAGCTACCCGGATCACCGGCAATACCGGGCCGAAGGGCTCTACCCACGCGATATCCATATCGGTGGTGACATGATCCAACAGGGTGGGATACAGGAGGTTTTCTTCCCTTTTGCCGCCGGTGACGATATGCGCGCCCTTTTCCACCGCCGTGCGCATCAAATGTTCCACAAAGTCCGCAGATTTCTTGCTGACCAGCGGCGTGACCGTCACGCCCTTTTCCCGGGGATCCCCCACCTTCAGGCGCTCAATGCGGGCCTTCAGCTTCTCCACCAGCTGATCCGCCACGCTGTCCAGCACCAGGATACGCTTTACCGCCGTGCAGCGCTGGCCGGAATAGGAATAGGCGCCGTCCACAATGTTATCCGCCGCAAAATCCAGGTCGGCGTCTTCCAGCACAATGGCCGCGTCCTTTCCGCCCAGCTCCATGATGACCGGGGTCATGCTGGTCAGGGAGGAAATATGCTGCCCTACTTCGGTGCTCCCTGTGAAATTGATAAAATTCACATCCTTGTGGGATACCACATAATCCCCGATGACGCTGCCCAGGCCGGTGACGGTGTTGAGCACGCCGGCGGGCAGCCCCGCTTCCTGCAACGCCTGTACCATCATCAAAGCGCTGACCGCCCCTTGGGTGGCGGGCTTTAAAATCACCGTATTCCCGCCCATCAAGGCCGGGCCGATCTTGGAGATGGCTAAGTTTACCGGATAATTAAAGGGGGAAATTGCCAGAACGGTGCCGACAGGGACGCGGGTGACGCAGGACATCTTATCCCGGGACCCGCCTGGGAAACTGTCTCCAAAAATGGCCTCCCCCTGTAGGCTCTTGCCCACGTCCGCGGTATACCGCAGCAGATCGGCGGAACGGATAACCTCCGAAACGGCGGACTTTTTGTCCTTGGCAATCTCCATCACCAAGCAGTCCGAAATCTCCTCCACCCTTTGCTCCAGCAGGTCGGCCGCTTTGTACATCAATTGAGCCTTCCGGTACACCGGATACGCGGCCCAGCTCTTCTGGGCATGTTTGGCCGCCGCGATGGCCTGATCCAATTCCTGATGGGACATGGAAGATAATTTCCCCACCAAAGAGCCGTCCACGGGAGACAACACCTCAATGGGCTGATTTTCCTGGGAAACGCGCCATTCCCCATCGATGAGATTCCCAAATACTTTTTCTTGATTCACAATCGATCACCTCGTTTTTCTGATAAGTACTCTATAGGTTTAGTGTTATCGGGTACATATAAAAACATACGGATATTTCATCGGTTGCACCTATTATACATCAAAAAAAGAAAAATAGAAATAAAAAATAAGAATTATTTTTATTTTTGAATCTTTTTCCAAAGATACCAAATTTTTTCGGTCCCCTTTTGTACCTATATGCCTATATTAAGCCTGGATGGCCGCCATTTTTCCTGGGCGGCCTCCCTGAGTAAATACGTTTTTAAAAAGTGTTTCCCTTTCTTCATAGAAAAAAGAGTTGTAAATTCTCCCGGTAATCTGTACAATAAAAATATAAAAAAAGGAAGGATTTGATCTTTTATGCAAGAACCGATACTTCGGCAGGAGCAAACGAAGTACCGCTTGGCCCAAGCCATGAAAATATGTATGAAAGACAAACCGGTAGACCGCATCACTGTCCAGCAAATCGCGGATGTGTGCGGCGTTACCCGTCAGACTTTTTACCGCAACTTTTTGGACAAGTACGACCTGATCAACTGGTATTTCGATAAATTGCTCATGGAATCCTTTGCCCATATGGGAAGCGGCCGGACGATATTGGAAGGACTGGAGCGCAAATTCGCATATATCCGGGAAGAACGGGTCTTCTTTACCGCCGCATTCGCATCGGATCAGCAAAATTGCCTCAAAGAGCACGATTATTCCCTCATCCTGCAGTTTTACACAGAACAGATCCAAAAAAAGACCGGCCAGGCCCCCCAGGAAGAAATCCAGTTTTTATTGGAAATGTACTGCCGGGGCTCCATCTATATGACGGTGAAATGGGTGCTGGCGGGGATGCGCGAATCCCCGGAAAAAATGGCCCGCAGCCTTGTGGACGCTATGCCGGCAAAACTGGCGGATCTGTTTGTCCAACTGGATCTTTTGCCGGGTTCTTCCCCTTTCTTTCCCTGATTTTTTAGGGAAAATGTTACAACTTGGCTATTTTGTCACTTTACTTTTCACTTATTTTTGGTTACGCTAAGAATAGCAAAAGAATCCTATCAAAGGATGGAATATCTATAAGGAGACGATTATTATGGCAAACCGAATTATGTTGAATCAGACTTCCTATCACGGTTGCGGCGCGATCCAGGAGATTGTGAATGAAGCAAAAGCCCACGGCTTTCAGAAAGCGTTTGTCTGCTCCGATCCGGACCTGATTAAATTCCAGGTCACTTCCAAAGTAACCGACCTGTTGGACCAGAACGGCCTTGCATACCAGATGTATTCCGATATCAAAGCCAACCCCACCATTGAAAACGTCCAACACGGCGTAAATGCATTCAAAGAATGCGGCGCGGATTATATCATCGCCATCGGCGGCGGGTCTTCCATGGATACGGCAAAGGCCATCGGTATCATTGTGGCCAACCCGGAGTTCGAGGATGTGAGAAGCCTGGAGGGCGTAGCCCCCACAAAGAACCCCTGCGTACCCATCCTTGCAGTCCCCACGACCGCCGGTACCGCCGCGGAAGTGACCATCAATTATGTCATTACCGATGTGGAGAAAAAACGCAAATTTGTATGCGTAGACCCTCATGATATGCCCATCGTGGCCATTGTAGACCCTGATATGATGTCCTCCATGCCCAAAGGTCTGACCGCCTCCACCGGCATGGACGCCCTGACCCACGCCATTGAGGGTTACACCACCAAAGCGGCTTGGGAAATGACCGATATGTTCCATTTGAAAGCCATTGAGATTATTTCCAAATCCCTGCGCGGCGCGGTGGACAACACCAAAGAGGGCCGGGAAGGCATGGCTCTGGGCCAATATATCGCCGGCATGGGCTTCTCCAACGTGGGACTGGGTATCGCCCATTCCATGGCCCACACCTTGGGCGCGGTCTATGATACGCCCCACGGCGTAGCCTGCGCCATGATGCTGCCCATTGTCATGGAATACAATGCCGAGTGCACTGGGGAAAAATTCCGGGAAATCGCCCGGGCCATGGGTGTGCAAGGCGTGGACGGCATGTCCCAGGAAGAATACCGCAAAGCCGCGGTGGACGCGGTGAGAAAACTTTCTTCCGATGTGGGTATCCCTGCGAAACTGTCCGCGGTTAAGGAAGAAGACCTGCAATTCCTGGCGGAATCCGCCTACGCGGACGCCTGCCGCCCCGGCAACCCCAAAGATACCAGCGTAGAAGACCTGAAAGAGCTGTTCCGCAAGATCATGGAATAGAAAAAGCCCGGCTCCTAGCCGGACACTTCAAAAGCAATTCTACAAAGTTCTCCAACTTCATGACGCCTTTCCCTATAAAAAAACGGCGCTCTCCATCGCCTGATTCCAGGTGGATGGGGAACGCCGCTTTTTATGTTGTTGTGTGAAAGAAAGCCATGTAGAAAACGGCCCTCTTTTATCAAGGTCTGAAGTTGTGGGAAAGGCAAGCCCTTTTTGCAAATACACAGGCTGGCAGAGGATGGGGAACCCCTCGCTAGGGTTCCCCACGGCCAAACCGTCCCCCGGACGGTTTGGCCTCCCTTCCTGAGCTTGTGGGATTCTTAAGGATTTCGCCCATTGCGATGGGCGAGGAAGGGCTCCGCCCCTCCACCCTGCAAGCTTTTGAAAAAGCTTGAGCAAAACTTTTACGTTTTATCACGGGCAACCCGGTTTCTTTCTGAGATAGTCCTAGAGCCCAGCGTACTTTTTCACTTTTTACCATAGTTCTCTACAATTGAAAAGGCTCCCTGTAAAAGGAAGCCTTTTTATAACTTGCGATCTTTTTATTTAAAATAAGCTACGCCAGCTTCAAAAATCTGAGGATCTTTCTTTCCCGGCACGTTGCGGTACAGGCTGTCGCCTTTGCGCTCGGTATGTCCCATCTTGCCTAAGATGCGGCCGTCCGGGCTGGTGATGCCCTCCACCGCGCATACGGAACCGTTGGGATTCCACGCGATATTCGAGGAGGGTACGCCCTCCGGCGTGACGTATTGGGTGGCGATCTGTCCGTTTTGCATCAGGTTCTTGATCATATCGTCGTCCGCCACAAACCGGCCTTCGCCGTGGGAAACCGGGACGGCAAACACGTCGCCTTCCCGCACATTGCTGAACCACGGGGATTTTACCGACGTCACGCGGGTATATACCATCCGGGATACGTGGCGGCCCAGGGTATTGAACGTCAGGGTGGGGTCGGTCTCAATGATATTGGTGATCTTGCCGTAAGGCAGCAGGCCCAGTTTAATCAGCGCCTGGAAGCCGTTGCAGATGCCCAGCATCAGACCGTCGCGCTGTTCCAGCAGCCGGGTAACCTGCTCCGCCACGCGGGGGTTGCGGAACGTGGTGGCGATAAACTTGCCGGAGCCGTCCGGCTCGTCGCCGCCGGAGAAGCCGCCGGGAATCATCACAATGTTGGCCTCTTCGATGGCCTTGGCCATGCGTTCAATGGTTTCTTCAATATCCGCAGGGGTGAGGTTTTTCACCACCAGAATTTCCGGGATCGCGCCGGCCTTTTCAAAGGCGCGGGCGGTATCGATTTCACAGTTTGTGCCCGGGAAAGCGGGGATGAATACCCGCGGCTTTGCGGCCTTGATGGCCGGCGCGCGGCCTGACCGTTCCGCCCACAGCGGCACATCCAGGCGGATCGCCGGGGCCGGGGCCTTTGTGGGGAATACCTTTTCCAGAGTGCGGGTCCATGCGGCGATACAGTCTTCCAGGGGCAGTTCTTCTTCCCCAAGGGCGATGGACTTAGCGGGGCGGGTCTCGCCCAGCACTTTATAAGCGATGCCTTGCGGGACGGCCTCTTCGCTGGACAGCTCCAAAATCAGCCCGCCGGACAGCGGGGCGAACAGCTCTTCCGGGGTAAAACCCGGACGGAAGGCAAAGCCCACCTGGTTGCCGAAGCAGCTTCTGGCAACCGCTGCGGCGGCGCCTCCTTCCCGCACCACATTGGCGGAACGGACGGACCCTTCCTCCATCATGCGGCGCACGGCGCGGTACATCTCTTTGAGCGCTTCCCAGTCGGGGAGCAGGGTCTCCTGATTTTCCGGAACCGGCACAAACACCACCGTGGAATGCTCGCTTTGGAAAGCGGCGGAAACCGTGTCGCTGGCCTTGGTCATATCCACTGCAAAGCTCACCAGGGTGGGCGGCACGTCCAGCTGTTCAAAGGAGCCGGACATACTGTCCTTGCCTCCGATGGAGGGGATGCCCATTTCCACCTGGGCGGTAAACGCGCCCAGCAGGGCGGCGGCGGGTTTGCCCCAACGTTCCGGCACGTCGTGCAGGCGCTCAAAGTATTCCTGGAAGGTCAGGCGGGCTTTGAGGGGGTCGGCGCCCACGGCGGCCAGCTTGCTGAGGCTTTCCACCACCGCGTAGGCGGCGCCGTGGAAGGGACTCCAGCGGGAAACGCCGGGGATATAGCCGTAACTCATGGCGGTGGCGTCGTCGGTCTCGCCGTGAACCAGCGGGATCTTGGCCACCATGGCCTCCTCCGGGGTGAGCTGGTAACGGCCGGCAAAGGGCATCAGCACCGTGGCGGCCCCGATGGAGGAGTCAAACCGTTCGGAAAGCCCTTTCTGGGAACAGACTTCCAGACGGGACAGATTTTGGGTAAAGGCGTCGGCCATAGACAGGCCACGCAGTTTTTCCGGCACCAGATGGCGGTAGTTCTTCTCCGGGTCCACAGCGGTAATGCGGGCCTTGGCAACCTGGGTGACGCCGTTGGTATTTAAGAAAGCGCGGCTGAGGTTGACGATGGTATCGCCGCGCCAGTTCATGGTCAAGCGGGGCTCTTCGGTGACGGTAGCCACCCAGGTGGCCTCCAGGTTCTCTTCCCGGGAAGCCTGGATGAAGGCGTCCACGTCTTTGGGATCCAGCACCACGGCCATGCGCTCCTGGGATTCGGAAATGGCCAGTTCCGTGCCGTCCAATCCCTCGTATTTCTTGGTAACCTTGTCCAGATCCACTGTCAGGCCGTCGGCCAGCTCGCCGATGGCCACGCACACGCCGCCCGCGCCGAAGTCGTTGCAGCGTTTGATGAGGCGGGCCACTTCCCCTTTGCGGAACAGGCGCTGGATCTTGCGCTCTGTGGGCGGGTTACCTTTCTGCACTTCCGCGCCGCAGGTCTCAATGGATTGTTCCGTATGGGCCTTGGAAGAACCGGTGGCTCCGCCGCACCCGTCGCGGCCGGTGCGGCCGCCCAGCAGGACGATAGCGTCCCCGGGGGCGGGCACTTCGCGGATCACGTTCTCCTTGGGAGACGCGCCGATAACCGCGCCGATCTCCATGCGCTTGGCCGCATAGCCGGGGTCGTACAGTTCGGTGACCTGCCCGGTGGCCAGGCCGATCTGGTTGCCGTAAGAG
>CAJFUH010000243.1 GCA_904420155.1 uncultured Clostridia bacterium
ATACCTTATTCTTAATTTCAAAGGCTTCCGCTTTGGTTTCCGTCTTAACGCTTCCGCCGTCGCTGATCACTACCTTGACGTTCATGATTTCGCACAGCGGGATATCCACTTCTTTCTGGAACACGCCATTGTCGTCCCGTTCCCCGGTCACCGTCACGCTGTCCTGCTCGTCACAGGTATACATGAAAAACAGGTTTACCCCTTCGTGATATTCCTTGGGCGTAGCCCGGAACGTCACATGCACAGTGCCGGCCACGGAATTGTATCTTCCCACTTCAATTTCAAATTCAGCCAGCATGCTGTCTTCCTGCTCAATGCTGCCCCGCAGGTCCTCTTTGGCCCGCTCCAAGCTGTCCTGAAACCCGTCCTGGATGCCGGATACCTGTTCCGCTAACTGCGCGGTGGTCTCGTTCAGCTCCCGGCGTAATCCCATGATTTCCCGGATGGCGAATACATTGGACGCCGTGATCAAAAGCAGGATCACCGCTGCGGCGGTAACCCCCCATCGGATTTTGTGTTTGCGTTCCATATCCCGTACCTCCGAAATCGGTTTTGTTTTCCACAATCCTAAATGAAACCGTGGAAAACCTTTTATTTTCCCAGCCTTAATGGGTTCCCGTAGACCCAAATCCGCCCTCTCCCCGGGCGGTCTCGTCCAAAACCTCCACTTCCTCCACCGGAAGCGCGCATACCGGGGTCACTACCAGCTGCGCGATCCGCTCTTCCGGGCGTATGGTGTACGGCTGGCTGCCCAGGTTGCACAATCCCACCTGGATTTCCCCCCGGTAGTCGCTGTCAATCACGCCCACGCCGTTGGACAGAGAGATCCCGTGCTTGACCCCCAAACCGCTGCGGGCGAATACCAGGGCCATGTAGCCCGGCCCCGGCAGCCCAATGGCAATGCCGGTGGGGATGACGGCCAAATCCCCGGGATGCAGGGTGACCTCCTCCTGGATGCAGGCGTATAAATCCATTCCGGCGGACCCTTCTGTGGCCCGTTTCGGGAGGATCGCCCTGGGATTTTTTTTCTGTATCTTTAATGTCAATTGCACGCTCATTCCTCATTTCCACAATATCTGGAAAACCTTGTTTTTTCGACTGTTTAATCCACACCCCGGTCCGATAATCCACGTGTATAGCCGCTTTCCGGCCGATTCCCCTTGTGGAAAGCTCGAAAGTTTTCCTCACTTTCCACAGAGTTTTCCACAGAAAATCGGAAAACTACAAAATCCATTCCCTGGATTTCCCTCTTCCGGTCCGCCAAAACCACGGGGACGCTGTTGAGCACCTCGGTGCATCCCCCCGCGCATTGCAGGGGAAACGCGATCCCTTTCCGGTCGGTCAGTACCGGCGGCTTTTTACAGGCCAGACAGCCTTTCGGGCCGTTGGCCGCCGGGCAGTTCCGGGTGAGCATCAGGGGCATCCGCCCATATACCAGCAGGCCCCGGGGGATTTTCCCCCCTAACCGGGCCGCCTGTTTCAAACTCAGCTCCCAGGAGACCTCCACGTCTTCCAGCCCCTGGTCTTCCGCCCATTCCAGGGCGGCGGTATTCATCAGGTTGAGGCCGAACCCCCCATGGATTTTCATCCCTGCCTGCTGTGCGGCGGCTACCGCGCCCAGCGTCCCTGCCCAGGCATGGGATACCCCTGCCTGCTTGGCCTGCTCCAGCAGGCGCAGCACCTGGCTTTCCGTGCCGAACATGCCCCGGGGGATTTCCACCGCCAGCCGGAACCCCCGCTCTTGCAGGGATTGCAGTTCCCGCGCCGGCGTGGAAAGGGGTACGTATACCCGGTCGCAGGACCGGAATACGTCCGGGATATCCCCGTGGGGGAACCGGGCCCGCAGTTTGAGCGGCCCTGTCCTGTGTCCCCCCGTTTCGGGAAGCTCCCCGCGGGAAAAAGCGGGGCGGTCCCGCTGGGCCCGCTGCCGGGAAATGGATTCCAGCGCTTCCCGGCGCAGGCCGTTGAGGGCGGAAGCCGGCAGCGCCAATCCGGGCGCTACCTGTGCGGAATATTCCCGGAGATAATAGGGGGTACCGCCCATCTTTTTTAATTGATCCCGGCACCGTTGGGCCGTGACCTCCACTTTCTGGGCGATCTGCGGGATGGGGCCTTCCACCGCCGCCTCATGCCGGCAATCGTCCTGTACCTTTAATAAAACCGGTTTGTCCGGCTGCACCGTCACTGCAACGTCCAGCGGGACGCGCGCCGGCTCCTCCTGATAGGCCGCCCGCAGCTGGGACAAAATTTCCCCCGTAGCCGCGGTGACGTCCTCCTTCTGCCGGATGCCGAACATCCCCCGGCCCCGCCGGCCCGTCAGGTAGCCGTCGGTAAAACCGGACCGGGAGAACACCGCCTCCAATTGATCCATCAGTTTTTGGGGCACGGGTTTTCCATCCGCCGCGATCCGGCAGGCGGAAACGGCGGCCGCCACATATTCCGGCCGCTTCATGCGCCCTTCTATTTTGGCGGAGCGCACGCCGATTTTTGTTAGTTCCCCCAACAAAGGGATGGCGCAGCAGTCCTTTAGGCTTAAATCGTGCCCGGTACCGCCCGGCGCGGCAAAAGGCAGGCGGCAGGGCTGGGCGCAAAGCCCCCGGTTGCCGCTGCGCCCGCCCAAAGCGGCGCTGAAATAGCACTGGCCGGACACCGACATGCACAGCGCCCCGTGGACAAACACCTCCAGCTCAATGGGGCTGGAAGCCGCGATCTCCCGGATCTCCGCAAGGGAAAGTTCCCGGGAAAGCACCACCCGGGAAAAACCCGCGTCGTACAGCATCTGCGCCCCCAGCGGGGTATGCACGCTCATTTGGGTGGAGCCGTGCAATCTTAGCCCCGGAGCCGCGCTGCGCACCAGGGAGGCAAAGCCCACGTCCTGTACAATCAGAGCGTCCACAGGCAGAGATGCGGCGTACTCTACCAATTCCATGGCGTCGCTCAGTTCCTCGTCCCGCATCAGCGTATTGACGGCCAGATACAGTTTTACGCCCCGGATATGGCAGTACTCCACAGCCTCTTTCAGCGCCTCCCGGTCAAAATTCCCGGCGTTGCCCCGGGCGCTGAACTGTTTCGCGCCCAGGTATACCGCGTCCGCGCCCAGGCGCACCGCTGGGACCAGGCTGTCGGGGCCGCCCGCCGGGGCCAGGATTTCTATGTTTCCCATGCCCGGCTATTCCTTCGGCTCGTCCTGTTCCAGGAAGCTGAGCACTTCTTCATCCGCCTTATCGTCCACAGGGACGGGTTTGCTGTACATGCGCGCCTGGGGCGGGACCGGATGCCCCATAGGGGCCGCGGGCCGAGAGATGGGAGAAGGGGCCGCCACCGAACGTCCGGGGATCCCTCCCTGCTGCATGGGCTGGGAAGCCGTCTGCCCGGCGGGGCTGTCCTGTTCCGCCAGACGCATGCGCAACGTTTGGATTTCCCGTTTCATGGTCTCGATTTCCCGCCGCGCTTCCCCGGCCTCCATACGGGCCTTGGCGGATTCCTCCAGGTAATCCTTGATCTGGCTGCGCAGGTTGTCCGCGCTCTGGTTGGCCTTTTTGGCCTCGTCGCAATAATCCAGCGCGGTGAGCACCGCCGCCATCAGCACGGAAATGCGGGTATTTTGCTGCATATTGGCGGTGATCCGTTTTTCCACTTCGTCTCCGATCCGGCGGACGTAGGATTCCTCCTCGTCGGAAGTAATGATATAATCAGTGCCAAACAGGCTTAATCTCACTCTATTTTTTCCCATGGTTGCGTCCATCCTTTCTAAAAACTCCAAAGAGCCGGCTTATACTGCCGTACCGTATAGGTTTATTATACTAAATTTTACCCGGATAGCAAACCTATTGCCCATATTTTCCAGAAACGTTACACACGCCTGCGGTGGAGCACGACGCGCGCCGGGCTTTTCCAGAAAGGCACTAACTGCCCGCGATAAAACGTAAAAGTTTTGCTCAAGCTTTTTCAAAAGCTTGCGGGGGTCTTGGGGGCGGAGCCCCCGGGCCGTCCTCCGCAGAGGACGGAACCCTTAAGAATCCAAAAGCTCAGGAGGGGAGGCCAAACCGTCCGGTGGACGGTTTGGCCGTGGGGAACCCTAGCGAGGGGTTCCCCATCCTCTGCCGGCTTGTGTTATTTGCTAAAAGAATTTGCCTTTTTCCACAGTCTGAAAGGGACAAAGCCCCCTTATTCTCACCGTATTACAACCGCCCGTTTTGCGCCGCCGTACAGAAATAAGGCCCGTACCCGTCCTCATGGGTGGCCACATAGGTCCAGCCGGCGTCTTCATCCATCAGGTATAAGTCGTTTTCGTCCGCCAGCGCCTTGCTGGTCAGATGGGAGGCGTCCGGCATCATCAGCGCGTTTTCCTCATCCCCATCGTATTCATAGAAGGCCAGCAGCTTCTTTTTCGGCGTGTTCTCAAAGGCCGCCCTGGCTTCCTCCCCTTGCAGGCAGGGCGCCCGCCCGGAAGAAAACACCACCCACAGCACCGGCTTATAGTCCGGGGATTTCAGGGATGCGGAAAGATTTGGACAAAACGCCGCAATCCATCTCCGGCGCAGTTCCTCGCAGGTGAGCGGGGTTTCAATCAGTTCCAGTTGGTCCGGTTGGTTCATGTCGTCATTCTCCTGTTTTTGTTGATGACCTTATTATAGTGAGATTGGGGAGGATAAGCAACGGTAATTTTTGTCCCTTTTGGCGGAAGGCTGCGGTTTTGGGGCGGCTGCCCTTCTTTTTTTTATAAAGGGCGGGCAAACGATATGGTTCCTGCCAACTAAGAATAATTTTACCAGAGTAATTTTTGATTTGGCCTTTTTCCTGTGACTTTTGTTCTTTCTCGCTCGTTTTTTACATAGATAAAAAAGGCAAATATCGTAACAGAGTTGCACCATATAGTAATATTAAAAATAATTTTTATTTATTGTTGAAAAATTTCTTGTAAATTTAATTTAGTTGTGCTATTATATAGATGAACTTAAATTTTTTAAAGAAAGAAGGGGATTCCAGTGCACGATTACAGCAGGATGCAAATGACAGGACGTAAGAAACAAAATCAGGCGGTATCGCCTGCCGGTCGTAAAAAAGGAGGATTCCCTACATGTTTAAGAAGTTATTATGCGCGATCCTGAGTATTTCTTTGATTTCTTGTATCACCGCTTCCGCTGCGGCTGTTACAACGGCTGATTCGGAAGAACCCTATGTGGTTTCTGTAACCACATATCCCGAAATAACCGACGAAGAAGAGCTGTTAGAGCTTGCCGTGGAGCAATACAAAGCGAAGGCCGTCAGCTATTCGGCATTTTCCAGCGTGGAACCTACGGAAGAAGAAACCGATATCGTTGCAAAACAGGTGTTAAAGGAAGAAGTGTACAGCGATGGAAGCGTTGTGCAGGATGTAGCTATTACAACCATCGGACTTTATGATGAAAACGGACAGGAAATCGGGATTCAACCATTAACCACTTATTTTGATAAAGAATATGATGTAAGTGGAAGCTTGCCAGGGGATATCTATTATTCCGCAGTGATTTATGCCACCCAAAGCCTGCCCATTGGAGAAGACTTTGTGAAACCCACTATCGGTAGAATCCGAAAAATAAATTTTTCCACATCTTCTCCTGGCTCCTCCTCCATGTCGAGAGTAGTAGTTGAATATATAGTGAAAGAGCTAGGCGTGCAAAAAGTCCATGAAACAAAAACATACTATCCGCAAAAAAATACCACCTACTCATATATCCCCTGGGATACCAATTGGCATTTACTAGGCTTGGGTTCCGTTGATAGTACTGACGGTACTGGTGTATTTGGTTGTTTACAATTTTTTGCAAGTAATGGGCAATATGCCTCCAAAATTGTAACTATATATTGAGGATGATGTTATATGAAAAAGTTTTTGTTATGCATTTTGATTTTAGTGTTTTTACTTTTTAGCATAACTGCCTGCACGCCTAATTCTGCTGGTTCTTCTAGCGGCTCTCCTACAGAACTACTCAATTACCCTGGCCTTACCTGGGACATGAGCCCGCAGGAGGTCACAAGTGCCTTGCATTTGCGGGAGGATCAAATCCAAACACGGGACGACGAACCGTCCTTTGCTCTCGGTTATGTCCCCGAAGGGGAGATTTTCGGCCTGAAACCCGCTAACATTGTCTTTGAGTTTCTCAACATTGATTCCGAGCAGAAGCTTTATAACGTCACGGTCACTTATCCGGAAGGCTCCGGGGAAGACATAGAGACGATAAAAACGGCACTGGAGGAGTACTATGGGCCGTTACAGGAAGAAGTGATCCTGGGGCCAGACATACTCTTATCCGATCCTGAAACCATGACCGTTTTCCAAAACCAGCCGAACGGTGACGAATTCTACTGGATAAGCGACCTCAAGCTCCAGGATTTATCATGGACGGATGAAAAAGCCGCCCGGGCGCAGGAATACCGGCAGGAGCAAGCCCCCTCAGAAGACTTCTGGAAAGATGACAAATGCTGGCAAGCATATATGGAGACAAACCCTCTTGCTACCATCCATCTGATGAAATTAGAATATCCTGATTCTATAGATTTGTGCCAAGTTTTCTTTTCCGCCGATTATATCGGGTATGAACGAATGGATACCGCAGCCCAATAAATATGCCTTGATACAGCAAAACTGCGCCCCACGGCCTTATGCCCTGGGGCGTGATC
>CAJFUH010000244.1 GCA_904420155.1 uncultured Clostridia bacterium
GTAAAAGGAGGGATCCTTTTGAATTTACAAGAGATATTGGAATATTTTTCTTTCCTGGCCGGCTTGAAGGAAGACGAATCGTCGGGTTATCTTCCTCTGTGCAGCGCGGCCGCCGACGACCTGAACCTTCAGCTACGCCGCTCTCCCCAGACCAACGCGGAAAGCCGGCAGCTAAACCGGGCGGCCGCCTGCCTGGCCTTTTCCCGCTACTGCGCCGTACAGAATTGCGCGGAAGGGGAAGTCAGCTTCCAGGCGGGCGACGTGCGGGTGACCCGCGGGGGAAACAACCAGGCACAGGACGGATACCAGCTTTGGCGGGAAGCCCGGTGCGCCATTATCCCCTTGCTGAAAGACGGGGAGTTTGCATTCTCCCAGGTGCAGGTATGAACCGGCAGGCACAGATTGACCGTTTGTTGCGGCGCTATGGGGATCTGGTGGAGATCCGGCAGAAGGGAGACCTCTTACAGGTGAACGCGTGGATACAGCCTTTGCGCTATAAAAACAAGATGTATCTGGGCGGGACATACCTCCCGGACGGCTATTGGGACGGAGGGCATTTTTTGTATATCGGCCCCGCCGACGTACGGCTGGATGAAATGCCGCCGGATACCCTGCTGTACCGTCAGGGACGGTGCTTTTGTATCCAGAGGGCGGAACCCATTGGGTTTGCCAATGAGGTGCTCTATCTTTGGGCCATTTTACAGACATGCGAGGAGGGGGAACCTTGAGCCAATTTGACCAGGCGGTACATAAGGTGATGGAACATCTCTCCCATGACGCCGATTTACAGGATATCCGTTTTATCTTCGGCTATCCGCCTTCCTCCCGTCCCTATCCCCGCAAGCAAATCACCGCCGCAGTGGGATTGCAGGGCGTGGAATGTTTGGGAGGCGGCCTGGGCGGATATCTGGGAGCGGGACAAAACGGGGAGATAATGGGAGGGCGGGTGGAACTTTCCATATCCATTCTTTTACTTTCCCCTCCCCAGATGGGCGGGGAAAGCTGTACCGAAGCGTTTTCCCGCATTTGCGGCAGTTTGATGCTGGGCGGCCTGAGCGGCGTACAATCGGTCGCCGGGGGCGCGCTGCAATATCATGGGGAAGGTTCCGATTTCCGTATGCAGTGTATCGTAAAAATGCGCCTGTATTGGGGAGCGGACGACGCCGTCTCTCCCCCTATCCAGCAAGTAACTGTGAAAGGAGTGGCCACATGACATGGGCAAGTGAACGTCCCGGGGTGTATTCCGACTATGACGCGTCGGGCGTCCTTTGGGGACAGGCCGCGGGGAAATCCGTGGGGATCGCCGCAGCGGGGCAGGGGGAGCCCGGCGCTGTATATACCGTCTCCCGGGTTTCCGACGCCGTTTTTTTATTTGGGGAGGGCAGCAGCCTTTCCTCCCTGTGCGCCGCCGCCCTGGCCAACGGGGCGGCCAGCGTCGCGGCGGTCCCGGTGGAATCCAGCGCCCCGAACTACGCCGCCGCTTTTGCCGCCCTGGAGGAAAAAAAGGTGTGCGCAGTGCTGTGCGACAGCACTTCCCCGTCGGTCCACGCCAGCCTTATGGACAGCGTGAAAAAGGCTTCTTCCCGCAAAAAGGAACGGGTGGGGCTGGCGGTTTATCAAGGGGAAGACCCTCTCTCCTGGGCGGATTCCTTTTCCTGTGAACGCATGGTGCTGCTGGCGCAGCATCCGGATTCCGGCGCCGCCTGCGGCTTTGCCGCCGCCTTCGCCGGGCGGATCGCCCAGGCGTCCAACCCGTCCGTTCCTCTGCACGGAAACGTATTATCCGGTTTTTCCGGAATTTCCCCGGCTTTGTCCGAATCGCAAATAGACGATTACGTCCAGGCGGGGATCTGCCCGTTGGAGTATGTGGACGGAGGCGTGGAGATCATCCGGGCCGTCACCTCCCGGGTTTCCCAGGAAGACGGGACCCCCGACCGCACATTCCAGGAGCTGTCCACAGTGCTCACCATGGACCAGGTGATGGTTTCCCTCCGGGATTCCCTGGAAGC
Organism: uncultured Clostridia bacterium; assembly: GCA_904420155.1. Classification (GTDB taxonomy): domain Bacteria; phylum Bacillota; class Clostridia; order Oscillospirales; family Acutalibacteraceae; genus CAJFUH01. Next base: position 2,010 of record CAJFUH010000244.1, read on the forward strand.
GCTGCTCCAGGGGGCGCGCAACAACGCCCGGACCCAGGCTTCCCTGGCCACCCAGGCGGGGGTGCTGCTGCAAACCCATCAGGCCGCCGGCCTTATTGATTCCTATCAGCGCCCCCGGGCATATGCCGACGAGGATGATCCTTCGGTCTGCATTGTGGAGGTCTCCTTCGTCATTTCCCGGGGCATGAACCAGATCCGCGTGGCGGCCCACATTCAGGTATAGGGAGGGATTTTATGCCGGAAATTGTATTTCCCACCGGCCAGGATATTTTCTTAGAGGTCAATGGGCGCAAACTGGCGGTGGTGGAAAGCTATCGTTCCCGGTCCGACCGGGAACTCTACCCGGTGGAAGCATTGGGGGAAAGCGAACCCACCGCCGTGCAGTTCGGCCGTACCCGTTATACCCTGGAGCTCAGCCGCGTTTTTGCCTGCGACAGCTTGGGGGATCCCCCTGTCAACTTCCATGACCTGTCCGACTTTAACCTGGTGGTGGTCAAACCGGACCGCCGTATCGTCTATACCCACTGCCAATGGAGCAGCATCATGGAATCTGCCGGGATCAACGATACCTTGATGGAACAGGTCACCCTTACGGCGGGAAAACGAATGGAGTGGTTAAACGTATGAATGAGATTTTGGCTCTTTCTTCAGATGCTTCCTTATCGTTATCAGCGGAACGCACGCTTCCCGCCGCTTCCGCCGGCGGGGGGATCCCTTTTGAAGACGGGGATCCCCGTCCTATAGAACGCCTCTCCGACCAATTGGAGCGGGACGCGCGCCGGTATGACCGCTTGTTCCGCGAGGAGGATACGCTATGGAACCCATGAAATACAAAGATTATGTGTGGCCCACTAATCCCAGACGGCTTCAGGTCTCCTATCGCCGGAATATCAGCCAGTTGGGGCTTGTCTCTGGGGGGAGCGTGGTACAGGAGTTGGGCGCGCTTTGCCGGGTGGCCGAGGGGGAGGGGGAATTCTCCGGGGAATCTTGCCTGGAACAATGGGCCCAGCTCCTTCAGGTGTTCCAGGAAGGCGGCGCCGGTGTTTTGGCTCTGCCCGGACATTCCCCTTTTTACGCCCATTTTCGCTCTTTGGAACGGCTCCAGGAGGCGTTTCCCGGCCTGATCCGGTATTCCTTTTCTTTTTGGGAAGACGGGGCGAGGGCCCCTTCTCTCAGGAATCTGCCTTCCGCGCCGGAGCACACGGCGGCCCCTGGGGAAACCCTGTGGTCCATCGCCGGGCTTTATCAGACCAGCGTGGATCATCTGATGGCCTGTAACCGGGACATCAGCCGGCCGGAC
>CAJFUH010000245.1 GCA_904420155.1 uncultured Clostridia bacterium
CGCCGCGTCCGGTCCGGTGATCTGATGATAGTCCCCTGTGATGGGACCGGTAAAAAAACGGGGCATGGTGCGTGCTCCTTTCTTAACGCAATAAGATACATGGCGCGGGAATAGTCGCCGGCAAAAGCCGGCAGAGAGGAATCCGCAAAGGATAAGCCCCAAAAACAGGGCGCATGCTTTGCGGCAAGTTCCCCCACCCATCGCCGTCGGGAAAGCGGGTATCAAAAGGCCGGAGATTGGAAGCGCCGATTTGGGGAACCCCTCGCTAGGGTTCCCCACGTCCAAACAATCCACCGGATTGTTTGGACTCCCCTCCTGAGCTTTTGGGATTCTTGAGGGTTTCGCCCATTGCGATGGGCGAGGAAGGGCTCCGCCCCTCCACCCCGCAAGCTTTTGAAAAAGCTTGCGCAAAACTTTTGAGTTTAAGCGCGGGCAGATTAGATTCTCTCTAAGAAAAACTTAGAGCGCGACACGCCCGCCGCAGGCGTGAAAAAGGCGGGCGAAAACTTTACGTTTCATCGCGGAAGGCTAAATTCTTTTTAGAGAAAACTCAGTGCGCGATATGCCCCACCGCAGGTGGCGGTTATACTACCTGGAACAAATAGAATTTCAGATAGTTGGTTTCCGGGACATTCCACAAGATGGGATGGTCCGGCGACTGCTGGCGGGCTTCTATCTGCCGAAGGTTGACGTGGGCGTCCGCTGCGGCGCTGTGCAGCATTTTACAGAAGAGGTCTTCCGTCATAAAGTGGGAACAGGAACAAGTGGCCAGGTATCCGCCCCGGGGCAGCAAGGACATGGCGCGGTAATTGATCTCTTTATAACCCCGGACAGCGTGTTCCACAGTCTGTCGGGATTTGGTAAAGGCAGGCGGATCCAGAATAATGAGGTCGTAGGGATGTCCGGAAAGGGTGGGGAGCAAGTCGAACACATTAGCGGCCTCAAAGGTCATGCGGCCTTCCAGCCCGTTGCGGCGGGCGTTGGCCCGGGCCATCTCCACAGCGGATTGCGAAACGTCCACGCAGTGCACCGATTCCGCGCCGCCCATGGCGGCGTTAAGGCCAAAAGAACCGGTATGGGTAAAACAATCCAGCACCCGTTTCCCCCGGCTAATGCGGGCCACTGCCTGGCGGTTATATTTCTGATCCAGGAAAAATCCGGTCTTTTGCCCGTTTTCAAAATCCACCTGGTAGCGGATGCCGTTTTCTACAATCTCGGTTACGGTATCCGCCGGGATTTCCTCGCCCGGCAAGGGGAAAAAGCCTTTTCCCTGTTCCATCCCTTCCAGTTCCCGGATGGCTACGTCGTTGCGCTCATAGACGCCCCGGATCTCCTGCCCGTCTTCCCGCAGGATATGGACCAGGGCCGGAAACAGCATGGGCTTGAGCAATTCGACGCCCAGGGAAAGGGTCTGGGTGACCAGGATATCCCCAAACCGGTCAACTGTCAGTCCGGGAAAACTGTCAGCTTCCCCAAAAATCAGGCGGCAACAGGAAACGTCTTGTCCCATAACGGTTTTCCGGTACTCCCAGGCGTAACGCAAGCGGCGTTCATAGAAAGCCTGGTCAAACCGGTCGTTGGAATTGGTGGAGATCATCCGGACCCGGATTTTAGAATGGCTATTGAAAAAGCCCGTACCCAAATACCGGCCCTTTTGGGTCAGCACATCCGCCAGGTATCCGTCGGTACAGTCCCCTTGTATCTCGGTAATTTCCGTGTGATACACCCACGGGTGGCCTCTCCGGATAGAGGCTTCCGCCTTAGCGGTGACGAAAATTTTCGGAAAAGATCGTTCCTGTTTCATAGGTTGCTCCTTTTTGTTGAGATAAGAGTTATTATAGCACACAGATTGCAAGAACAAAAGCTTTTGAAACATCCATACCCTCAGTAGATAAGAGGACAATACGCCCACCGGGGCCAAAAACAGCAGCTTCCTGTGTTCCCGGCCTTGGCCGCCTCGTTTTCCCTATCCGTCCAGCTCTTTGGAGTTGCCTGAGGCTGGCGGGCCTCCGCCAAAGCGAAAGACGAGGACTTCCTTTCCCGGAAGGCTTGGAGAAAATGCGGCCGGGGACGCGCCCAGTCCCAATAAACCGCGTTGAACCCTTGCTCCACTGAGGGTAACAACGGTTTTGGATCAGGGATCGCCGATAAAAAATCCCCTCCGCAACAACTTTTCTTGATTGGTTGTTACAGAGGGGAAACGGAATTTTCCCTGTCATGGTCAAGTGTAAACCATAACAAAGCCGGGAGGGCTTTTGCCCTCCCGGCCCCAGTTATGACAGAGAACCTAACTCTTTAACTTAGATTAGCTTCTCTTTTTTCTAAATACCACTGCCGCGGCTGCTGCCAAAGCCATTACGCCAAATACGGCCAGGCTTCCGGCGTCGCCGGTCTTTGTGGGCGCAGTGCCGTCGCCGGTGTTCTCCACAACCGGATCGGTCGCTTCCACATTCTCAGTGGAGCTAGAACCGTTGACTTTCACCAAGCCGGCCTTAGCGGCGGCCAGGTTGGCAACAGCGGTGTCAATTTCGTCCTGGGTAGCGTTGTCGTTCTCGGCTACCGCGATCGCGTCAGCCAGAGCGGCTTTCAGGGCGTTTGCACTGTCTACGGTGTAGATGCTCAGATCAATGGTTCCAGCCAGTGCGATCATATCGTTGAGGATATCTTTGTTGGGTTCCATTCTCAGATTGCTCATCGCTTCAATCAGAGCGTCGGTAGCCGCATCGA
>CAJFUH010000246.1 GCA_904420155.1 uncultured Clostridia bacterium
CGCCGGTATCCATTCCCCAAACCGCCTGGAAGCATGGAAAGGCGCGTGGGAAAGCTCCTCCGGATCTGTTTTGGTCAGCAAATACAGCATCGCGGTGTTGGCCGTTATCACCATTTCTTGAAGGTCTTCCGCCCGCCTTCCCCCTTCCGAAAGCATACTGAGGATCATTTCCTCTAATTTCTGAATGACCACCGTGGAAAGGATCTCTCTCTCGCCCGCCAATGCCCGTTCCATCCGGGAAATGACGTCCGCCCCCCAGGGGCTTTGGGGATTGGAATCGCTCGTCTGCGCCGTTCGCTTTCCATCCGACAAACGGTACAGATAGGCCGCCATGGTTGTGGTTCCAATGTCCACCGCGGCTCCCCAACCCTGGGAACTCGGGTCCAGAACCACTATCCTTTCTATCCCTTCCTCTTGGATCGATCCCCGCGTTTCCCGCTTCCCTTCATATTCCACCTGTACGTTACCCAGTACGCGGGTCATGCAGGCCAACCGCATCCCCTGTTTTTTCTCCTCTTCCGACAGGAACCGGTTTTCCTCCTGCCGCATTTCGCTTAACTGCCCTCTTGCCTTGATCCGGCATTTTCCGCAGATGCCTTTCCCAGCACAGGGCATTGCTAAAAAATACCCTTCCCGCTTCAATACATCTGAGAGCAGTTCCCCCTCTTTACAGGAATAACAATATATATCATGACCGTCATAAACGGTAACCTTCGCCATAACGACACCTGCCTTTTCCCTTGGGATTCTGCCGCAATACGCTTAGAACCCCCTCTTTGATTTCTTTTACCATAACACATTCTAAAAAATATGAAAATGTCAAAATCCCGATATTCGTAAATTTTGTGAAAATAGTCTTTTTTTCTCCACTTTCTATCTTTTCATTTTCATCTCTTTGAGGTAAAATAAAAACAGTCATCTATGCTTGTTAGCACTCCATATTGGAAAAATTGATAGTGAAGAAAGGGGATCTTTCCATGGACATGCAGGCAACCTATCAAAGATGGTGTTCTCTCGCTACGGAAGACGCCGATTTGGTACAGGAATTGAAGGAAATCGAACACGATGCCGAAGGCATCAAGGACCGGTTCTATCGGGAACTGGAATTCGGCACCGGCGGGCTGCGCGGCGTGATCGGAGCTGGCACCAACCGCCTGAATATTTACACCATCTGCCGCGCCACCCAGGGCTTGGCCAATTACCTGTTAAAGCACAGCGACAACTTGAGCGCCGCTATCGCTTACGACAGCCGTATTAAATCCGACCGTTTTGCCAAAGAGGCCGCTTCTGTACTGGCCGCCAACGGCATTACCGCCCATATTTATCCGGAACTGATGCCCACACCCTCCCTCTCCTTCGCCGTTCGCGAGCTGAAATGCGCCGCGGGTATCTGCGTCACCGCCAGCCATAACCCCGCCAAATACAACGGCTATAAGGTATACGGCTCCGACGGCTGCCAGATCACCCTGGAGATGGCGGACAAAATCCTCAACGCCATCAATGAAGTGGACGCTTTCGACGATGTGAAAACCATGGACTTTGACGAGGCGCTGAAAGCCGGAAAAATCCAGTATATCACCGACGAAGTGGTGGACAAGTTCCTCACCTGCGTCCAGGAACAGAGCATCAACCCCGGCGCCAAAGGTAACCTGAAAGTGGTTTATACGCCTTTGAACGGCACCGGTTTGCGCTGCGTCACCAGCATCCTGGACCGCATTGGGATCAAGGACGTCACCGTGGTTCCCGAACAGAAGATGCCCGACGGCCATTTCCCCACCTGCCCGTTCCCCAACCCGGAAATCCGGGAAGCCCTGCAAAAAGGTTTGGAGCTGTGCGAAAAAGTGCATCCCGACCTGCTGCTGGCCACCGATCCGGACTGCGACCGCGTGGGTATCGCCGTCAATCAGAACGGGGAATACCATCTGCTCACCGGCAATGAAGTCGGCGTGCTGCTGTTGGACTATATCGCCAAATGCCGCATTCAAAATGGCACCATGCCCAAAAATCCGGTAGCGGTCAAAACCATTGTGACCACCGATATGGCCAACCGTGTGGCTGAGAAATACGGCATTGAGCTGCGGGAAGTGCTCACCGGCTTTAAATTCATCGGCGAACAGATCGGACTTCTGGAAAAAGAAGGCCAGCGCGACCGCTATATTTTCGGGTTCGAGGAAAGCTACGGCTACCTCAGCGGCGGCTATGTGCGGGATAAGGACGCCGTGGTCGCCAGCATGTTGATCTGCGAAATGGCCCTGTACTATAAAAACCTGGGCAAGACCCTGGTAGACGCCCTCAACGCCCTCTATGACGAGTTTGGTTATTATAAGAACCAGCTTACCGACTTCGCCTTTGAAGGCGCGGAAGGCATGAATAATATGAACCGGATCATGCAGTCCCTGCGGGACAACGCCCCCGAGAAGATCGGGCCGTATACCGTGTGCGGCCACACCGATTATTTAGCCTCTGTGCGCGTAGACGGCAGCGAGAGCAAACCCGTTTCCTTGCCGAAATCCAATGTTCTGGAATACCGCCTGGACAACGGCGGAAAGATGATCATCCGTCCTTCCGGCACGGAACCCAAAATCAAGATCTATCTGTCCGCCAAAGGCGCCGATATGGCCGAGGCCCAGAAGATCACCGATACCCTCAAGCAGTCCGCCAAGGAAATGCTGGGGCTGTAATAGCGTTCCCTATTGTCTGACAAAGGAGAGTAATGTTTATGTATCCCATGAAATTAACCCCTCCCTGCAAGGATTACCTGTGGGGCGGCACCCGTCTGAAAACCGATTACGGCAAAGTGACCGACCTGGAAAAGGTGGCGGAAAGCTGGGAGCTTTCCTGCCATAAAGACGGCTGTTCCGTCATCGCCAACGGCGAATTTGCCGGCATGACCCTGCCGGAATATATTGAGAAACAGGGCAAAGGCGTGCTGGGGGAGGACTGCAAGTCCTTTGAGTACTTCCCCATCCTGGTCAAGCTGATCGACGCCAAACAGAGCCTTTCCGTGCAGGTGCATCCCAATAACGAGTACGCCATGCGCGTAGAGGGTGAATACGGCAAAACCGAAATGTGGTATATCGTGGACTGCGACCCGGGCGCCGAACTCCTCTATGGATTTAAGGATAAGATCTCCAAAGAGGAATTCCGCAGACGCATTGAAGATAATACCTTATTGGAAGTCACCAACAGCGTGCCTGTGCACAAAGGGGACGTTTTCTTTATCGACGCGGGCACCCTGCACGCCATCGGCAAGGGCATCCTGATCGCCGAAATCCAGCAGAACTCCAATACTACCTACCGCATTTATGACTTTGGCCGTCTGGGAGCCGACGGCAAGCCCAGGGAGCTGCATATCGACAAGGCTGTGGACGTCACCCGCCTGGAGCCCCCCACCCGTTCCTGCAAACCCCAGGGAGAGCCCCAGCAGCATGACGGCTATTGCTCCACCCTGTTGGCTTCCTGCGAGTATTTCACCGTGACCCGCATGGATGTGGAAAACTCCGTTTCCTTAAACGCCGACAACAAGAGCTTCCATTCCCTGCTCTGCCTGGAAGGGGACGCCACCGTGCAATGCAACGGCCAGGAACTCTCCATGAAGAAGGGCGAAAGTATTTTCCTGCCGGCTGGGACCGGGGCTTATACGGTTTCCGGAACCTGCCAATTCCTGTTCACCACCGTTTAAAGAGTTTTCTTATAAATCCTGATTGTTTTTGGGGAAACAAGAAACATATAAATTTCACATACTGAAAAGAAGAACCGGCGGACAAGCAGCCCGCCGGTTCCTTTTTATATCCTTTTTTCTTTGTTCTTTTTTTGCAATTCTATCCATTCCCGTTATTGTTTCCGCTTAGACAGGATTCCCCAATCATGTGAGGGTTTCCTTCTCAGGCTTCTTTCACTCACGGCCAAACAGGTAATCAAGGGATATGTTCAGCACCTTGGAAATCGCGTCGATTTCGATATCCGTGACGGCCCGCCTGCCGTTTTCTATCCGGGAAACAGAACCCCGGCAGGTGTAAACCGCCAGCAGCTCCA
>CAJFUH010000247.1 GCA_904420155.1 uncultured Clostridia bacterium
CATTACGGGGGCCGGCCGGCTCCGCATCAAAGAGAGCGACCGCCTTACGGCCATTGCCGACGGGATCCGCCGGTTGGGCGGAAAGGCGGAGGAGCTGCCGGACGGGCTTATCCTCACAGGGGTCCCCAAACTTTCCGGTGGAAAAGCGGAAGGGTACAACGACCACCGCATTGTGATGGCGCTATCCATCGCCGCCCTTCGTTCCCAGGCCCCTGTAGAGCTTACCGATGCGCAAAGCATCCGCAAATCTTATCCGAATTTCTTTGACGATTACAACCGATTAGGAGGTCAAGCCCATGTCATCTAACTGGGGAAATCTTATCCGTATTTCTATCTTTGGGGAAAGCCACGGGGCCGGAGTAGGCGTGGTGATCGACGGCCTGCCCGCCGGGGAGCCCATCGACCTGGAAGAACTCCAGATCCATATGTCTCGCCGCGCTCCCGGACACGACCGCACCGCCACCCCCCGTAAGGAATCCGATCTTCCGGAAATCCTGTCCGGGACCTTGGAAGGGCGCACCACCGGCGCTCCGCTGTGCGCCTTGATCCGCAATACCAATACCCGTTCCGGAGACTACCAGAACCTTTCCATCCTCCCCCGTCCCGGCCATTCCGATTATACCGCCTATGTAAAATACAAAGGGTATAACGATATTCGGGGCGGCGGCCATTTTTCCGGCCGACTGACTTCCCCTTTGGTGTTCGCCGGTTCCGTATGCCGTCAGATCCTCCGGCGGCGCGGTATTGAAATCGGCGCCCATATCTACTCTATCGCTGATATTTGCGACGACCCTTTTGACCCGGTACAGGTCGACGCGGGCCTGCTTTCCCAGTTATCCCGTACCCGCTTTTCCCTCGTCAACCCGAAAGCGGAAGAACCTATGCGTGCCGCAGTGGAACAAGCCCGCATGTCTCTGGACAGCGTGGGCGGTATTGTGGAGTGCGCAGCGGTAGGGGTTCCCGCCGGTTTGGGTTCCCCCATGTTCGGCGGCGTGGAAAACGTGTTTTCTTCCCTGCTTTTCGGCATTCCCGCCGTCAAAGGGGTGGAGTTTGGCGAGGGCTTCGGCGCTGCAAAAATGCGGGGCAGCCAGCATAATGACCCCTACCGGATGGTAAACGGGGCGGTAAAAGCCGTCACCAATCACGCGGGCGGGATCCTGGGCGGGATCACTTCCGGTATGCCTATCCTGGTGCGCGCTGCGGTGAAACCCACCTCTTCCATTTCCCAGCGGCAGGATACTGTGGATCTGACCACCAAGGAAAATGCCGTTTTGGAAGTACACGGCCGCCATGACCCCTGTATTGTGCCCCGCGCGGTTCCCGTGGTGGAATCCGCCGTAGCTCTGGCTCTCATCAACTTAATGGCGGAGGGAAATCAACTATGACCTTAGAAGAAATCCGGAAAGAAATCGATCAAATTGACGGGCAATTGCTTTCCTTATTTATCAGCCGCATGGATTGTGCCCGTCAAGTGGCGCAGGTAAAAGCCCAACAAAACCTTCCCGTGCTCAATGCCGGGCGGGAACAGGAAATTTTGGATCAAGTGGCACAAGAAGCCGGCCCCTATGCGGGCGCGGCAAAGATCCTATTCTCCACACTTATGGATCTCAGCCGAGCCTTGCAGCATGAGGCATTGGGCGGCGGAGACGCCTTGCGGCAGCTCATCAGCGCCGCGCCGGAATCTTTGTCCTGTCCCCACGCCTGCCGTATCGCCTGTCCCGGCGTCACGGGTTCTTATTCCCATCAGGCGGCCAGTTCCTTTTTTCCGGAGAAAAAGATTGCTTTCTACACCCATTTTCAGGACGTATTCGCCGCCGTCCAGTCGGGAGAGGCGCAATTCGGCGTAGTGCCGGTAGAGAATTCTTCTGCAGGATCCGTGATAGATGTGTACGACCTGATTTTAAAATACCGCTTCTTTATCGTAGGGGCTGCCGACCTCCCTATTCATCATTACTTGGCGGCTAAGCCTGGCGCCAAGCTCGCCGATATCCATACTGTATATTCCCATCCGCAGGGATTGGCGCAGTGTTCCGAATTTTTGAGCCGCGGTAAATTCCAGATTTGCGAATATTCCAATACCGCAGCCGCTGCCAAAATGGTTGCGGAGCAGGATCGTTTAACCGTGGCCGCCATCTGTTCCCAGCAGGCCGTGGATCAATATGGGCTGGAAGTGCTCAACGGAAATATCCAGAACGCCAGCAACAACTGTACCCGCTTTATTGTCATTGCAAAGCAGCCCTGTATCCCGGAACAGGCCGATAAAATCAGCCTTTGCTTTTCCCTTCCCCATACCACCGGTTCCCTTTACCGCACATTGGCACGTTTTGCCCTGCATGGGCTCAATCTCACTAAAATCGAATCCCGCCCCATCCCCGATAAAAGTTTTGAATATTTCTTTTACCTGGATTTTTCCGGCAATGTGCGAAACCCGGAAGTGCTTTCTCTGCTGTGTTCTCTTTCGGATGAATTGCCCAGCTTTTCCTTTTTGGGAAACTATAAAGAGGATAGCCTTTCATAATCCTTTCCTCTACTTTTTTGGAAACTACTTTATACTGGTTTTCCAACAGATTATTTTTCCATAGATCCTTTTAGTTCTACTTACTGCAAAAGGGGCCGAACAATTGCGATACGGTAGGGATTTGATTCGTCCCCTTTTGATGGAACTTTCTGCCTCCATCTTCCCCCTGCGCTCACCCCCGCCCAAAGTTTCCTTTTGTGGAAACCAGTACTTTTGTTTTCTTTTTGTCGATAAGATAAAAATTAAGTGAGCGGTGCGACCGAGGTATGACGGCGATTTGAGCGGGCAGAGCCGCTCATTTTGAGCCGGCATACTTCCCGGGCTAATTTAGAAGACCCGCCGCAG
>CAJFUH010000248.1 GCA_904420155.1 uncultured Clostridia bacterium
CCCTCAGAATTCCAAAAGCTCAGGAGGGGAGGCCAAACCGTCCGGTGGACGGTTTGGCCGTGGGGAACCCTAGCGAGGGGTTCCCCAATCCCGGGCTTAAAAATTCCAAATGTTTTCCGGTCGGCGCATTCTGCCCATAAAAAGGGAAATCCCCTTTTCTCCCGCCGTTTTTTATTGTTGATCCGAAATATCCAAAACACCCTATCAGAATTTTGGAGCGAAATCAAGTGCGGTAATCCCCGTTTATTTTCACATAGTCATAGGTGAGGTCGCATCCATAAGCTTCCGCAACGCCTTCTCCGTCACCCAAAGTCACCGCAATGGTGATTTCTTTTTCCAGCAGGATCTCTTTGGCCTTTTCTTCGCTGAACTCCACGCCGGCGCCGTTTTCACAAACTAAGACAGAACCTTTTTGAGATTGGAACTCTACTTGAACTTTGTCGATATCCACCTGGCATCCGGAATATCCGATGGCGCACAGCACCCGGCCCCAGTTGGCGTCGGAACCGAACATAGCGGCCTTTACCAGGCTGGAACAAATGATAGATTTGGCGATTCCCCTGGCGTCTTCTACAGTCTTTGCGCCCTGCACCTTGCAGATCAGGAGTTTCGTGGCCCCTTCGCCGTCGGCCGCCAGGCGTTTGCTGAGCTCCCGGCATACCAGCAACAGCGCCCCATAGAAAACCTGATAATTTTCATCTTCTTCGGTAATCTCCCGGTTTCCCGCCTTGCCGGAAGCCAGCACCGCCAGGGTATCGTTGGTGGAGGTATCCCCGTCCACGCTCACCATATTAAAGCTGTCCTGAGCGACGCCGCTGACGGCTTTTTGCAGCATATCGGAACAGATGGCGGCGTCTGTGGTGATAAAGCCCAGCATGGTGGCCATGTTAGGATGGATCATCCCGGACCCTTTGGCAATCCCACCCAGCTTTACGGTTTTTCCATCCAGTTGGAAAGAGACCGCCACCTCTTTTTTATAGGTATCGGTGGTGAGGATGGCTTCTGCCGCGTCGGTTCCTCCTTCGCGGGACAAGGCCCCCGCCAGCGCGGCGGCCGCCTCTTCGATAGGTTCTATGGGAAGGGGCTGGCCGATTACGCCGGTGGAACCTACCAGCACATCTTCCGCCTGGATGTTCATCTGCTCAGCCACAAGTTCGCACATGCGCAGCGCCTTCTGATCCCCGTCGGCATTACAAGTGTTAGCGTTGCCGCTGTTGACGATCACCGCCTGGGCCTTGCCGTTGGCCAAATGTTTTTGGCAGACACGGATGGGGGCGCTTTTTACCAGATTGGTGGTGTAGACCGCCGCCGCGTTACATAACGTATCGCTGTAAATGAGGGCCAGGTCTTTTTTTGATTTATTTTTCCGGATACCGCAATGCACGCCGGAAGCGGTAAAGCCTTCCGCCGCGGTAACGCCGCCGGAAATCAAGGAATATTCCATGGATGTAACTCCCTTCGGATACAAATTCGGATGATTAAAATGCCGCCGGAACCATGGTCAAGCCTGTGGTTTCCTCCAGGCCAAAAGCCAGGTTCATATTCTGGATGGCCTGCCCCGCCGCGCCTTTGACCATATTGTCAATGGCGGAAACGGCTATAAAAGTCCCTGTGCGCAAATCCATATGGAGGGAAATGTCGCAGAAATTGGAACACTTGATATTGTGAATATCCGCGCACATGCCTGCCGGCAGCAGACGGACAAAAAATTCATCCCGGTAAAAATCTTCATAAGCCTTGCGCACCTGTTCTTCCGTCACGCCCGGTTTCAGGCGGGCATAGCAGGTAGAAAGGATACCGCGGTTTACCGGCAGCAGATGGGGGACAAAGGTAATTTTCACCGGCTTGCCCGCCAGGTGGCTCAAGGTCTGCTCCATCTCCGGGGTATGCCGGTGGGAAGCCACCTTGTAGGGATGGAACCCCTCGTTGAGATCCGGATAATGGGTATTCTGGCTCAAGCCCCTGCCCGCCCCGGTAACGCCGGATTTGCAGTCGGCGATGATGCCTTCGGTTTCCACCAGCCCTTCCTTGACGGCGGGCGCCAAAGCCAGCGGAACGCCCGTGGTATAACAGCCGGGGTTTGCGATCACCTTTTTGCCCTTAATCTTGTCGCGGAACAATTCCGGCAGGGCGTACACCGCCTCTTTATGCAGTTGGGGGTTCAGGAATTCCCCGCCGTACCATTCTTTGTAATCTTCTTCGCTTTCTAGCCGGAAATCCGCCCCCAGATCGATGAACACTTTATCCTGTTCCCGGCACTGGGCCGCCAGCTCCTGGCTGAGGCCGTGGGGCAGCGCCGCAAAAATAACGTCGCTTTTTTCCACCACATCTTCGGCCTTTTCACAGATCATATCGCACAGGCCGTAATAGGAGGGATACACCTCGCTGATGGCCTTTCCTTCAAAGCTCACCGAACTGATGGCGGCTATCTCTACCTGGGGATGGGCCAGCAGCAGCCGCACCAGTTCTGCGCCCGCATATCCGGTGGCCCCAATGATTCCCGCTTTGATTGTCATAACTGTTCCCCTCTTTTTTTCACTTTTCTCTATCGGAATAATCGGCCAAAACCGGCCGGTCAGGTTGTCGAAACAGAAAATTCCTTTGATCCATTACACAAGCCCGCAGAGGATGGGGGAACCCCTCGCTAGGGTTCCCCACGGCCAAACCGTCCACCGGACGGTTTGGCCTCCCCTCCTGAGCTTCTGGATTCTCAAGGATTCCGTCCTCTGCGGAGGACGGCCCGGGGGCCCTGCCCCCGAGACCCCCGCAAGCTTTTGTAAAAGCTTGCGCAAAACTTTTACGTTTCGGCGCGGGCAGTCAGGTTCTTTTTAGGAAAACCCCGGTGCGCGATGTACCCGCCGTAGGCGCGCGACATGCTCCACCGCAGGTGGGGTCCGCTTTTTTTATTTTTTCAATAACTCCTGCACGCGCTGCACCTGGGCCAGCACATTTTCCTTGGCGGGCCCGCCCAGTACGTTGCGGCCGTTTACGCAGTTTTCCAGGGAAATCGCTTCATACACGCCCTCGTCAAAGGTCTCGCATACCGCTTGGTACTCGCTTAAAGGCAGGGTTTCC
>CAJFUH010000249.1 GCA_904420155.1 uncultured Clostridia bacterium
CTGCGGCGGGTCTTCTAAATTAGCCCGGGAAGTATGCCGGCTCAAAATGAGCGGCTCTGCCCGCTCAAATCGCCGTCATACCTCGGTTGTACCGCTCACCCAATTTTTTTCTGACCAACAAAAAAACAAAAGCAATGTTTTTCACAAAAAGAAATTTTGAGCGGGGATGGGAGCAGGGGAAAGATGGCGGCAGAAAGTTTCATCAAAAGGGATGATTTAAATCCCTACCGTATCGCATGTGTCCGGCACCTTTTGCAGTAACTGCGTGTAGGGAGCAGGAATCGCGTTTTGGGAGCGAAGCGGACATGCAAGCGATTCCCCGGCCCTTTTCTTGCTTCCTTCTTTTGGGCCGGTGGATAAATCTTTCAAGTGAAAACGCGGGCATTCTCTCTATGTTCCAGGAACAACTCTGTGCGCGTTGTGCCCGCCGCAGGCGTGCCCCCACGGCCTGAGCGGTGGAGATAGAAGAAAAAGGATCTATGATATAACAATCAGAGGGAAAACCAATCAAAAGTCCTTTTATGGATAACTTTCCAACAGACCAAATGCATGACCGTTGTTCCTATAATCCTTCCGGAAATCAACAACAGATTCTTAACAGGAAAGAACAGCAAAGCAAAAAATGAAAGGGTGAAAAAAACTCAAAATATAGTAAAGTATAGTATGGAGTAAGATTTTGTTCGGTGAGAAATCCTCATGTTGGGAAATATGAAAGATTCCAACTGGAAAATTGCAAAAAAATTAAAAAAGCAGTTGATTTCTACAGAAATATAGCATATAATAGAAGCGTTAAAGACAAGGGCGTCACTTTAGCGAGTAGGTAGAGTGGCGCCCTTTTGTGCTAAATTCACTAAAATTTTAATGAAGGAGTGTCATAAGTTATGGCATATGTTGACGAAGTCATTGACTTGGTTGTCAAAAAGAACCCTGGTGAACCGGAGTTTCACCAAGCTGTCAAAGAAGTTCTGGAATCCCTTCGTCCCGTCATTGAGGCTCATGAGGATGTGTACCGCAAAGAAGCTCTGCTGGAGCAATTGGTAGAGCCGGAACGCCAGATTAAATTCCGCGTGCCGTGGGTAGACGACAAAGGCCAGGTACAGGTGAACACCGGTTACCGTGTACAGTTCAACAGTGCCATCGGCCCGTATAAGGGCGGTTTGCGTTTCCATCCGTCCGTATATATCGGTATCATCAAGTTCCTGAGCTTTGAGCAGATCTTCAAGAATTCCCTGACCGGCCTGCCCATCGGCGGCGGCAAAGGCGGTTCTGATTTTGATCCGAAGGGCAAGTCCGACCGTGAAATCATGGCGTTCTGCAAGAGCTTTATGACAGAGCTGTGCAAATACATCGGCGCGGATACCGACGTTCCCGCTGGCGATATCGGCGTAGGCGGCAGAGAAATTGGTTATATGTTCGGCCAGTATAAGAGAATCAGAGGCACCTTCGAGGGATGCCTGACCGGTAAGGGCCTTGATTTCGGCGGTTCTCTGGTTCGTACCGAGGCTACCGGTTACGGTCTGCTGTATCTCACCGCTGAGATGCTGCGCCACAACGGCCACGATCTGAAGGGCAAGACTGTCGTTGTTTCCGGTTCCGGCAACGTAGCTACTTATGCCATTGAGAAGGCTCACCAGCTGGGCGCCAAGGTTGTCACAGCCAGCGATTCCAACGGCTGGGTATACGATCCGGAAGGCATTGATCTGGCGGCTCTCAAAGAGATCAAAGAAGTCAACCGTCAGCGTCTGACCGAATATAAGAAATATCGTCCCAACTCTGAGTATCACGAGGGCAGAGGCGTATGGTCTGTCAAGTGCGACGTGGCCCTTCCCTGCGCTACCCAGAATGAGTTGAATCTCGAAGACGCCAAGATGCTGGTTGCTAACGGCTGCATCGCTGTGGCGGAAGGCGCTAACATGCCCACCACTCTGGACGCTACCAAATATCTGCAAGAAAACGGCGTTCTGTTTGCTCCCGGTAAAGCTGCCAACGCAGGCGGCGTAGCTACCTCCGCTTTGGAGATGTCCCAGAACAGCGAGCGCTTGAGCTGGTCCTTTGAAGAAGTGGATCAACAGCTGCAACGCATCATGACCAACATCTTCCAGAAGGTTGCCGACGCGGCCGACCGTTACGGCATGTCCGGCGACTATGTTGCCGGCGCTAATATCGCGGGCTTTGAAAAGGTTGCCAACGCCATGCTGGCGCAGGGCGTATAATTTCCTTTCCCCTCTCCTTTTTATTCACATATTTCTATCATACAAAAGATGCCGCTGTTTCCTGTTCAGGATTCAGCGGCATCCTTGCATATTGCTGTTTTTCATGGTCGGCATTCGGCTCAAAAGCAACATTTTAAAATAGGGTTATAGGGGAAAATATCTGTCGGGCTTCATACAGAAAATAGGACGGCAGATTATCATAGGAAGTGCGGCGGAAAAGTGTGGCTTTTCCGAATGGATCTCCGATTAACGTGCCAATATGGAAACAAATTTTTTATCAAACATTTTCAAAAACTAAAAGGAACTTCCTGTCCACTGGAAAGAGACAGGAAGCTCCTTTTTCTTTTTATATCAATTTTTCATCTATGGAGGGTTCCGCCGGTTCCTTGACAATCAGGATACGGGTAATTCTCCGGTCTTCCACTTCATCCACTGTAAACCGCACATGATCGATGGTGATGCTGGGATGTTCCCCGGAACGGGGAATACGCCCCAAGTTTTCTACCAGCAATCCGGCGATGGTATCATACTCCCCTTCGGGGAGCTCTATTCCAATCAGTTCCGAAATTTCGTCGATAGAGGTGGCGCCGTCCACCGTAAAGGTGTTGTCGTTGACCTGGCGGATCTCGTCTTCTTCCTGGTCGTATTCATCCTGGATATTGCCGACAATCGCTTCCACCAGATCTTCCATGGTAATCAGGCCTTCGGTTCCGCCGTATTCGTCCACGATAATGGACATCTGGTTTTTGCTGGCGGTCATTTCCGCGAACAACTCGCTGCATTTTTTGGTCTCCGGAATAAAAGTAGCCGGCCGCATGATATCCGTCAATTTGGTCTCCGCCGGCATCTCGGAACACACATACTTGAGCAAATCTTTGACATATACCACGCCGACAATATCGTCGATGTCCTCATGATAGACCGGGATACGGGAATACCCCTTGGCAATCGCCAGATTTACCGCTTCATTGACGGGAGAGATATCTTCCACGGCGGTCATATCTGTGCGATGGGTCATAATTTCGTTGACGGTCGTATCGTCAAAATCAAAGATATTGGCGATCATATCTTTTGCAGAGCCTTCAATGACGCCTTTCTCTTCCCCTACGTCCACCATCATGAGGATTTCTTCCTCAGTGACGTTCTCCTCGGAAGCGTTGGGATCAAAGCCCAGCAGCCGAATCACCAGGTTTGTGGACGCGGACAAAAAGCGGATAAAGGGACTAAAGACCAAAGCTACGCCGTTGAGGATGCCCGCTACCTTAAATGAAATTTCTTCCGCCTTTTGCATGGCGATCTTTTTGGGCACCAATTCTCCCAGTACCAAAGAAAAATAGGAGAGAATCAATGTGACCACCACCGTCGCCACTGGTTCCGCAATCCCCAAAGAGACGGATGGGAACACCCCGACAAACCAGGTCGCCAGCTTGCCTGCAAAGGTTTGGGCAGCGGATGCAGAGGTAAGAAATCCAGATAAAGTGACGCCGATCTGGATAGTAGATAAAAACCGGCTGTTGTTCTTAGTAAGCTTAAGAACTTTGGCGGCTCCTTTGTGACCGTCTTCCGCCATCTTACGGATCTTATTGTCGTTGAGGGTTACAATAGCGATTTCCGACATGGCGAAAAAAGCGTTCAGCAGAATCAATACCAACAGCAATAAAATCTGTACGGCCAAGGTCCCGCCGGAAAAATCTGCTCCCGCGGCAGGTGCTGCTTGGAGCAAGGAAAGTGAATTGCCTTCAGGATCAGGAGGCATGTGATAAGAAACCCCTTTCTCAATGTAAAAAATAGTAATGATAAAAGAGGCGGCGCCCATTGGCTGTCCGTCCCTTTTGTATAAGGATTTTATACTGTTTTATTTTACGAAAAAAAGAGAACGCTGTCAACAAATCAAAATCCCTTTGCGCGGTTGCATAAGAATGTCCGGCCAAGAGAAAAGGACGCCATATCTTCCATTGGCGACAGGCGCCCGGAGAAAACCGAATATCCTGTTCTATTGGGGAAATTCTTTATTTTTCACAAGGAAAGGTTCCCCAATTGTTCCTTTTTGTTTCACAAAGGATTAGAGGATAAATAAAATACTATTTTAGTATATTTTATAGCATTTTGGGTATTTGTTGTGTGTTTTTGCACATATCACATGAAAAAGAAAAAGCATTCTCAATTTCCGTACACTTTGACAACCCTCTTTTTTTCTTTCTCCAGACAAAGAAAAAATATCCCTTAAAATTGCAGTTTCCCAAAATATTTTGCTTTACACAAAGGTAGAAAAATGTTAGAATTTATGATGGTGTGGTGGAAAGGTCCACTGCGTACGTTCCTTATTTCATCATCCTTAAAGGAGGAAATATTTCATGGCAAGAAAAATGAAGACCATGGATGGCAACAACGCGGCTGCTCACGTTTCCTATGCGTTTACAGACGTTGCCGCTATCTATCCGATCACCCCATCCTCTGTGATGGCGGACGAAACCGATAAGTATGCCACTGCGGGCAGAAAAAATCTGTTCGGCAGAACGGTTAAGGTTACTGAGATGCAATCTGAGGCTGGCGCTGCCGGCGCTGTGCACGGTTCTTTGGCTGCTGGCGCTTTGACCACCACCTATACGGCTTCTCAGGGACTTCTGCTGATGATCCCCAACATGTATAAGATGGCTGGCGAGCTGCTCCCCAGCGTTATCCATGTTTCCGCCCGTGCTCTGGCCAGCCATGCGCTGTCCATTTTCGGCGACCACTCTGATATCTATGCCTGCCGTCAGACCGGCTATGCAATGCTGTGCTCCAACAGCCCGCAAGAAGTAATGGACCTGGGCGCTGTCGCTCATCTGTCCGCCATCAAGGGCAGAGTTCCTTTCCTGCACTTCTTTGACGGTTTCCGCACTTCTCATGAGATCCAGAAGATCGAAACCTGGGATTATGAAGATCTGGGCGAGATGCTGGATTGGGATGCGGTAGACGCTTTCCGCCGTCACGCTCTGAATCCGGAACATCCGGTTCTGCGCGGTACCGCTCAAAACCCCGACATTTTCTTCCAGGCCCGTGAAGCCTGCAACAAATATTACGACGCCGTTCCGGAGATCGTGGTCGACTATATGAACCAGGTCAACGCCAAGATCGGCACCGATTACAAACCGTTCAACTATTACGGCGCTCCCGATGCGGACAAGATCATCATCGCCATGGGTTCTGTATGCGAAGCTTTGGAAGAAGTTATCGACTACATGAACGCCGCCGGCGAGAAGGTTGGTATGGTCAAGGTAAGACTGTATCGTCCTTTTGTTGCCAAGTATCTGCTGGATGTCATTCCGGAGACCGTGAAGAAGATTGCGGTTCTCGACAGAACCAAGGAGCCCGGCTCCATCGGCGAGCCCCTATATCTGGATGTCATCGCCGCCCTGTCCGGTACGCAGTTCGGTTCCATCCCGGTATACACCGGCCGTTACGGCCTGGGTTCCAAGGACGTCAACCCCGGCCAGCTCATCGCCGTTTACCGCAATATGGACGACGAA
>CAJFUH010000250.1 GCA_904420155.1 uncultured Clostridia bacterium
CTTTTTTTGGGGAGCCGGAAGCGAAAAACCGGTCGGGGAATATCTGGTACATCACGCCGCCGGCCAGCCAATCCGGCGTGGTAAAGCCCTTGTCGTAAACGGTAAGCTGCCAGGAATCCCCCGACTGTATGCGGCCTTCCCCGCCGTAGGTGCGGTTGACGCTGTGGCGGCCGGAAATGGTATCCACCTCAAAGTGATACCAATAAAGGCCTGACCGTTCCGGCGTGAAATGGCATTCCCAATTTTCATGGTCATACCCTTCCATCCCGCACCAAAACATGGAGCATGCCTGTCCATCCTTGGTGACGTCGTCCCACACCAATAGATAGGCTGCGCTGCACCCCAAAGAACGGGGCAAGGTAATTTTAAAATGGATTTTCGTCCCGGCTTCCACCGCCCCGGTGGGGCTGCGGAATACAGGATTCCTGGAATCGAAAACGGGATTCATGAAAATGTTCTCCTCCAACGCATTTGTTTTTCTGCCCATAAAAACAGCGGCGTCCGGATGATTGGCAGCTTTTTCCCCTGCCTCCCGCACCCAAAAAGCGAGCCGCCGCACTACCCAAAAAGCCGGGCAGACTTTTTCCAGCCCGCCCGGTCTTTCAGATTTCTTTTGGGGAAATGCTCTGTAATCTTTCAGCCGCAACCGGTTTATTTCACTGGTTCGGTGCACCAGATGGTGTTGGCATAATCCCGGATGGCGCGGTCCGCCGCAAACCGTCCGGCATTGGCAATGTTGATCAAAGACATACGGTTCCAGCGTTCCTGGTCCTTGTAGCACTCGCTGGCCGTCTGCTGGATCTTAGAATAATCGGCGAAGTCCGCCAGCACCATGTAGGGGTCGCTCCCCATCAGGGACTGGGCGATATTGCCAAACTTTTTGCCGCCGATGCCGTTCACGGACAGCTCATCCAGCGCGCGGCGCAGGATATGGTTGTTGTTGTACAGTTCCATGGGGTTATAGCCGCGGTGTTTGAGTTCCTGTACCTCGGGGGTAGTCATACCGAATAGGAACATGTTGTCGTCGCCTACCGCCTCATGGATCTCCACGTTGGCGCCGTCCAGGGTACCCAGGGTCAGCGCGCCGTTGATCATGAATTTCATATTGCTGGTACCGCTGGCCTCGGTGCCCGCCAGGGAGATCTGTTCGCTGATCTCAGCAGCCGGGATCAGTTTTTCCGCCAGCGTCACGCGGTAATCCTCCAGGTATACCACTTTCAGCTTCTTATTGTCCAGCGGGTCATTGTTGATGGCATTGGACAAATATACGATAAACTGAATAATTTCCTTGGCGAAATAGTAACCGGCGGCCGCCTTGGCCCCGAAAATATAGGTCTTTGGCAAAAACGGCGCGTTGGGGTTCTCCCGAAGCCACTGGTACAGGGCGAGGATATGCAGCGCGTTCATATGCTGCCGTTTGTACTCATGCAGGCGCTTGACCTGTACATCAAAGATAGAGTTGGGATCTATCTCCACCCCGTTGTTCTTTTTGATGTATTCCACCATGCGCTTTTTGTTGTCCAGCTTAATGCGGCCCAGCTCCGCCAAAACAGTCTTGTCGTTCTTGTAGGCTGTGAGCTTGCGCAGCTCGTCGGCGTTTTTGATGTAACCGTCGCCAATCAGGTCGGTAATTAACCGGGACAGCTCGGGATTAGACTGGTTGAGCCAGCGGCGGTGGGCAATGCCGTTGGTGACATTTTTAAATTTATCCGGCATCACGGTATAGAAATCATGGAACACGGTATCCTTCAAGATCTCGGTGTGCAGGCGGCTGACGCCGTTGACCGAATGGCTGGCGGCCACCGCCAGGTTGGCCATACGCACAATACCCTCGTTGAGCACCGCCATGCGGCCCACCTGATAGCCGTCCACGCCCAAGTCGTGCATCTGGGCGCAGAACCGGCGGTTGATCTCCTCAATAATCTGGTAAATACGGGGCAGTCTTCTGCGGATCAGATCCTGATCCCAGCATTCCAGCGCTTCCGGCATCACGGTGTGGTTGGTATACGATACCGTGCGCGTCACGATATCCCAGGCGGCTTCCCAGGTATATCCGCACTCGTCCAGAATCACGCGCATCAGTTCCGGGATCGCCAGGACCGGGTGGGTGTCGTTCAAATGGATAGCCACCAGCTCCGGCAGGTTGTCCAGGGAAGCATAGGTACGCAAATGGCGGTGGATGATATCCTGAATGGTGGCGGACACCAGGAAATACTGCTGGGACAGGCGCAGGCTCTTGCCTTCCGGATGGTTATCCTCCGGATAGAGCACCTTGGTGATCACTTCCGCCATGGCGTTCTGTTCCACAGCGCGAAGGTATTCCCCGTCGTTAAACAGCTTCATATCAAAATCTTCAGATTTGGCGGCCCACAATCTCAAACGGGAGACGCCCTTGCCGTCCTTGCCGGCAACCATCATGTCATAGGGAACGGCGCTGATTTTGGTGGGGTTTTTGAGGTTTACCGTGTGGTAAGATCCGTTCCAGGATTCTTCCACTTCCCCGTTAAACAGGACTGGGACGGCTTTTTCCGGATGCGCCTGCAGCCAGACTTCTCCCCCCGGCAGCCAGAAATCCGGCAGCTCGGTCTGCCATCCGTCCACCAGTTTCTGACGGAAAATCCCGTATTCGTACCGCAGGGAATAGCCCATGGCGGGATACCCTTCTGTGGCCAGGCCATCCAAAAAACAGGCGGCCAGACGTCCCAAGCCGCCGTTACCCAGGCCGGCGTCGGGCTCCTGTTCATAAATGGTATCCAGTTTGATCCCCATATCCGACAGGGCGGAAGATACGGAATCCTCTAATCCCAGGTTATATAGATTATTTTTGAGAGAGCGTCCCATCAGGAACTCCATACACAGGTAGTAAATCTGTTTTTTGTTCTGCTTTTCCGCTTTCTCCATAAAATCTTTGCGGCCTTGGCTGAGCAGATCCCGCACAATCAAGGCTACCGCCTTATAGTAGTGTTCGTTGGTCGCTTCGTTGGGCGTCACGCCGAAGTTGTGGGACAGCTTGGCGATGATTAACTCCCGGATCTCTCCGGCGGAAAGCTTATAGTTCATGATTGTCCCTCCAAAACGCAGAAATGACTGCTTTTTCTAATTTTAGGAATTTGTGATACATGACCATTATAACCGAATGAAACCCTGATTTCAACCATAAGGAGCGTATCTATGAAAAGTCCGTGAAAAACGCCAAAAACCGCTTCAAATCTAGGTGAAAGCTGTTTTTTTCTGTTGGGTTTCACAATCTTTTTCCAAAAGGATTTTATTACA